>SECN01000053.1 GCA_004173515.1 Myxococcaceae bacterium | reverse complement strand
GTGCGCCCCGGCATCGCCGCGTTCTCCACCGGCACCAGGTCCACCAGCGGCTCGCGCGTCATCACGAAGCCGCCCACGTGGATGGACAGGTGCCGGGGCACGCCCTCCAGCTCCTTCGCCACCGACAGCGTCCGGAGCACCCTCCCGTCCGTGGGTGACAGGCCCGCCTCCTTGAGGACGTCCGGCGTCACCTGGAAGCCATGCGCCGAGGCGACCCGCGACAGCCGGTCCACCTGATCCAACGACAGCCCCAGTGACTTGCCCGCCTCCCGGAGCGCCAGCCGGCCCCGGTAGCAGATGACCTCGCACACCATGCCCGCCTTCTGGCGGCCGTGCTTCGCGTAGACGTACTGGAGCACCTCCTCGCGGCGCTCGTGCTCGAAGTCCACGTCGATGTCCGGCGGCTCCCGGCGCTCCATGCTGAGGAAGCGCTCGAACAGCAGCCCCATGCGCACCGGGTCGATGGCGGTGATGCCCAGCGCGTAGCAGACCGCCGAGTTCGCCGCGCTTCCCCGCCCCTGACAGAGGATGCCCCGCCCCCGCGCGAACATCACGATGTCCCACAGCGCCAGGAAGTACCCCGCGAACTCCAGCGCCGCGATGAGCCGCAGCTCGTGTTCAATCTGACGCGTCACCTCCGGTGGCACGCCCGCCGGGTAGCGCGTGCGCAGCCCCGCCTCCGTCAGGGCCCGCAGGTGGGTGTCCGCCGTGCGGCCCTCGGGCAGGTCCTCCTCCGGGAAGTGGTAGTGCAGCGCGTCCAGCGACGCCTCACAGCGCGAGGCCAGCTCCACCGTCCGCGCCAGCGCCTCCGGCCGATCCGCGAACAGCCGCGCCATCTCCCCGGGCGACTTCAGCGTCCGCTCCGCGTTCGGGAACAGCCGCGTGCCCGCCTGATCCACCGTCACCCCGTGGCGGATGGCGGTGAGCACGTCCTGCAAGGGCTGCCGCTCCCGGTGGTGCGTGTGCACGTCGTTGTGGACCACCAGCGGCACGCCCAACGCCCGGGCCAGCGCGTCCGCCCGGGCCTCCCGGACCACGTCCCCCGCGGACAGTGAGCGGCTCAGGCCGACGTGGAAGGCCCCCGGAAAGGCCTCCGCCAGCGGGGCCACCGCCTCCAGCGGCGCGGGCCCGGGCAACAGCGCGAGCAGCCCCGACGCGTGCTCCGCCAGCTTGCGCCAGGGCAGGCCCGCCTCGCCCTTGGGGTGCGTCATCCGGCTGTGGGACACCAGCCGGCACAGGTTCGCGTACCCGCCCGCGTCCCGCGCGTACACCACCACCGGGGGGCCGTCCTCCAGCGTCAGCTCCGCGCCCAGGAGCAGCTTCACCCCGTGCTCCTTCGCCGCGAGGTGCGCCTTCACCACGCCGTACAGCCCGTCCTGATCCGTCAGCGCCAGGGCGGACAGCCCCCGCCGCGCCGCCGCCGCCACCAGCTCCTCCGGATGGGACGCGCCGCGCAGGAAGGAGAAGTGGGATCTGCACACCAGCTCGGCGTAGCTCACGCCGGATCAGGATACTGACCGTGCGTTCAGGCGCTAGATTGGATCTTCGTGTTTCAAGGGAGTGACTTCATGGGTTGTCCCCAGGCCCATGAAGCGACGTGCTCCAACCTGCCCCGACCCGGGTTGCCAATCTTACCTGCTTTGAGTTCAAATATGACTGGACCCGCAATCCCGGGATGGACAAGCCATTGCCTGACAGGAGGTCTGTCATCGTGACTGGCATTCGTCCGGACCGGCTTCGCGGCCCGAGCGGTTCTCTCTCTGGAGGCACACCATGAAGCTGTTCTCGAAGGCCCTGTTCGCTGGTGCCGCAGCGCTGCTCCTCTCGCCGTTGACCTCCTTCGCCGCGGGGTTCGACTGCGAATCGGTGTGTTCGCCCATCAAGTCCTGCATCTTCCGCTGTTCCATGGCGGATGGATCCATCATCACCTGCCGTGAGTACGGCGTCTGCAAGGGGCCCATCATCGAGCCCGCCGCTCCGCAGATGCCCGTGCAGCCCCCTTCCAGCGAGGACTCGGAGCCCGTCTGCCGCGCCCCTGACGCGCCGGCCCGGGGCTAGACATCCCTTTCTCAGGAGACATCTCCATGAAAATGATCTCGAAGACCTTCCTCGCGGGTGCCGCGGTCCTCTTCCTGGCTCCCCTGACCGCGAGCGCTCTGCCGCTGCAATGTGATCAGCGGTGCAAGCCCACGACGCCGTGCACCATCGTCTGCGCGGTCGGCGGCTTCGTCATCACCTGTGGCGACTACGGCACCTGCGCGGGTGCGAGCCGGGTTGCGCCGTCCGAACCGCAGGCGTCCGTGCAGCCAACGACGACCGAGGATGCGGACCTGACCTGCCATGAGCCCGCCCCCGAGGCCCGCGGCTAGGAATTGACGAAGGGCGCCCCGGCCTTGCCCGCTCACGCGGTGGGCAGGGCGGGGGTGTCTGCCTTGAAGCCTTTTTTGGGTGAGGCCACGACCAGGGCACACGGGGGATTTCGTATGAATTTGAGCAGCACGTTGCTCAACCCCATACAGGAGTCACCCCATGAAGCTGATCTCGAAGACCCTCCTCGCCGGTGCCGCGGCCCTCCTCCTCGCCCCGATGTCCGCGGTCGCCGCGCCTCGTGACTGTGGCGAGGTGTGCAAGCCCACCGGCTCCTGCAACTGGCTCTGCGACAACGGCGGCGACGTCATCACCTGCGGCGAGTACGGCCTCTGCTCGGGCGCGAGCCCGGTTGCCCCGTCCGAGCCGCAGGCGGCCGCGCAGCCCAAGCCCTCCGAGGAGCTCGTCTGCCGCGCTCCCGCCGCCAAGGCGTAGCCTCACGCAGCAGGCCACCTCCTGGGGCTGGCGGTTCACGCCGCTCCAGGAGGTCGGTGCGGGAGGGCTCCAATCCCTCTCAACCCAAGCCGCGGATCTCCTCCACCCAGGCGGGCGCCTCCGCCGTCTCCAGGAAGTCGCGCAGCGCGGCGCTGACCGCCTCCGGCTGCTCCAGGATGCACATGTGCCCGCCACAGGGCAGCCGCACGAGCCTTGAGCCCCGGATGCGCTGGTGCAGCCGCTCCGCCCGCTCCGGCACCGTCACCAGGTCCTCGTCGCCCACCAGCACCAGCGTCGGCGTCGCGATGCGGTGCAGCTCCCCCTCCACGCTGCGGCGGTGGATGACCCCCTGCATCGCGCGCCAGACCTCGCGGGGGTTGTCCGCGAGCTGCCGGCGCAACAGGGCCCGCTCCGCCGCGCGCTCCGGATCCCGCATGAAGGTGCGCCCGAAGTAGAGCGACATGATGGGATCCACCACCGGCCTGAGGCCCAGCCAGTGCGTCAGCGTGGTGAGCAGCCGGTAGCGCGCCAGCGTGAGGGGCAGCTCCGCCGCCGCGGAGGAGTCCAGCAGCACCAGCGACCGCAGCAGCTCCGGGTGCCGCGCGGCGACCCGCAGGCCCACGAAGCCTCCCATCGACTGGCCCACGAAGTGGCACGGCGCCAGCCCCAGCGCCTGGATGACGGCCACCGCGTCCTCGTACACCGTGCGCAGGTCGATGGCCGAGCCACCAGGCGGGGGCTCGCTGTGCCCCTGCCCCCGGTGGTCGTACACGATGCACCGGTAGCGCCCCCTCAGCGCCGCGACCTGATCGCGGAACAGCCGGGAATCCCACAGGAGCCCGTGGCTGAAGAGCACGGGCTCCCCGCTGCCTCCGGTGTCTTCGTAGTACAGTCGGGTGCCACGGATGGACAGGTATGGCATGGGCCCTCCCCCAGAGCGGACCCTGAGGTCCTCGCCCGCAACCCACCCTCCGGAACGATTGTTTCCTGACGCCCGGTCGCCCGGTTTGACAGGAAGGCGAAGCGGCTGCCAAACAAGGACCTCATGGACCCCACCGCCTGGCAGCTCTGGTTGATTGCCGCGATCGTCCTGGGGGCGCTCGAAATCAAGCTCTCCGGCTTCGTCACGCTCTGGTTCGCGGTGGGCGCCCTGATGGCGTCCCTGATGGCCGGCGCGGGGCTGGGCTTCGACGGTCAGCTCGTCGTCTTCACCCTGGTGTCCACGGCCCTCTTCGGCGCGTCCCGGACCATCTTCAAACACGTTTTCATGCGCGACGCCGTGCATTTGAAGACGGGCATCGAAGCGATGATGGGCCAGGAGGCCGTGGTGACGGAGGCGCTGTCCGACCCGCACGGGGGCACCGTGCGCATCAACGGCGAATTGTGGATGGCGCGCTCCCTGTCGGGCCCCCTGCCCGAAGGCGAACGCGTCACCGTGGAGCAGATCGAAGGACTCAAGTTGTGGGTGCGACGCCCGTCGGCGTCCCACGAGGTCGCGCTGCCTCAGCCGCGACCCAAGAAGGAGAACGCAGGATGGGACTGACCATTGTTCTGCTCTTCGCGGCGGCCGCCGTCGCGTTCGGGCTCATCACCGGAGTTCGCATCGTTCCCCAGGCCAAGGTGATGGTCGTGGAGCGGTTGGGGAAGTTCCACCATGTGGCCTCCAGCGGCCTGAACATCCTCATCCCCTTCATGGACAGCCCCCGCGCCATGGAGATGCGCAGCGGCACGCGCATCGTGCGCAACACGCTGGTGGACCTGCGCGAGCAGGTCATGGGCTTCGAGACCGTCCAGGTCATCACCCATGACAACGTCAACATGGAGGTCGGCTCGGTCATCTACTACCAGATCGTCGATCCGGGCCGCGCGCTCTACCAGGTGGAGAACCTGGCGCTCGCCATCGAGCAGCTCACGATGACGAACCTGCGCAACGTCATGGGCGGCCTCACGCTGGATCAGACGCTCACCAGCCGCGAGACGGTCAACACCAAGCTGCGCATGGTGCTGGACGAGGCCACCGAGAAGTGGGGCGTGAAGGTCACCCGCGTGGAGCTGCGCGAGATTGAACCGCCCCAGGCCATCAAGGCCGCCATGGCCAAGCAGATGACCGCCGAGCGCGAGCGCCGCGCCGAGGTCACCAAGGCCGAGGGCGACAAGTCCGCCGCCATCCTCCAGGCCGAGGGCGAGAAGATCTCCCGCATCCTGCGCGCCGAAGCAGAACGCGACGCGGAGGTCGCTCGCGCCGAAGGCCACAAGCGCGCCGTGATGCTGGAGGCCGAAGGCAAGGCGGAGGCCACGCGCCTCACCTTCGAGGCCATCCACACCGGCCGCGCCACCCCGGAGGTGCTCGCGCTGCGCTACCTGGAGACGCTCCAGGAGCTGGGCAAGGGCGACAACAAGATGTTCGTCCCCTACGAGGCCACCGCCGCGCTGGGCACCCTGTCCATGCTCAAGGACGTCTTCGGCCGCGAAGGCGCCCCGGCCCCCGCGCCGGAGGCCCCCCGGCTGCCCGCGCGCAACCCGTCCGCCGCCGCGTTGAGCGCCCAGGCGATCGCTCGCAACGCCGCCGCCACGGCCACCGCGCCCATGCCGGCCACCCGCCGGGTGCAGCCGCCTCCGTCGGACGAGTAGGCACGGGGGTCTTCTCCCGTTCCTTTCGGCCGCATGCGGTGAGCGTCCCACGCTCCCAGGCGCCGCCCGACCGGGGCGGACGCCTGGGCCTCCCTGCTTACGGAGGGGTGATGCAGGTCAGGTAACCCGGCGTCGTCGAGGCCGTGTTCACCGTGCAGTACAGCGTCTTCCCGGACGTGTTGCCCCACGCGTCCTTCGCGGTCACCGAGAACGGCAGCTGCGTCTGGAGGGTCCCGGTGCCCGGGATGTTCCACTGGAAGGCATAGGGGGCCTGCGTCAGCGTGACGCTGAAGCCGGGCACCAGGCCTCCCGAGAGGACGACGGACTGGATGCCTCGCGGATCCGTCACCGTCCCCGCCGAGACGAAGTACGAGCGGCCCGCGCCATGGACGGTCAGGGTGGACGTCGGGCCCGTGTTGTCCGCCGTCACCGTGCGCGTCTCCGGCGAGCTGGAGATGCCGTTGATGTCCGTGCACTGGAACAGCACCGTGAAGTCGCCGTCCTGACGGGCCGTGGTGTCCACCACGAACTCATACGGCACCGTCGTGTCCGTCTGGAGGATGACTCCGTTCTCCCGCAGCTCCACGTGGTGCACGCCTTCCGTGTCCGTGCACTGCACCGTGAACTTCGGCTTCTTCGGCTGGCTGTCGTCCCTCACGATGGCCGTGATGACTGGCGGCGTGAGGTCCTTGAAGAACACCGTCTGGTAGTTCGCCGTGTTGCCGCATTGGTCACTGACGATGGCCTGGAACGCATGCGTGCCCGCCGCCATGCTGGCTCCGAAATCCAGCACGTACCCCGGCGTCGTGGGCTGCCCCACCAGGGTTCCATCCACATACAGCGCATACGGATACTGGATGCCACAGCCATCCGAGACGCCCACCGTCAGCTTCACCAGCGAGCTCACCTGCTCCTTCACGAGGCTCACCTGCGGCGGCGTCCGGTCGAGCGGCGCCGCCCTGCTCGTCGTCCCCTTGTTGCCGAAGGCGTCCGTCACCTCCACCGTGAGGTTGTGCACCAGCGGATCCAGGGGGATGTAGCTGGCCTGGTACGTCGTCGCGACGTTCGTGCGCGTGGCGAAGACCAGGCCGTCCACCTTGAAGTCCACGCGCGCCACCTCCGAGGCGTCCGTCACCGTGACGCTCACGTTGAAGGGTGACTCCTGCCCGCCGCCCACCGTCATCGCGAGGGTGGGCGGCGTGTTGTCCACCTTCTGGTTGAAGTGGCGGACGGTGGCGTTCAGGTATTCGTCGGAGGCCTGGATGACCACGTCATGGATGCCATCGGTCCAGGTGGAGGTGTCCAGCACCTGCTCGTAGGGCGGGACGAACACCCCGTACAGGAACTGGGGGCCGTCCAAGAAATCCACGGTACGGATGCCGGAGGGGTCGCTCGCGGTGACGGAGTAGCGAGGCTGCTTCGGCGGACCGGAGACCGTGACGGAGGCCACCGTGGGCGGGGTCTTGTCCAGCGTGACCGTCACCGTCTTCGTGGCCAGGTTCTGCCAGTAGTCCCACGCCTGGAGCTGGACGGTGTGATTGCCGCCCGCCAGTCCCGTGCCCGGCAGGGTCTGCGTGAACTGCCAGCCGGACAGCGTCTTGATCTGCGCGCCGCCGTCCAGCACCAGTCGCGGCGCGGTGCTGTACTGATCCGGAATTTCCGCGTCGGTGATGGTGCCCGTGCACTCGATGTCCCGGTTCACCTGCCGGCAGCTCAGCGTGGTCTGGGGCGGCGCCGTGTCCGCCTTGAAGCCCACGTTGATGGCCGCGAACGCACCGGCCACGGCCTTCATCCGGGAGCCACCCAGGACGCCATCCCGTGAGGTCGCGGCGGCAAGCGCCGCCTGGCGGGCCTGGACGTAGTCCGACCCCAGGGGCATCAACTGCACCGCGAGCGCCCAGACGCGAAACGCCTCCGTGGGCCCCAGGCCGCCGAAGCCCTCGGGCACCAGGGTGCAGTGAAGGGGGTTCAGGGGGTAGCTGCTGCAACCATAGGCCAGGAGCACGAACATCCGGCTCAGGGGACCTCCGGAGAGGTGCTCGCTCTCCTGACCGATGCCGTCGAACCACTCCGGGATCACGGGCGTGAGGAGGTTGCGAACCACGGAGCCTGTCTCCTCACCGGAGTCGACGTTCGATTGCTTCAGCGGCACCGTGTCGAGGTTGGTCGACGGCGGCGATGCCCGCTGCGCGTCGCGCAGCAGCTCGGTGATGAAACCGAAGATGTCCCCCGACCCCTCGTCCAGACCGGCCTGCTCCGAGAGCTCCCTCGGAAGGTCCGTGGGGTCTCCCGCCAGCTCCCGGGCGAAGAAGTCATGGCCCATCTCATGCCCCACGATGTCCGTGGTCGTCATGGGGACCCTGGGGCTGGACGTGAGACTGCGATAGCCGAACCCCAGGATGGGCTCGTCCGCGCTGGGGTAGTAGTAGGCGTTTTCGTTGGGCATGTGCACCCGGACCTTGAAGGGCGTGCCATTGCCGGACGGGCCATTGCGCCCCAGGAAGGTCTCGTAGACGGACCACGCCAGGTTCACGGCGGAGTAGGCATCCACCCCCGCGGTCTGGCCGTTGGCGCCGAGGGATCCCCCGCGGCCGCTGTAGAGCAGTCCGTCGCCGAAGCTCGCGTCCGGGCCCACGAACGGCGCATACGTGCCGCCCTTCGGCGGCGTGGGGATGTACGCCAGGTAGACGTTGGAGTGCGTGTCCCGCAGGGAGTACTCCTGTCCCAGGGAGGAGTAGGCCACCTGGATGCCTTTCCTGCCCGAGTAGTAGCCGTAGCCCGTCCCCTTCTTGAACACCACGCTCACCCCCGAGCGCTCCATCGGATCCAGGCGCAGCACCTCGCCGGTGAGGGCATCCACCTGCGCGCTCCACCCGCGCCGCTCATCGCCGCCCGTGGTGAGCTTCAGCCGGTAGATGAGCCGCAGTCCCGTCACCACCCGCTCGAAGTCCTCCGCGTTGCGGTGGCCACGGACATCCAGGGCGGCCCCCTTGCGCAGTCGGTGCTCCTCGGCAGGCAGCAACACGAGCCGCGCGCTGTCCACCTTCGCGCTGACGTCTGGAAGCGCCGCCAGGACCACGTCCCGGGCCTGCGCTTCGGTGATGCGCGCCTCCGTCTCCACCGCGCCCGCGGACTCGAAGCGGACGTTGGAGAAGAGCGTCTGGCCCTCCGTCGTCTTCGCCTCCAGACCGAAGACGGGCACGCCCCGGTAGTGGAGCGCGTGCCGGTTCCCCTTCCCGTCCGGCACCAGCGACACCTCTCGCAGGTCGAAGCCGCGCTCCGCCACCAGTCGCTCGGCCTGGGCCTGTGCTGGAGCCTTCTCCGGCGCCGTCTCTTCCGGCGTCGTGGGACCACAACTGGAGACAACGCAAAACAGGCCGCTCAGCAGCCCTTGGCGCAACCGCATGGTACTTCCCCCTCTGTTGGCGCGCCCGGGATTGCCTGATTGGCCCGGCTTTGGCAACCCCACGAGGCGCGACGCACAGCCCGGGAATCGCTGTCAGGGCACCGACGGTTTCGCTGTCGGTGCCCGCATCACGGCGCGACCGGGCTTGCACTCCGCCCGGGCCGCGCTGCATGCTTCACCGGAAGCCGCGTTGTCCGTTGTGCACGCGGGAGGACGTCACAGGTCTTCCCCCACGCGAGGTCGCTCCACCCTTGAAGCTGCACGCCTGAAACCCCGGTCCCTGGCTGTACCCCGCCGCCGCGCGTCCCTGAGGGGCGTGTGCGCTGGCATCCGGATTCAGGAGTCGCTTCATATGCCTTCGCCTTCCCTCCGCGCGCAGCGCGTCTGCTTCTCGTTCACCGATGCCATCCCCGTCCTCACCGACGTGGACTTCCACCTCGCCCCGGGCTGGACGGGCCTCGTCGGCCCCAATGGCGCCGGCAAGTCCACCCTCTTGCGCATGCTGTCCGGGGAGCTGACACCCACGGCGGGACAGCTCGCGTTCGACCCGCCTTCGCCGCTCGTGTGCCTGTGTCCGCAGGGCGTGGAGGCCCTGACGCCGGACATCGCCATGTTCGCGGAGGCGTACGACGCGCTGGCGCGCAGGCTCCACGGGCAACTGGGCCTGGACGTCACCGCCCTGTCTCGCTGGCCCACGTTGTCCCCGGGGGAGCGCAAGCGGTGGCAGGTGGGCGCGGCGCTCGCCCGCGAGCCGGACGTGCTGCTGCTGGATGAGCCCACCAACCACCTGGATGCCGAAGGCAGGGCGTGGCTGGTGTCCGCGCTGCGCCGCTTCCGGGGCATTGGTGTCGTCGTGTCCCATGACCGGGAGCTGCTGGAGACGCTCACCCACGCCACCCTGCGAGTGCACGGCGGAGGCGCGCACCTGTACCCCGGCGCCTACTCCGCCGCGCGCGGACACTGGGAGGCGGAGCGCGAGGCGGAGGTCGCAGCCCACCAGCAGACGAAGGCGGAGCGGGATCGCGCGGCGCAACTGCTCGACCGGTCGCGGCGCGAGCACGAGGGCGCCACCCTGTCGCGCAGCACCGGCCGGCGGATGCGCAACAAGTACGACAGCGATGCGCGCGGCCTGGGGCCCTCCACGCTCGCGAGCTGGGCCGAGGCCCGCCTGGGCCACCAGGTCACCGTGAAGCGCCGCGAGCTGGAGCGCGCCGAGGCCGCGGTGGGCACCTTCACCGTGGACAAGACGGTGGGCCGTTCGGTGTTCGTGGACTACGTGCGCTCGCCCAACCCATGGCTCTTCACGTTCGACACGCCGGGACTGAAGGCCGGCGACGTGGAGGTGCTGGGCCCCACGCACCTGGACGTGGACCGCGAGGCGCGCATCCGCATCGAGGGCCCCAACGGCGCCGGCAAGACGACGCTCCTCAACGCCCTGCTGGAGCAGTCCCGTATCCCCCGCGAGAAGCTGCTCTACCTGCCGCAGGACCTGGGCGAGGCCGAGGCCCGCGCCACGCTGGACACGGTGCGGGAGCTGCCCCCGGAGGAGCGCGGGCGCGTGATGTCCCTGGTGGCCGCGCTGGGCGTGGATCCCCACCGGCTGCTCGCGTCCGAACAGCCGTCACCGGGCGAGGCGCGCAAGCTGTTCATCGCGCGCGGCCTGGGCCAGCACGCGTGGGCCCTGGTGCTGGATGAGCCCACCAACCACCTGGACCTGCCATCCATCGAACGGCTGGAGGCGGCGCTGCGCGACTACCCCGGCGCGCTGCTGCTGGTCACGCATGACGCGCCCTTCGCCCGGGCGTGCACCACCACGCGGTGGTTCGTCGCGAACGGGCAGGTCCAGGTGGAATGACGATTCGATACGGAAGAGGTGAATTTCCATTCACCTCTTTCGTTCAAGGGACCCTTCTGACCTTTCGAGCGCGCCGCCCAGGGCCTGGCTGACGGCGCGCCTGAAGTCGAAGTCCCCCACCCACAGCAAAGAGAGAACTCATGTCACGGCAACGACCGACATGGAGGCATTCGTACGTGCTCCTCGCGGGCACACTGGCGTTCACCGGTTGCGGCGGCGGCGCGTCCGGCACCGAGAAGATCCAACCGGCGAACCAGGCCCGCTCCGTCATCAATGGACCGGACCTCGTCATCACCCGGATCCAGGCCCCTTCGTCCCTCATGAACAGAAGCCCCTTCACCGCGAAGGTGACCGTCTGCAATACGGGTCCGGCGCCCACCACCAGCCTCTACCACTCGCTGCGGCTCTACCTGTCCACGGGGCCCACCCAGCAGTTCCCGCCCCAAAGCGGACCGGCACCCACGGGGCAGATTGAAGCGGGGCGGACGAACGTAGCCCGGCTGGTGGCGGGTGAATGCGTCACGCAAGACGTGCCGGCCCTCGCGCTCTGGCCCTCTCCTGGCGGAGATGGCGCCTACTTCCTGGGCGCGTTCATCGACGTGGACCGGCAGGAGGCGGAGCAGGACGAGAACAACAACGGCTTCGTCTCCGGCCGCATGGGCGTGGGCTTCCGTCCCGACCTCGTGGTCACGCGGCTGGACGCGCCCGTCAACCTGATACCAGACGCGCCCTTCATCGCCACCGCGACGGTGTGCAACGAGGGCCCCATGATCGCCGACGCCTCGTCCGTGGAGCTGTACCTGTCCACGGTCGACACGCTCGTGCTGCCCTCCTCTGGCCCGGGGGAGCCGCTGCCCCTCGAGCAGTCCTCGCTGGGCACCACCCCCACCCCCTCGCTGTACCCGGGGGAGTGCTTCGAGGCGCTCGTGGCCGCGCAGGCCACGCTGCCCCTGGCCGGGTACTGGGATCAACAGCTGTACCTGGGCGCCGCCGTCAACCCCACCCTCACGCTCCAGGAGCTGCGTCAGGACAACAACCTGTTCGTGTCCGGGCGGGTGGGCGTGGGCATCCAGCCCGACCTCATCGTGCGCAGCGTGACGGCACCGCCCGGCATGCGCCCGGGTGAGGCCTTCACCCCCAGCGTGCAGGTCTGCAACGTGGGGACCTCGGATTCGTCCCCCAGCGACGTGGCCGTCTTCATGTCCACGGTCCCCTCCCTATCGGCGCCTCCCGTCACGCCCGCCGCCACCCATGCCCAGGTGGGCACCCAGAGCATCCCGGCCCTGGAGAGCGGGCGGTGTGCCACCGTCCCGGTCGCCGCGACCGCCCAGCTCCCGCAAGCGGCCACGGCGGACCAGCCCCTGTACGTGGGCGCCGTGGTGGATCCCTCGAACTGGTGGCAGGAGCTGAGCAAGGACAACAACACCCTCGCGGTGAACCTCATGGGCGTGGGCCTGCGCCCCGACCTGGAGCTCACCGCCATCGAGGCTCCCGCGTCCCTCGAACCCGGTCTGGCGTTCTCCGCCCGGGCGAAGGTCTGCAACGTGGGCACGCAGCCCTCGTTACCCAGCCAGGTGCGGTTGTTCCTCGCCACCACCCCCACGCTGGGGACGCCCTCCTCCTCCGCGACCGCCACGCAGGCGCCGCTCACCACCGAGTCCGTGCCGGCCCTGAACCCGGGGGAGTGCTCCACCCGGCGCATCAACGCCTCCGCCACCCTGCCCTCGGGCGCCTCGGACCCCAACCCCGTCGTGTACCTGGCGGCCGCGGTCGATCCGCAGGCCACCTTGCTGGAGTTGCGCGAGGACAACAACGCGCGCGTCTGGGGCCGCGTGGGCGTGGGCCATGAGCCGGACCTGGTCATCACGAACCTGACGGGCCCCTCCAGCGCGCTGCCCTTCGCGCCCATGGCCCTGTCCGTGCGCGTCTGCAACGTGGGCACCGCGAACACGTATCCGGCGTACGTGCCGTTCTTCCTGTCCACGACGGCCACCCTGCCCATGCCCAGGGTCGTGGGCTTCCCCCAGTCCCCCACGCGGAGCTTCAGCGGCGCCGCGTACGTGATGGAGCTGACGCCGGGGCAATGCATGACGGTCACTCCGCAGCAGGCGTTGGCCAACGTGCCGCCTTCGGCCCTGCCGGGTCAGCCCCTGTACCTGGGCGCCATCGTCGAGCCCTGGCAGCAGCAGCCGGAGCTGCGCGCGGACAACAACCCCTTCGTCGCCGGCCGCATCGACGTGGGCACCGGGCCGGATTGGGTCGTCACCGCAGTGAGCGGTCCGTCGCATCTCCGCACGTTCCAGCCGGGGCCGATGAGCGCCACGGTGTGCAACGCGGGCACGGCGGCCACCTCAGGCGGCCAGTTGGAGCTGCTCCTCACCACGGACCCCGACGTTCCGGCACCGTCCGCCTCCGGTCCCGGCAACCTCGATCCCGGTTCGGCGGTCTCCTACGGCACGACGTCGCTGCCCACCCTTCAAGCCGGAGAGTGCCGCACGGTGTCCGTCCCGGGGCCCGCCTACCTGACGGCCGTGCCGTACAACACCTTCACGTTCCCCGACCTCCCGCTGCGCGTGGCCGCGCGCGTGGCATCCACGCAGGAGCTGCGCTCGGACAACAACACCTTCCTCGGGGCCCGCATCAGCACCGGCAACGGGGTGGATCTCGTGGTCCGTGACCTGAGCGCGCCCATCGTCGCGAGCCAGGCGGCTCCGTTCTCTCCGCAGGTGACGGTCTGCAACGAGGGCTTCGGCCCCTCCTACATGCCCACCCCCGTGCAGGTCATCCTGTCCACGGAAGCCACGCCGCTGCTTCCCACCCACGGCCTGCCGTTCACCCCGACGCCGCTCCAGACCGTCATCGGGCAGACGCAGGTGCCAGGGCTGGGCGCGGGCGAGTGCATCACGACCCCGGTGCTCTCCTTCGCCTCGCGTCCCACGGGGGCCTATGCGGATCAGGTGCTGTACCTGAGCGCGTTCGTCGCTCCGGACGGCTCGGGTCCCTACGGGCCGGACCTGCGCTCCGACAACGACAGCCTCACCGGCAACGTGTTCGTGCTGCTGCCGTACTGAGCCCTTGAGACACCCGCGCCGTCCGGAGCCCACGTGCCCCGGACGGCGCCCCCGGGTGATGCGTCATCGGGGGACAGGGGGACCTGCTGGCGGCAATGTTTCCCAGGGAGTGGTAAAAGCCGGATTCCGTTTTCGGCTGGGATTGCCTGGACTTAATCCCAGCCGCCCACCCCCAAAGGAGTACTCATGTCACGGCCCACGCCGTCATGGAGAGGCGTGTGTCTGCTCATCGCAGGCACCCTGGTATTCAACGGCTGCGGAGGCGACGTCGCGTCGTCCGCGAAGCGCCAATCCCAGTCCCTCACCGAGGGACCGGACCTGGTCATCACCGACGTGAAGGGGCCCGCCAACGCGCGCACGGGCGACCCCTTCTTCGTCAGCGCCCGGGTCTGCAACCGGGGCACGGAGTCCGCCTACCCCGGTGGCAGCGGCGTGGCCCTCCAGATCCTGCTGTCCACGACCCCCACGCAGCAGCTCCCTCCTGGCGCGCCCCCCTCCTCCCAGCAGGTGGTGGGTGAGGTGGACATGGGGCCCGCGCTGGAGCCCGGGGAGTGCATCACCCGCACCGTGACCGCCTACGCGGTCCGGCCCCCCGCGGCGACGGGGGATGGCGCCTTCTACCTGGGGGCGCTCATCGACACGCGCGAGTCCGTGGAGGAGGTGGACGAGCTCAACAACGGCTTCGTCCTCGGATTGATGGGCGTGGGCGAGCTCGGGGACTTCGTGGTCACCGAGCTGAAGGCCCCCTCCAGCGCGCGCTCCGGGGAGTCCCTGCCCGTGGAGCTGCGCGTGTGCAACGCGGGCTCTTCCTACCTGGGCGGCACCCGCGTGGGGCTGTTCGTCTCCACCCAGGCCACGCTGTCCCCGACGGCGCCGGGTTCACCCCCGTCCCCGACCCAGCTCCAGGTGGGAGAGGTGTCCGTGCCCTGGATGGAGCCGGGCCTGTGCCTCACGCTCCAGGGGGATGCGTCCGCCCAGCTCCCCGCCGCGGCCACGCCCGGGCAGCCGCTGTACCTGGGCGCCCTCGTGGATCCGACGGGCTCCCAGGAGGAGCTGCGCGAGGACAACAACGCGCGCATCGCGGGCCGGTTGAGCATCGGCACCCGGCCCGACCTCGTGGTCTCCGACGTGACGGGCGTGGACACCCTGTTCCCCTATGGTTGGATGAACGCGTCCGTGCGGGTGTGCAACGTGGGCACCGAGTGGAGCAGCACCGTGGCGGTGGACCTGCTGCTGTCCACACTGCCCGCCATCCAGGACGCCTCCACCCCGGGCTCCATGACGGAGTCGGTCATCGGCGGGGCCCAGACGTGGGGACTGGATGCCGGACAGTGCTCCACGCTGATGGTGCAGGGCTCCGTGAGCGTGCCCCCGGCCTCGCCGCCGAACACGCCGCTCTACGTGGGCGCTCGCGTGGACGGGACGCTCAACGTCCCGGAGCTGCGCGAGGACAACAACACCTTCGTGAAGGGGCTCGTGGGCGTGGGCAGCGGTCCGGATCTGGTGATCCGCTCGCTGACGGCGCCTGACTCCGTGGGGCCGTCCTACGGCGCGTTCACCGCCGAGGCCAAGGTCTGCAACGTGGGCACCGAGCCGGCCTACTCCTCCCGCCTGGAGCTGTACCTGTCCACGGAGGACGCGGTGGTGCTTCCGCCCCCGAATGGCCCCATCTATTCGCGGACCCAGGTCCCGGTGGGCTCGACGGATGTGGGCTTCCTGTCCCCGGGTGACTGCGCGATCCGTCGGGTGGAAGGGGTGGTCCAGCTGCCTCCCGAGGCCATGGTGGGCGGCAACTGGCGGACGGACCTGACGCTGGGCGCGGTCGTGGATTCGCAGCGCACCCAGATGGAGCTGCGCGAGGACAACAACGTCTTCACGCACGGGAAGCTGGGCGCGGGGTACGGCGCGGACCTGGTCCTGCGCGACCTGAAGGTCCCCGCGAACCTGCGGGAGGGACAGTCCTTCACCGCGACATACACGGTCTGCAACGCGGGCTCCGGCAACGTGTCCGGCGTTGACGTCTCCCTGTACCTGTCCACGAACGCCACGCCGCCGGAGCCCCTGCCCCAGTTCCCCTCGTTCCCGGGCCCGCTCCCCGGCTACTTCTTCCTGGGCAGCTCGAACGCCAACCTCCATCTGAACGAAGGCGAGTGCATCGCGCAGCGGGCGACCTTCCAGGCCTACGCCCCATCGCTCCCGCCCGAGCAGCCCGTGTACCTGAGCGGCGTCGTCGACACGTCGAACTCCGAGCAGCGGCGGGACAACAACGGCTTCGCTGCGGGACGTGTGGGCCTGGGCTCGATGAAGGCGGACCTCGCCGTCACCCGGATCACGGCCCCCGACAGCGCGCGGGATGGCGGCCCCTTCACCACCTCCGTGCGCGTCTGCAACCTGGGCACGGAGATGTCGAGCAGCACCACCGTGGAGGTGTACCTGTCCTCCGAACCCTCGCTGGTCCAGCCGTCGCCCTACGGCCCGAGCGGACCGCCGTCCACGCAGGCGCTCGTCAACGGCGTGTCGGTGCCGTCGCTGGGCGTCGGGGCGTGCATCACGCGCGAGGTCACCGGTTCGGCCTGGCGGCCCCCTGGCAGCAGCTACCAACAGCCGTTGTACGTGGGCGCCCTGGTCAATCCGGGGACCTGGTCCGCCCAGCAGGAGCTGCGCCGCGACAACAACGTCCTCATGGCGGGGCGGATCAGCCTGGGCTCCGGACCGGATCTGATTGTCACCGCGATGGAGGCGCCCCCCACCTTCGAACCGGGCTTCCCGTTCTTCGTGTCCGCGCGCGTCTGCAACGTGGGCAATGAGCCGTCCTCCTCCACCAGCGTGGCGCTCATCCTGTCCCAGGATGACCGCTGGAGTCCGCCTCCGGCCGGGGGGCCGCCGCCGCCCTCCTACGGCAGCCAGGAGCAGTTCGGCACCCTGCCCGTTCCGCAGCTCGAACCCGGCCAGTGCGCGACCCCGTCCGACACGGTGTCCGCCTACGGGTGGGGCGGGTGGCTGGAGCATCCGGTGTTCGTGGGCGCCACCGTGGATCGCTCGCAGAGCCTGATGGAGCTGCGCGAGGACAACAACGTCTTCGTGCTCGGGCGGATCGCCGGAGGCTCCGGCCCCGATCTGGTCGTCACGGACGTGACGGGCCCCGCCAGCGCCCAGCCGTGGCAGACCTTCACCGCCACCGTCACCGTCTGCAACCAGGGGACCCAGGATGCGTTCCACGAATCGCGCGTGGAGCTCTACGTGCTGAGCGTGCCCCAGTTGTCCATGCCGGCGGAGTCCGGGCCGTCCTATCCGCAGCCGTCCGCCTGGACGTCGGTGGATCCGCTGGAGGCGGGGGCCTGCGTGTCGATTCCGGTGGAGGGCAACCTGTATGTCTCCGGGATGTCGGAGGCCCAGACGTTCCAGTGGGGCGCCGCCGTCGACACGTTCCGCTACATCCAGGAGCTGCGCGAGGACAACAACACCTTCGTCGGCGCTCGCATCGGCGTGGGCAACCGGCCGGACCTCGTCATCACGGCCATGGGCGGACCGGCCAGCGTCACGTCCAGCGGGACGCTGCGGGCGCCCCTCACCGTCTGCAACCAGGGCACGTCTGCCTCGCAGTACCAGCAGTTGGAGGTCGTCCTCTCCACCGAGCCCGTCCTGGCGGAGCCGGTGCTGCCTCCGGAGGGCATGGAGTTCTTCCCCACCCGCTCCCGGCTGGGGATGCTGTCGGTGCCCTCGCTGCAACCGGAGACGTGCGTCACGTTGGACGAGCCCTTCTCCGTCTCCCTGCCGCCGGCCGCCGTGCCGGAGTCGCCCCTGTTCCTGGGCGCGCTGCTGCCCGTGTCTTCCGAGGGCCAGGAGCTGCGCACGGACAACAACACGTTCGTGCGGGGCCGCATTGGCGTGGGCAACGCGCCGGACCTGGTCATCACGCAGGTTACCGCGCCGTTCTCCGTGCGCAACGGCAACATGTTCACCACCACGGTGAAGGTCTGCAACCAGGGCACCGCCACCGCGGGCGCCAACGCGGGCCGCCTGGAGCTGTTCCTCTCCACCACCTCCGCGCTGGCGTTCCCGCAGGACGTCGCCATGGGCTCGCAGCAGGTGTCCCTGGGCTTCGTGAACCTGGGCGCGTTGCAGCCCCAGCAGTGCACGACGCGCCAGCTCAACACCCAGGCCATCACGCCGCCGGGTTCGACGGGCTCCGGGCTGTTCTACCTGGGCGCCATCGTGGACGCGCAGCGGTCGGTGATGGAGCTGCGCGAGGACAACAACACCTTCGCGCAGGGCTTCCTCGCGGTGTTGCCGTAGCCGTCGCACGCGGACGGTAGGGGTTTCATCTTCGCGAACGGGCGTCGGCCGGGGCCAGCAGGTGCTCCGGGCGACGCCCGTCGCCTTTCTCAGCGGCCGGCGCTGGCGTCCATCCACTGGCGGTACCACGCCACCAGCCGGGCCACGCCCTCGTCCACGGACACGCGGGGTCGGAAGCCCGTTTCGTGCTCCAGGCGGGAGGTGTCCGCCCAGGTGGAGGCCATCTCCGCCGCCTGCGCGGGCACGGACGTCACGCGGGCACGCGTGCCCCAGTGGCGCTCCAGCAGGGCCACGAAGTCCCCCAGCACCACGGGCTCGCCGTGGCCCACGTTGAGCAGGCGCTGGGGCGGGCTTGCTTCCGGAGGCCGGTCGAGCACCCGCAGCACCGCCTCCGCCACGTCGTCCACGAAAGTGAAGTCGCGCCGCATCCGCCCGTCGCCGTGCAGCACGAGGGGCTCTCCCCTCGCCAGCGCGCGCAGGAACAGCAGGGGCGCCATGTCCGGACGGCCCCAGGGCCCGTACACCGTGAAGAAGCGCAGGCCGCTGGTGGGCAGCCGGTGCAGGTGGCTGTACGCGTGCGCCATCAGCTCGTTGGCGCGCTTGGTGGCGCCGTAGAGGTTGAGTGGTTGATCCACGGGCGCGTCCTCTCGGAACGGCGTGGGCGTGGCCGCGCCGTACACGGAGCTGGAGGAGGCGTAGACCAGGTGCCCGACCTTCGCCTCGCGGCAGCCCTCCAGCACGCGCACGAAGCCCGTCACGTTGGTGTCCGCGTACGCCGGGGCCTCCGCGTCCGGGGCCCGCACGCCCACGCGCGCCGCCAGGTGCACCACGCCTTCGGGGCGTGCGAGCGCGAACGCCTCGCGCAGCCGGGCCGCGTCGGTGATGTCACCCGCGAGGAAGGTGAAGCCACGCGTCGCTGACAGCCTGGCGAGGCGCGCTTCGCGCAGCGCCACGTCCCCCGGCGCCGCGTCCATCGCATCCAGGCCCACCACCGCGTCACCGCGCGCGAGCAGCCGCTCACAGACGTGGGCGCCGATGAAGCCCGCCGCGCCCGTCACCAGGATCCGCATGCCCCCCTCTTCGCACGGGGGAAGCCGCAGGCAAGACAGCGGCTCACGGCACCACCTGCACCGCGTCGTTGACGGCGCGGCGCAGGAACGAGTTCCAGTCCCCCTGCGCCTGATACATGCTGACGACCGGCTGGGAGCGGAAGGTGTCCGTCCACAGCACCTGCCCGGAGGGGTCCACCACGCCCAGGCGCAGCACCACGTCCACCCGGCCCAGCACCGCCGCGCCCGACGTGTCCAGCCAGTCCAGGATGACCACCACGCCGGCCTCGGCCTTGTTCTGCTGGATGAAGGACGACACCTCGTCGGTGAGCGGCACCGGAGCCTGGGACTGGCGCGTGGCCACCACCTCGAAGCCGCGCGAGGCGAGCACCGCCTCGGTCTGACGCGCGATGACGGTGCGCGGGTTGCTCTCACCAATCATGTCCTGGCGGAACGACCCGGTCGGCAGCACGTCCACGCGCGAGCCCGCCACCACCACCACCTTGCGGATGCTCCCCTGCGGGCGCACCTGCGGGGCGGCGCAGGCCGTGAGGACGACGGACACGAGGAGGGCCGGAAGGATTCGGGCGGGGCGCATCCCCTCACGCTAGGCCACAAGCGTCAGGGCCTCCACCGGGACCGCGCCAGCCTCCCCCTCAATCGAACAGGCCCTGCAGGTAGAAGCCCCCGTCCCGCCCATCCCGGAACACCCAGGCGGGCCCCAGCCCCTCGAAGTGCACGCGGTAGTAGTCCCTTTGGTAGGGGGTGTCCGTCCACCACTCACCACCCAGCCGCTCCGGGCCCGCCATCGCCGTCACCCGGTGCCGCTTCCCCGCGAGCCGCGCCGCCAGCAGGTCCCCGGACGCCGCCAGCTCCGCGTCCAACCGCGCCGGCCGGGCCAACAGCCGCGAGGGCCGCTCCCGGGCCGCCCCCGCCTCGCGCCACACGGTGACGGGCCCTTCTGGCTCCGCGGTGGACAACAACCCCCGCCGCGTCTCCGGGGGATGGAACGCCCGGGGGCCATGCGCGACCTCCGGCCGGTGCGCCGCCTCCAGGGACGCGGAGAACAGCGCCTCCTCCCCCAGCGTCGTCGCCAGCCGCGACAGCACGCCCTCCAGGGCCGCGTCCCCCTCCGGCGCGTCCCCCAACGCCAGTTGTTGGCCCAGGTCCACGTCGTGCGCGTCCACCCGCACCGCGACCTCCGCCACCGGGGCCTCCAGCCGCAGCTCCCCCAGCCGGTGTCGGGCCAGCTCCAACAGCAGCTTCGCCCGCGCCGTGGGCCGCGCCAGGAGCAGCGGCACCTGGGCCTCCCCGGTGGGGTCCAGGCGCAGGACGAAGGTGAGGCGGACGGCCGCCCGCTGCCGACCGGAGAGCCGCGCGCCCAACCGGTCCAACAGCGTCTTGAGCGCGAACTGCACGGGTTCGAAGGTGTCCGAGGGCGCGTCCAGCACCACCCGGTCCTCCAGGGCCTCTTCCAACGGCTCGGGATCGAAGGGCGTGTCGTCCACGCCCCGGCACCTCGCGTGCACCCGGGCCGCGGACGCGCCCCCGCGCGCCACCACCGCCCCGGCCGGGAGCGCCGCCACCTCGCCCAGCGTGGACAGGCCCAGCACCGTGAAGGCGCGCACCGCGTTGTCCTCCAGCGCCCGCAGCGGCAGCGGCGCGAGCGCCCGTGCGCCCTGCCCCTGGGGCACCACCTCCACCCGCACGGTGCCGTGCCGTGCCAGCACCCGCGCGGTGAACGCCTCCGAGGCCACCGTCACATGCCCCCGGTAGCCCTGCTCCGCGCAGACCTCCAGCACCCGGGCGCCCAGCTCCGGCTCGCCCCCCACCAGGTGCGCGGCGCCCGCGTCGAACCAGAGGCCGTCCGGGGCACTGCGCTGGAAGCCCGGACACAGGCCGAGCAGCGACTCCCCCAGCACTCGCAGCGCCTGCGCCTCGTCCTGGGGGCGATAGGGGAAGTGCTTCAGCTCGGGCTCCAGCGCGGTCGCCGCCGTCAGCGTCATCCCCGTCCGCACGCCGACCTTCAGCGCGCGCGTGGACGCGAAGGCCACCCGGCGCTGGCCGCGCACCTCTTCCACCAGCACGAACGGCTGGCCCGAAAGCCCCGGCGATTCGATGACCTTGCGCTGCACCGGGAAGCGCGTGACGTGCAGGTAGCCCCTCCGCATGGACATGCCTTCAGCAGGCGCCCGACGACGGCGGGAGCCCCTCGTGCAGCGAGGGCATGGGCGCGTCGCGGCCGGGGCGCTGGCCCAGGATGCCGATGCCGTTGCGCACGCTGTCGCCCGGCTCGCGGTAGAAGCCCGGCCCCGCCGAACCCGCCTCCGCGTCGCAGCCCAGGTCATCCACGTCCAGCAGCCGGGCCCCGGCATCCAGCCCGACCTCCGGATACAGCGCCTGCCAGGGGCTCACGACGCGCGTGCCCACGCCCCCGCCCCGGCTGCGCTCCAGCTCCACCGACCAGCCCTGGACGCCCCGGGCCTCCAGCCGCAGCCGCGCCAGCCCGTCCGCCGGGGCTTCGGGAGAGGTCAGCAGCAGCACCAGCGCTCCGCCCCGCGCCGCCGCGTCCGCGAGCTTCCGGGCCTCCGACAGGGACAGCCGCTCCGGTCGTCCCGCCGCGCCCACGCCGTGCGTCAGATCCACCACCACGCACGTGAAGGCGCCGCTGCGCGCGAGCTGCACGGCGGACCACACCCGCTGCGCGAAGAGCCGGGGCCGCACGACGAGCAGCCGCTCCAGGTCCACGCCCAGCGCCGACGCCGCGGGCGGATACAGCTCCCGGGGACCATCCACCCACGCGCACAGCCGCTGCTCCCGGTGCGCGGACGCCACCGCGCGCAGGGCCAGGCTGGTGCGCCCCGACGCCGCCTCGCCGCACAGCTCCACCGAGTGCCCCAGGGGAAGTCCGTTCATGGGCAGGAGCGCGTCCACCGCGTCCACGCCCGTGCGCAGCACCGAGAGCGCGCGCCGTGGCGCGGCCTGGAGCTGACGGATCCGTTCGCGCAGTTCCTCCACCACCCCCAACGCCGACCGCTCCACCGCCGCGCCCATGTCGCCTCCCTCGCATGCGCACCCGCCTTCGGTGCGGATGTCCGGCCAGTATGCGAAGCGGTCTGACACCCGCGCGAGGGGTTTGATGGCCGTTCCAACCTGTCGGGTCGGGTGCTCGCTCGGAGGAAAAAAGTGGATCCGCGCGCGTCCCGTTTCACGTCACCGGACATGGCGGGTCACCCTCTTCCGGTCCCAACGAAAAAGGGCCCCGCGTCTTCACGCGAGGCCCTTCGCACGACACGCGCCTGGAAGGCGCTCGGATCAGCCCGCGGCTACCCGGCGCACAGCACCTTCACCTCCACCTTCGTGTCGCCCACGCGCCGCAGGCACGGGCCCAGGAAGAACAGGCGCGCGGCGCGGTCCTCGCCGGACGGCTCGTAGCGGATGTCGCCGTTGGCCACCGTGCACGTCTGCACCGAACCATCCGCGCGCGTCACGTTCACCACCGCCAGCCGCGGATCCGGCAGGTTCACCACGTCCACGCTCTGCGCCACCGTGGCCAGCTCCGCGATGTCCACCAGCGTCTGCTGGTAGTTGCTCTTGCAGATGGAATCCAGGTTCGCCCGCGTCGAGTCGAACGCCTGCGCCAGCGCGCTCTGCCGGTAGCCTGGGCCATACGACGTCGGGCAGTCGACGTTGCGCACGTAGGTCTTTCCGCCCGACACCTCCGTCACCGCCTCCGCGCGCTTGTCCGTCAGCGACACCGGTCCGATGGTCGCCCACAACACCTCACGCGACGCGCCCCGCCCGTCATGCAGGCCCTGGAAGATGCGGTAGTACTCCTCCACCGACGTGAGCTTGTCCGCCTGGGAGCTGCACGCGTCCACCGCGGGGTCCTGGCCCAGCGCGACCGGCGGCGGCCGCGACGTGGAGCTGCAGTCCTCCTCGTCCGACACCACCACCACCAGCAGGCGCGCGCCATCCCGCAGGAAGCCGGCGTTGCCGCCCTCCTCCAGGGACTGCCGGGTCAGGGGCGAGTCGACCGCCAGCCGCACGGCCTCGAAGGGCGTCTCCTGCCCACTCCCCATGGTGCCCTGGACCACCAGCCGCTGGAACTTGTCCAGGAGCAGCGGATCCGAGCTGTCGATGAAGCGCTCGGCGGTGGGCTGCCCGGCCTCGTCCTTCACCGGCTGCAGGCGGCCCTCCTGATCCGGGTAGGAGCGGATGATGCTGTCCGAGCCGTCCCCCACGGCGAGCCGCTGGTACACGGAGGTGGTGATGACCCCCACGCGGAACTCCTGCGCCACGCCGCTGCCCGCCTTGAACGCGGCCAGGAAGGCCGGCAGCTCCGTGGCGATGCCCTGCTGCTCCTCCAGCATGGAGCCCGAATTGTCGATGACGAAGAGGATGTCCGTCTTCTGGGGCGCGACCACGGGAGGGGTTGCCTCACAGGCCTCCGGCACCGTGGAGCCCGCGTCGTCGACGGGCGAGTGACAGCCGACCGCCCAGCCGACGAGGCACGGAAATAACGCACATCGCGTTTGCCATGTCCGGTTTGGTTGTTACGTTGGTTCATCCGTCGCAGAAATCAACCGGATGGTTCACCGGCCCGGCCGCTTGCTGACCGGGTTCAAGCAAGGAAGAGGCCGAACTCCATGTCTGACGAGAAGAAGAAGGGCACCGCGGCCAGCGCCATGCCCACCGCGATGGCCCCTCCGGGGCTCATCAACAAGGAAGACATCCCGCAGGTGCTGCCCATCCTGCCGCTGCGCAACAGCGTGTTCTTCCCCGGGGGCGTGCTGCCCCTGGCCGTCGGCCGCCAGAAGACGATCGCGCTGATCAAGGACGCCGTGCGCGATGATCAGGTCATCGGCGTCGTCACCCAGCGCCGCGCCGAGGAAGAGGATCCGGGCGCGTCCGACCTGTACACGATGGGCACCGTCGCGCGCATCGTGAAGCTGCTGAAGATGGGCGAGGACAACTACTCACTTGTCGTCCAGGGCCTGGCGCGCTTCCGCGTGATGGAGCTGGTGCAGGAAGCGCCCTACCTCAAGGCCCGCGTCGACGCCGTGGAGGACAAGACCTCCTCCGAGAACGTCGAAGTGGAAGCCCTGGGCATCAACCTGAAGAAGCTGGCGCGCGAGGTCATCGAGCTGATGCCCGAGCTGCCCGCCGCCGCCACGGAGCTGGTGGAGAGCATCACGCACCCGGGCCACCTGGCGGACCTCATCGCCGCGAACGTGGACGTGCCCATCGAGGAGAAGCAGGCCGTGCTGGAGACGGTCGACCTCAAGGCGCGCATGAAGCTCGTGCTGGAGCTGCTCAACCGCAAGCGCGAGATCCTCAAGCTCTCCAACAAGATCGACTCCGCCGTGAAGGGCGAGATGTCGAAGACCCAGCGCGAGTACTACCTGCGCCAGCAGCTCAAGGCGATCAAGGAAGAGCTCGGCGAGATGGGCGAGGAGGAGGAGGAGCTGGACGAGCTCCAGGAGCGCCTGAAGAAGGCCGCCCTCCCCCCGGAAGTGGAGAAGGTCGCCCAGAAGGAGCTCAACCGCCTGAAGACGATCCCGGCGGCCTCCAGCGAGTACACCGTCGCGCGCACCTACCTGGATTGGATCGCGGACCTGCCGTGGTCGAAGATCAGCGAGGACAACCTCGACATCGAGAACGCGCGCCAGCAGCTGGACAAGGATCACTTCGGCATCAAGAAGGTGAAGAAGCGCATCCTGGAGTACCTGGCCGTCCGCAAGCTGAAGAACGACATGCGCGGGCCCATCCTGTGCCTCGTCGGTCCCCCGGGCGTCGGCAAGACGTCGCTGGGCCAGAGCGTGGCGAAGGCCACCGGCCGCAAGTTCGTGCGCCTGTCCTTGGGCGGCGTGCGTGACGAGGCGGAGATCCGTGGCCACCGGCGCACCTACGTGGGCGCGCTGCCGGGCCGCTTCATCCAGAGCATGAAGAAGGCCGGAACGAAGAACCCGGTCATGATGCTGGACGAAATCGACAAGCTGGGCGCGGACTTCCGCGGCGACCCGAGCGCGGCGCTGCTGGAGGTGCTGGACCCGGAGCAGAACAGCACGTTCAGCGACCACTACCTGGACGTGGCGTTCGACCTGTCGAAGGTCATGTTCGTCGCCACGGCGAACCAGCTGGATCCCATCCCCGGGCCGTTGCGCGACCGCATGGAGATCATCGAGCTGACGGGCTACACGTTCGAGGAGAAGCAGGCCATCGCCCGCATCCACCTCGTGCCCAAGCAGCTCAAGGAGCACGGCCTGTCCGGCGACCACATCGAGATCCTGGATGACGCGCTGCTCATCCTGACGACCTCGTACACGCGTGAAGCCGGCGTGCGAAACCTGGAGCGCCGCATCGCGGACATCTGCCGCGCGGTGGCGGTGGAGGTGGCCGGTGGCAAGCTGGACAAGCAGACCATCGGTTCGGAGCGCGTGAAGGAGATCCTCGGACCCGAGATGTTCTACTCGGAGGTCGCGGAGCGCACGGAGGTTCCCGGTGTGGCGACGGGCCTCGCGTGGACCGCGGCGGGCGGCGATCTGCTCTTCATCGAAGCGACCAAGATGGCGGGCAAGGGCGGCATGACGCTCACCGGCCAGCTGGGCGACGTGATGAAGGAGAGCGCGTCCACGGCGCTGAGCTACCTGCGCAGCAAGGCGGAGCTGCTCGGCATCAACCCGAACTTCCTGGAGAAGACGGACCTGCACCTGCACGGGCGAGGCCACGCTGCGCGGCCTGGTCCTGCCGGTGGGTGGCATCAAGGAGAAGGTCCTGGCGGCGCACCGCGCGGGCATCAAGCGCGTCATCCTGCCGGAGCGTTGCCGCAAGGATCTGATCGACGTGCCGGATCAGGCGAAGAACGAGCTGGAGTTCATCTTCGCCACGCACATGGATGAGGTCCTCAAGGCCGCGCTGGAGACCTCGCCGTTCAAGGAGGGGGCCGCGATTCCGCCGTCCACGTCCACGGAGACGCCCGCCGCCGAAGTCCGCGCGTAACGGTCGTCCTCGAAGTCCTGAAGTGACGCGGGCAGGTTCCCTTCTTCGGGGACCTGCCCGTTGTCTTTTCCGGAGCATCCCCTGCCCCGCTCCGGCTTCAGAGGGGGTGCAGGACGAGGGGCAGCGTGGCGGGCCCGCGCACCAGCAGCGTGCGGTGCCACGTCATGGGCTCCGGGGCGGACTCCAGGTGACGGAAGGCGTCCAGCAGGGCCTCCAGCGCCAGCCGCCCCTCCATCCGCGCCAGCTGCGCGCCCAGGCAGAAGTGGATGCCATGGCCGAAGGGCAGGTTCTGCGGGCCCGGGCGGGACAGGCTGAAGCGGTCGCCGTCCGGGAAGTGCGCTTCGTCGCGCGTGGCGGAGCCCATCAGCACCAGCAGCGGGGCCCCCTTGGGGAGCTTCACGCCGCCCACCTCCACGTCCTCGGTGGTGAGGCGCGGCGCGGCCTGGAGGGGTGGCTCGTAGCGCAGCACCTCCTCGATGAAGGCGGGGATGCGCGAGCGGTCCGCCCGGAGCTGGGCCCACACCTCCGGGTGCTCGCGCAGCACGACGAGCGACGAGCCCAGCAGGTGCACCACCGTCTCGATGCCGCCCACCAGCAGCAGGGCCATGAAGGCGATGAGTTCGTCCTTCGTCAGGGCCTCGCCGTCCACGCGGGCCTGGCGCAGCTCGCTGATCACATCGGTGCCGGCGGGCGCCTGGGCCCGGGCCTCCAGCACGTCCCCGAACCAGGCGCGCACCTCCGCCACCGCGTCGCGTGCCCGCTGCTTGCGCTCCTCCTCTTCCGGGCGGACGGTGGTGACGCCGCCGGTGATGAGGTCCGCCCAGTGCTTCAGGCGCGGGGCGTGCCGAGGATCCAGGCCGAGCAGCTCGCTGATGACGGCCGCGGGGATGCGCAGGGCGAAGGGCGGCATCATGTCCACCGGGCGGCCCCGGGGCAGGTCCGCCACGGCCTGCCGACACAGCTCCCTCACGCGGGGCCCCAGCCGCGCCATGGCCGCCGCGCCGAAGGCCTTCTGCACCAGCACCCGCAGGCGACCGTGGTGGGGTGGATCCATCACCAGCATGGAGTCCGCGAAGGGATTGCCCCCCAGCCACGGTGGGTTGGTGACCTGACGGAAGCCCTGGGAGGAGAAGCGCTGGGAATCCTTCAGCACGCGCAGCACGTCATCATGGCGCGACACCGCCCACATCCCTCCCGGATCCACCTGACACACGGGCGTCTCGCGGCGCATGCGGGCATAGGTGGGATAGGGATTGGCTCGCACTTCGGGCGACAAGAGGTTGAACCGCTCGCTCATGGTGGTTCATACGCAAGCAGCACTTCGGACTGGCACTCAAGGGGGGCCCTGCGAGGGGCCCCGGACACGGACAGAAGGAGCGCACCATGAAGTACGCCAACCTGGGTCACACGGGCCTGCGGGTCTCCCGCATCTGCCTGGGCTGCATGAGCTACGGCACACCGAAGTGGCGTCCGTGGGTGCTGGATGAGGAAGCGTCACAGCCCTTCTTCCGCCGCGCGGTGGAGCTGGGCGTCACCTTCTTCGACACCGCGAACATGTACTCGGACGGCGTCAGCGAGGAGGTGACGGGCCGCGCGCTGCGCCGCTACGCGAAGATGGACGAGGTGGTGCTGGCGACGAAGGTCTACTTCCCCACCGGCAGCGGGCAGAACGAGCGCGGCCTGTCGCGCAAGAACATCACCCAGGCGTGCGAGGCGAGCCTCAAGCGGTTGGGGGTGGAGACCATCGACCTGTACCAGATCCACCGGATGGACCCGAACACGCCCATCGAGGAGACGCTGTCCGCGCTCGACCAGCTCGTGCGTCAGGGCAAGGTGCGCTACCTGGGCGCAAGCTCCTCGTACGCGTGGCAGTTCGCGCGCGCGCTCGGCGTCTCCGAGCGCAATGGCTGGGCGAAGTTCGTGTCCATGCAGGACCACTACAACCTCGTCTACCGCGAGGAGGAGCGGGAGATGCTGCCCCTGTGCGAGGCGGAGGGCATCGGCGTCATCCCGTGGTCCCCGCTGGCCCGGGGGCTGTTGACGGGTTCGCGCAAGTCGCTGGATGACCGCGAGGCGACGACGCGCGCGGGCTCCGACACGCTGTCACCGGTGCTCTACAACCAGGCCGGGGACTGGGACGTGGTGGAGGCGGTGAAGAAGGTGGCCGAGGCGCGCAAGGCCCCGCCCGCGCAGGTGGCCCTGGCGTGGCTGCTGTCCAAGCCCGTCGTCACCGCGCCCATCATCGGCGCGACGAAGCCCGAGCACCTGGAGGACGCGGTGAAGGCGGTGACGCTCAAGCTCACGCCCGAGGAGATCAAGGCGCTGGAGGCCCCCTACAAGCCCCACGAGGTGCGTGGGATGTAGGACGCCCCCGGTGTCGGAGGTGGCCGCGCTTCAGTCTTCCTTCGCGAGCGCGTCCACCTTCTTCTCCAGCGGCCGGGCCTCCTCGAAGAACGCGTCCACCGAATGCGCGGGGGCCAGGCGCAGCGCCGGTGGCAGCAGCGACCGGGGGAACTCCAACGACTCGCTGAAGTCCTCGTTGCCCAGCAGCTTCGGCACGTTCGCCAGCACCAGCACGCCCACCGACGCGACAGCGAGCCCGCGCGCCAGGCGCTTGCCGCTCCAGCGCGTCACGTAGCGCAGGTGCCAATAGATTCCCCACCCCACCAGGGCCAGGACGGCCAGCGTCCGCACGAAGCCCAGCCACGCGCCCAGCGAGAAGCTGAAGCTCAGGAGCGCGAACAGGGGCGGCGCCAGCGCGAAGCCCATCAGCACCATCCCGCCGATGGTGGCGTGCACCCGGAAGTAGAAGCTGCGGCGCGCGATGCGGCTGGCCAGCGACCAGCCTCCCGCCCACAGCAGCGTCAGGCCCAGGGGCAGCACGCTGGAGAGCAGCAGGTCCCCCCAGTCCGTCTTCTGGAACTGGGTCAGCCGCTCGGAGATGAAGGACGTGGCGACCAGCGCCTGCATCGTCAGCGCGAAGGCCCGGGGGCGCTCGAAGAGCCGCTCGCGCGCGTCGGCCGGGGCCTCGTTGACGACGGTGTCCTCCACCGCGAAGCCGCGCGGACGAAAGCGCAGCACCGTGTCCCCCACGGACACCCGCGCGTCCGGCGTGAGCACCAGCTCCTGGATGCGCGCCCAGGGCGCCGCGCTGAAGGTGCCGTTCACGCTGCCCACGTCGCGCAGCACCACCGCGCCGTCCTCGCGCCGCTCCAGGCGCAGGTGTTCGGCGGAGACCTTGGGGTCGTCCAGGATGACGTCGTTGCCGTAGCCGCGCCCCACCGTCACGGGCCACGTCTCCAGCCGGTGGCGGGCCTGGACGGCGTCGCCTTCCAACACCTCCAGGAAGATCACTTCGTCCACGACAAGCCCTCCAGGTAGCGGCGCGCCAGCTTGCGCGCGTTCTCCGCGGAGAAGCCGCCCAGCGTGAGGCTGGTGTCCACCCCGTGCGTGGAGGCGTTCAGCGTGGCCGCTCTGAGCACCAGGTCGTAGAGGCCCGGGAAGCGGCGGTAGGCGCGCAGGCAGAGCGCGGCGCGCACCGTGAGGCCCTTCACGTCCACGAACTCCGACGTGCAGCGGAAGTTGGTGACGTCCTCGCGCGTGGCGGACACCGGATCCGGATCCTGGGAGAAGAGCGTGCTGTAGAGCGCGGAGAAGCGCATGGCGCCCAGCTTCTGGCTCGTCACGTGCTGGTGCAGGTAGGACACGACGCCCGTGCGGTGGCTGGAGGACAGGAAGATGTCCTCCTCGGAGGAGCACTGGTAGCTCGTCACCGTGTAGGGCGTCTCCGGATCATGCGGCGTGTCGCCCCAGCACTTGAGGAACGGACTCCAGCGGCCCGGGACGCGGTACTCGCCCAGCACCTGCTTCGGCAGCTCCGTGGCCATCAGCCGGTCGGTGATGCGCTGCTGGTTGGCCAGCAGCTGCTCGCGCACGGACGCCATCAGCGCGGCCGCGTCCGGCGGGGCCTCCAGCGCCAGCGTGCGATCCAACAACTGCCGCGCTCTCGCCACCGGCACGAGGAAGCCCACCTGGTTGCCCATGGTGGCCACGTTGACGCCCACCACGCCGCCCTCGCCGCTGAGCGTGGGCCCGCCGCTCATGCCAGGGTTGATGGCGCCGGAGAAGTGCACGCGCTCGTAGAGGGCGTCGCGCACGAGGCCGTTGTACGTGCCCTCCACGATGGTGGTGCCCAGGTCGCGCGGGTTGCCCATGGCGAACAGGCGCGTGCCCTGCGGCGGCTCACGGTCCTCCAGCTTGAAGAAGTCCGCGACGGGCGCCTCCACCTGGATGACGGCCAGGTCGCTGGCCACGTCCACGGACAACAGGCGCACCGGCACCGTGGAGTCACCCCGATCCAGCTCCGCGGTGTAGTCCTCCGGGTGGAGCACCACGTCGGAGACCACGTGGTAGTTCGTGAGCGCGTGGCCCTTGTCGCTCACGAAGAACGCGGAGCCGATGGAGGACTTGGTGCCGGAGCGGCGCTCGATGATGCGCACCTGCGCGACGCGCCCCTGGATGCGGCGGAACAGGTCGTGGGTGGCGGGAGGCAGCGAGGCCACCGGGAGCGGCGGCACCACCGCGTCCACGACGCCGGCATCCGGTGCCGGCACCGGGGGGGTCGGCGGGCCCGGGGGCGTCAGGGGCCCCTGCGCGAGCACGGCGACGAGAAGGAGGGAGAACATGGGCGCGGCACCGTATCCCAGCGCGAGCCGTCCCGGGGATGCGTCGCGCCCCCTACGCCGAAGCGGGCCCCTCCCCCTGACGACGGCGCCGCCAGGCGGCATAGGAGACGAGCAGCGCCCCCGCCAGGGTGCCCGCCAGGGCTCCGGCGAGCCGCTTGGAGATGACGCCCGTCACCGGGGCCTCCATCCGGAAGGTCTCCAGGGAGGCTTGCACCCGGGGGGCCATTGCATCCCAGCGGTCCGCGGGCGCACTGACGGTGACGACGGCGTGGCGCCCCTCCGACGCGAGCCCCGTCACCAGCACCGTGCGCACCTGCCCGGCCTCGCGCAGCGTGCCCAGCACCTCCACCCGGGGCACCGGTCCGCCCACCCGGTCCACCCGCTCCGGCGTCAGCGCCACGCCCAGCTCGCGCTGGAAGTGTTGGACCACGGCGGTGGAGAACGCATCGCGCTCGGACGGACTGGCGGAGAAGCCGCCGTCCACCACGGCGATGAGGAACGTGGCCGCGTCCGGTCCCTCGCCGTCCGCCAGCGCCGCGGACAACCCCCGCGTGCGCGAGCCGTCCTCCGCCACCGCGCCCGCGTGTGAGCCGGCGTAGCGCTCCCAGCGCGTCATCCGGAACGAGTCCGGTGGACGGAAGCTGTAGCCGTCCCGCCGCAGCTCCGTGCCCAGCGCACCGGACAGGGACAGCCAGACACCGGTGAGGACAGGCAGGAGCATGCCTCTCACGATAGCGCGCCCGTCCCACGCGGGCGACCCCGCCGGCCCCGGACCCTCAGGGCCCCAACGAAATCCGGCGCAGAAAAAGCACCGCTACGTCGCATGCTTCAAAAATTCAGTCCGCAATTATTACAATTTATTCCGTGTAACCAATTCGGTCACGAGATTGTGCCTATCCAGGCTGATCTGTTTTGTCTTGACCAAGCTTGTCATCAAACGTAACTCTCCAGCCGGGGAATGCTTTGGGGAAGTCCTTGCGGACGACGTCTTCACGGGCGTCATTCCGGATTGGGGGATGCTCGGATGAGAGGGACGGAAACGTCTGTGTCTCGGTGGCCTTTGACGGCCGCGCAGCGCGGTGTCTGGGTTGCACAGCAGTTGGACCCCGCCAATCCCCGCTACAACTGTGGCGCCCATCTGGAGATCCATGGGCCGGTGGATGTCTCGCTTCTGAGGCAGGCGGTCCGTGAGACTGTCTGGGAAAGCGAAACCCTACGGGTTTGTTTCATCGAGGACGCGGACGGCCCCTGGCAGGTGCCTGTCTCCCTTGAGAATGTGGCCGTGGACGTGGTGGACGTGAGCGGCGACGCCGACCCGCGACAGGCCGCCGAGTCATGGATGCGATCCGACCTGTCGCGTCCGGTGGACCTGCGCCAGGCGCCCCTCTTCCACCACGCGCTGTTCCAGGCGGGCCCGGAGCGGTCCTTCTTCTACGTCCGCTACCACCACATCCTGATGGACGGCTTCGGCCAGACGCTCTACTGGCGCCGGGTGGCCCAGCGCTACTCCGCGCTCGTGGGGCTGCCGGAGGCGGAGCTGCCCGCGTTCGCGCCGCTGGCCACGCTCCTGGAAGAGGACGCTGGCTACGCCGCCTCGCCGCAGGCGGGGCGCGACGAAGGCTACTGGCGCGAAGCGTTCGCCTCCCCGCCGGAGCCGGCCCGCCTGACGGCGACGCCCGCGTCCCTGGCCTCGCGGGGCCTGCTGCGCCGGACCACGCACCTGTCCCCGGAGGCCATGGAGTCGCTGCGCTCGGCGGCCCGGCGGGAGCAGACGCGCTGGTCGGTCATCGTCATCGCCGCGACGGCGGCCTACCTCCACCGGATGACGGGCGCGGAGGACGTGGTGCTCGCCCTTCCCGTCTCCAGCCGCCTGACGGCCGCGTCGCGCGCTACGCCGTGCATGCTGGCCAACGAGCTGCCCCTGCGCCTGACGGTGCCCCCGGGCTCCAGTCTCCAGTCGCTGGTGAAGCAGGTGTCCTCGCAGGTGGGCCGGTTGCTCGTGCACCAGCGGCACCGGGGCGAGGTGTTGCAGCATGACCTGCGCCTGAAGGGCCACGAGGGCAGCGCCACCGGGCCGGTGGTCAACGTCGTCTCCTTCGACCACGCGGTGCGCTTCGGTGAGCACCCCACTACCGCGCACTACCTGTCCTCCGGGCCGGTGAAGGACCTGCTGCTGGGGTTCTACGGGCGCTCGGATGGCTCCGAGCTCCAGCTCTACCTGGACGCGAACCCGGAGCTGTACGGCGCGGACGACATCGCGGGGCACCAGCGCCGCTTTCTCTCCTTCCTGGAGCGCTTCACCCGGGCGGAGTCGGAGCTGCCCGTGGACCGGTTGGAGCTGCTGCTCGACGGCGAGCGCCAGCACCTGCTGGAGGGGCTCAACGCCACCCGGCGCCCGCATGACCTGTCCGGGAGCCTGCACGCGCTCATCGACGCGCAGATCCGGCGCACGCCCGACGCGGTCGCCGCCGCCGTCGCGGGAGCATCGCTGACGTACCGGGAGCTGGGGGCGAAGGCGGACCGGCTGGCGGCGCACCTGCGCGAGCGGGGCGTCCGGGCGGGCCAGCACGTGGGCGTGTTCGAGGAGCGCTCGCTGGAGCTCGTCGTGGGCCTGCTCGCCATCCTGAAGGCGGGCGCGGCCTACCTGCCGTTGGATCCGGAGCTGCCCCGCGCCCGGTTGGAGTTCCAGGTGGAGGACGCGGGCCTGCGCACCGTCCTCACGCGCGCCTCGCTGGCCCCTCGGCTGAAGGGCCTGGGCGTGGAGGCGCTCGCCCTGGACACGCTGCTACCCACGCTGCCGGAGGTGACCACCGCCCCGCCCCGGACGGCGGGCCCGGAGGACGCGGCGTATGTCATCTACACGTCCGGTTCCACCGGACGGCCCAAGGGCGTCGCGGTGTCCCACCGGGGCGTCGTCAACCGGCTCTTGTGGATGCAGGACACCTACCGCCTGGGCCTGGACGACACGGTGTTGCAGAAGACGCCGTTCACCTTCGACGTGTCGGTGTGGGAGTTCTTCTGGCCGCTCATCGTTGGCAGCCGGCTGTTCCTGGCCGCGCCCGGAGGCCACAAGGATCCGCGCTACCTGGCGAGGACGATCCGCGACGAGGCCGTCACCACGCTGCACTTCGTCCCGCCCATGCTGGACCTGTTCCTCGCGGAGCCCGAGGCCGCCACCGCCACGGGCCTGCGCCGGGTGATGTGCAGCGGGGAAGCGCTGCGCCCGGAGACGGTGCGCGCCTTCTTCGAGACCTTTCCGCGCGAGGCCCACGGCATCGGCCTGCACAACCTCTACGGCCCCACCGAGGCCTCCATCGACGTGACGGCCTGGGCCTGCTCGCCGGAGGATGCGTCGGCGGGATCCATCCCCATCGGGCGGCCGGTGGACAACACGGCCATCTACCTGCTCGACCGCACGGGGCAGCCCACGCCGCCCGGCGTGCCGGGGGAGCTGCACATCGGCGGCGTCCAGGTGGCGCTGGGCTACGTCAACCGCCCGGACCTCACGCGCGAGCGCTTCGTCCCCGACCCCTTCTCCCCGGAGCCCGGGGCCCGGATGTACCGGACCGGAGACCTGGCCCGCCACCGTCCGGACGGCGCCATCGAGTTCCTGGGTCGGATGGATCACCAGGTGAAGCTGCGCGGCTTCCGCATTGAGCTGGGGGAGATCGAATCCGTGCTGCTCGCGCACCCCGCGCTGGAGCAGGCGGTGGTCACCCCGTGGGAGCGCACCCGCGCGGATCGCCGGCTCGTCGCGCACGTGGTCGTGAAGCCGGGCCTCCCCGCGCCCACGCCCCGCGAGCTGACGGAGTACGCCGCCCAGCGGCTGCCGGAGTACATGGTGCCCGCGCACCTGCTGGTGCTGGACGCCCTGCCCCTGTCATCCAACGGGAAGGTCGACCGCAAAGCCCTGCCCGCCCCCGTGCTGGAGTCCACGGGCCCCTCGGAGGCGCCCTCCACGCCGCACGAAGTGAGCCTGCACGCCGTGTGGAAGGAGGTGCTGGGACGCGAGCACCTGGGTCTGGATGATTCGTTCTTCGCGCTGGGCGGCGACTCCATGCTCAGCATCCGCGTGCGCGCGGCGCTGGAGAAGCAGGGCCTCACGTTCCACGTCCAGGACCTCTTCCGACACCCCACCCTGCGCGATCTGGCCAGGCACCTGCACCCGCTGGACGGCACCGGCCACCGGCGCGAGCACGCCGCGCCCTTCGCCCTCTTGCGCGACGGGGACCGGGCGCGACTGCCCTCGGGCCTGGAGGACGCCTACCCGCTGAGCGCGATGCAGGCCGGCATGCTCTTCCATGCCGAGTTCGACGACTCGACGTCCGTCTACCGCGTGGTGACGAGCCTCCACGTGGGCGCCCGCTTCGACGAGGCGGCCCTGCGCGATGCGCTGCGGGACACCTTCCGCCGGCACCCCGCGCTGCGCAGCTCGTTCGACCTGTCCACGTATTCGGAGCCGTTGCAGTTGGTGCACCCGGAGGTGACGGTGCCCCTGGACGTGGCGGGGGACTGGAGCGACCTGGACGCGGACGCCGTGCGCGCGGCGCTCCAGGCGTGGATGGACCAGGAGAAGTTCCGCCGCTTCGATCCGGCGTCGCCGCCGCTGCTCGCCTTCACCGTGCACCGGCGCGGTGCACAGTCCTTCCAGCTCTCCGTGGTGGAGCACCACGTGGTGCTGGATGGATGGAGCGATGGGGCGATGCTGGAGGAGATCGTCACCCGCTACCGCGCCCGCCTGGCCGGCGAGGAGCTGTGGTTGCCGGCGGTGGCGTCGCGCTACCGCGACTTCGTGGCGGAGGAGCGCCGCGCCGTCGCGAACCCCGAGTCCCGCCGCTTCTGGACGGAGCTGCTGCGCGGCGCGGAGCCCACTCCGTTGCCCCGCCGACCCACGGCTCAGGGAGAGGTGCGTCCGCCCCGGCACCAGCCGCATGAGGTCGCGCTGCCACCCCAACTCGCGGAGCGGTTGCGACTGCGGGCGGTGGAGGCAGCGCTGCCGCTCAAGTCACTGCTCGCCGCGGCGCACGTGGCGGTGCTGCGGCGCGTGTGCGGCGCGGACGAGGTCGTCACCGGCGTGGTGTCCAACGGCCGGCTGGAGGAGGAAGGCGGTGACGAGGTCATCGGCGTGTTCCTCAACACGCTGCCGCTGCGGATCGACACGCGTACGGGCACCCTGCGCGACGCGGCCCACGCCATCTTCGCCCACGAGCGCGAGGCCACGCCGCACCGCCGCTATCCCTTCATGCAGGTGCAGCGGGACCTGGGCAACGCGCTGCCCCTGGACAGCTACGTCAACTTCATGGACTTCCGGCGGCAGTGGAAGGTCACCGGCCCCACGGGAGCGCTCATCCTGGACGGCGTGGGCGTGGCGGAGACGAACTACCCGCTCGCGGTGAACTTCCTCTACGACCCGGTGCAGGGTGGCCTGCGCCTGTGGCTGGACTGCGACATGGCCGCGCTGGACGCCGACTTCTGCGAGCGGCTCACCGGCTACTACCGCCGCGCGCTGGAGGCCGTCGCCGCCACCCCGCACGCGCGCTTCTCCGACGTGACGCTCGTGGATGCGGCGGAGCGTGAACGCGTGGCGCGCTGGAACGCCACCGCGATGCCGTACGACCGCGAGCTCACCGTCCACGCGCTCATCGAGCATCAGGCCCGCACGGCGGGGGACCGGGTGGCGCTCGTCCACCGCGACGTCACGGTGCGGTACTCGGAGCTGGACGCGCGCGCCGGGCAACTGGCGTCCCTGCTGCATGCGAAGGGCGTGCGTCGCGGCGGCCGGGTGGGCGTGAGCCTGCCCCGTGGACCCGAGCTCGTCATCGCGCTCGTCGCGGTGATGAAGGCGGGCGCCGCGTACGTGCCGCTCGATCCGGGCTACCCCCAGAACCGCCTGGAGTTCATCGCCTCCGACGCGCAACTGGACGCGCTCGTCACGTGGCCCGAAGATCCCACCGGGCTGCCTGCTCGCGTCGTGGTGCACGTGGACGCGGCGGAGGCAGGCGCGAGGCCCGCGACGCCGTGGAAGTCGGGCGCGGACGGCCAGGACGCGGCCTATGTGCTCTACACCTCCGGCTCCACGGGCCGGCCCAAGGGCACGGAGGTGCGCCACCACAACGTGGTGAACTTCTTCCTGGGCATGGACACGCGCATCGGCTGCGGGGCCGACGACGTCGTGCTCGCGCTCACGAGCATGTCCTTCGACATCTCCGTGCTGGAGCTGCTCTGGCCGCTCACCCACGGCGCGCGGGTGGTCATCGCCAGCGAGGGACTGGTGAACAACCTGGTGCGCGCGCCCGGCTCGGACGACGCGGAAGGCCGCTATGCCTTCGCGGAGCTGTGCCGCCGCCACGGCGTGACGCTCACCCAGAGCACCCCGTCCTTCCTGGCCGCCGTGGCCGCGGAGCCCGCCGCGTTGGAGTCGCTGCGTGGCGCTCGCGCGGTGCTCGTCGGAGGGGAGATTCTTCCGGCGGGGCTGGTGGAGCGCGTGCGCGCGCGACTGCCCGGCGTGAAGCTCTTCAACATGTACGGCCCCACCGAGACGACGGTGTGGTCCACCGTGCATGAGGTGGACGTGGAGCAGGACCCGCGCCAGGGCGTCATCCCCATTGGCCGGCCCATCGCGAACACGGACGTCCTGGTGCTGGATGCCGCGCTCGAACCCATGCCCATCGGCGTCGCGGGCGAGCTGTGGATTGGCGGCGAGGGCGTCAGCCTGGGCTACCTCAACCGCCCGGAGCTGACGGGCGAGCGCTTCGTGCCCCACCCCACGCGGCCGGGACGCATGTACCGCACCGGGGACCGCGCGCGCTGGCGTGCGGACGGCGTGCTGGAGTTCCTGGGGCGCGTGGATCGGCAGGTGAAGATCCGCGGGCACCGCATCGAACCCGACGAGGTGGAGGGCGTGCTGTCGCGCCACCCGCAGGTGGCCTCCGTGGCCGTCGTCGCGGTAGCTCGCGCCAACGGATCCGCGGAGCTGGTCGCCTTCGTCGCGCCGGGCCAGGGCCTGATGGACCGGGGCGCGGAGGACGCGCACGTGCGGCGCTGGGGCGAGGTCTGGGAAGGCGCCTACACCGACCCGGAGACGGGCGCGCGCGGCACCGACCTGGACCGCGACTTCTCCGGCTGGCTCAGCAGCTACACCGGAGAGCCCATCGACCCGGCCCAGATGCGCGAGTGGCTCTCCCACACCGTGGAGCGCATCACCGCGCTGCGTCCACGCACCCTGGTGGACGTGGGCGTCGGCGTGGGACTGGTGCTGCGCCACCTGGCCCCCCACGTCGAGCGCTACCTGGGCCTGGACGTATCACCCGCCGCCCTGCGCACCGCCGCCGCGTCGCTGGGGAGCGGGCCGCTGCCCGCGCACGTCACGCTCGTGCACGGCGATGCGGGCCACCTGTCCACGCTGCCCGGAGATGCGGGCCACACGGTGGTCATCAACTCCGTCATCCAATACTTCCCGGGCACGGACTACCTGACGCGCGTGCTGGACGAAGCCACGCGCGTGGCCGGCACCACCGGCGCGGTGTTCGTCGGAGACGTCCGGGACCTGGAGCTGCTGGAGGCCTTCCACGCGTCCGTGCAGTTGCACAAGGCGCCCGCGCTGATGCCCGCGCGAGACCTGGCCGCGGCGGTGGCCCGACAGGTGACCGCCGAGCGCGAGCTGTGCCTGGCGCCGTCCTTCTTCCGCGAACATGCCGCACGTGTCCAACAGCCGGTGCGCCTGGAACTCAAGCGCGGCCACGCGGTAAACGAGCTCACCTGCTTCCGCTACGACGTGACGCTCGGGGGTGCTCCCCAGGCGCCGGTGACGGACACGGTCGACTGGGACACGGTGAGCGGGGACACGGCGCTGGAGACGCTGCTGGAGGCACCGCGCGGCGCCGGAGTGTTCGCGGTCACCGACATTCCCAACCGGCGGCTCGTCCGTCCGCTGGCGCTGGTGCGACTGCTGCGCGAGGCCGCGCCCGGACAGACGGCCTGGGACGTGGAGCGCAAGCTCTGGGACGCGGACGAGGACACCGCCGTGGATCCGGAGGACGTGGTGGCCCTGGCCGCACGTCATGGCCGCGCGGTGCGGCTGTGCCCGCCCGCGTCCGGACGCGCGGGCACGTTCGACGCCGTCTTCGAAGCGAAGGAGCAGACGCGATGAGTGACGCCACCTCCCGTGCGGCGAACGCGCCGCTCTTGTCCACCTCCGTGTCCGGGCTGCGCGCCGCGCTGGATGCCTTCGCCCGCGAGCACCTCCCCGAGGTGATGGTCCCCACCCGCTTCGTCATCCTGGACACGCTGCCCAAGCTGCCCAACGGCAAGGTGGACCGAAGCCGCCTGCCGCTGGGCGACCCCTCCGAACCCTCCACCACCGCGCACGTGGCGCCCGCCACGCCGGAGGAGCTGCGGCTCGCGCAGCTCTGGCAGGAGGTGCTGGGTGTGGGCCGCGTCGGCGTGGAGGACAGCTTCTTCGACCTGGGCGGTGACTCCGTGGCGGCGGCGCAGATGGCCGCGCGCGTGAAGGAGGCCTTCGGGGTCGCGCCCGCCATGCGCCGCTTCTTCGAGCGTCCCACCGTCTCCGAGCTCGTGCGGATGATCGGCGCGAAGACGGGCGGCCCGTCCGCGCACGGCGCCAGTCCCCGCAGTCTGGCCAGCGAGGACCTGTGGGCCGAGGCGTCCCTCCCGGACGACATCCGCATCACCCCGGACACCCTGCCGCCCACAGCCGCGCCGTACCGCACGGTGCTGCTCACCGGAGGCACCGGCTACACCGGCGCGTACCTGGTGCGGGAGCTGTTGGATCGCTCCGACGCGCGCCTCTACGTGCTCGCGCGGGCGAAGGACGCGGACGCGGCGTTGGAGCGCGTGCGCCAGAACCTCACCGGCTACGGCCTGTGGCGTGACGCCGACGCGGCCCGCCTCATCGGCGTGGCGGGGGACCTGGGCCGACCCTACTTCGGCCTCACGCGCGCGGAGTACACGACGCTGACCCGGGAGGTGGAGGTCATCATCCACAACGGCGCGCACTCCAGCTACGCGCTGCCCTACCCGCGCCTGAAGGCCGTCAACGTGCTGGGCACCCTGGAGGTGCTGCGGCTGGCGTGTCGCGAGCGCGTGAAACCGGTGCACTTCGTCTCCTCGCTCGCGGTGTTCCCCGGCCACCCGGGCCCGCAGCACTTCGCGGAAGCGGAGCTCACCGACCCCACCGGCGTCATGGGCGGCTACCGGCAGACCAAGTGGGTGGGCGACAAGCTCGTCTCGCTGGCGGGGCACCGGGGCCTGCCGGTGTGCATCTACCGACCGGGCCTCATCACCGGCGCGCAGGACACGGGCGCCTGCTCCACCGACACCTTCCTCAACGAGACGATGAAGGGCTGCATCCAGTTGGGCGCGGCGCTGAACTTCAACGTGCTGCTGGAGATGGTGCCGGTGGACTTCTGCGCCCGCGTCGTCGCGCACGTCGCGCTGAGCGGCCAGCGCCACGGCACCGCGTTCCACCTGCCCGGCGCACGCACGGTGCGCTGGAGCGAACTCGTGGAGATGCTGGACGTGTGCGGCTACCCGCTGCGGCGCGTGCCGTACGCCACGTGGTACCGCGAGCTGAGCGCGGCGGTGGAGCGCGGCGACGACAACGCGCTCACCCGCTTCCATCCGCTCTTCACCGAGGACACACCGTCCGAGGACGTGGGGTACGCGGGCAGCGAGCCGCACTTCGACACCACGAACCTACACGCGGCGCTCCAGGGTTCCGGCATCGCGTGCCGCGTGGTGGACCCCGCCTTCCTGCGCCTCTACCTCGACTATTTCGTCTCCACTGGCTACCTGCCCCCGCCGCGCGCGGAGAAGGAAGGGTCCCATGCCCGCGTTTGAGCACGCCCCTCACATCACCGACCTGCTGCGCGAACACGCGCGGACCCGTCCCGATCAGGAAGCCGTCACGCTGGTGCGCGATCTGGACCGTGCGGATGGGTCCACCACGTTCAGCTACCAGCGCCTGGACGCCGAGGCGCGCCGGCTGGCCGCGTGGCTCCAGGCGCGCTTCCCCGAGGGTGAGCGCATCCTGCTGCTCTACCCGGTGGGCGTGGACTTCGTGGCGGGCTTCTTCGGCTGCCTCTACGCCGGGATGATCGCGGTCCCCGCCCCGCTGCCCGGGCAGTACGCGCACCAACGCCGTCGGGTCCAGTCCATCGCCCGGGACGCGGGCGTGCGCGCCGTCTTCACCGACAGCGTCCACGTCGCGGCCGTCACGGAGTGGGCCCAGGCCGAAGGGCTGGACGCGGTGACGGTGCTGGCCACGGACGTGCCGGGCACGGGCGACGCGGATGCGTGGCGGATGCCGCCCACGTCCCGCGACACGCTGGTGCTGCTGCAATACACGTCCGGATCCACGGGCGACCCGAAGGGCGTGATGGTGTCGCATCACAACCTGCTGCACAACGTGGCCAGCTTCCAGCGCGCGCTCGGGTTCACGGACCGCACGCGCTTCGGCGGCTGGATTCCGCTGTACCACGACATGGGCTTGATGGCGCAGCTGCTGCCGGCGCTGTTCCTGGGCAGCGCGTGCGTGCTGATGACACCCAACGCATTCGTCATGCGGCCGCACCTGTGGCTGCGGATGATCGACAAGCACGACATCGGCTATTCGGCGGCGCCCAACTTCGCGTTCGAGCTGTGCCGCCGCCGCGTCAGCGACGCGCAGCTCGCCGGGATGGACCTGTCGCGGTGGGAGTTCGCGGCCAACGGCTCGGAGCCCGTCCAGGCGTCCACCCTGCGCGCCTTCGCCCAGCGCTTCGCCGCCGCGGGTTTCCGCGAGTCCGCCCTCTGCCCCTGCTACGGCATGGCGGAGGCCACGGTGTTCGTCTCCGGCCGCGCCCACCGCGCGCCCGTGGTCCACCGCGTCGTGGCCGAAGCGCTGGAGCGCCACGAGTACCGCGTCGCCAGCGAAGGCCAGCATGCGCGGGAGCTGGTGAGCTGCGGCGTGCCGGAGGGCTACGACGTGCGGGTGGTGGACCCGACCACGCGCGCGACGCGGGCTCCGGGCAACGTGGGGGAGATCTGGCTCAAGGGCGACAGCGTGTCGCGCGGCTACTGGAACAACCCGGGCGCCACGTCCGCGAACTTCGGGGCCGTCACGGCGGAGGGCGAAGCGGGCTACCTGCGCACGGGCGACCTGGGCCTGATGCTCGAAGGCGAGGTCTACGTCACCGGCCGCATCAAGGAGATGCTCATCACCCACGGCCGCAACCTCTACCCGCAGGACCTGGAGCACGAGCTGCGGGCGCAGCACCCGGAGCTGGCCACGCGCTTTGGCGCCGTGTTCACCGTGTCGCCGCCGGACGAGGAGGAGTCGGTCGTCGTCACCCACGAGGTGAAGGGCCGCTTCGACACGGAGGCCTTCCAGCAGCTCGCCACGCGTATCAAGAACACCGTGTCGCGGGAGTTCGGCATCCGCGTGGGCGGCGTGGTGCTGCTCAAGCCCGGCAGCGTGCAGCGCACCACCAGCGGCAAGATCCAACGCGCCGCCATGCGCAGGCTGTTCCTCGCGAACGCGCTCCCCGCGCTGCATGAAGAACTGGACGCCCAGGTGTCCCACACGCGTCAGTCCCAACCACAGGCCCTGCCCTCGGAGCTGGACGCGATGCGCGGCACGGGTGATCAGGGGTTCGCGGAATGAATCCCGGCACCCCCGCCGTGGCGCTCGATGCGCGACTGCGCGAACTGGACACCGGGGACGGTCCCTTCGCGCCCGCGCTCGTCGCGAAGCTGGACCGCGAGGAAGCCTTCCCGGACGCCGCGTGCCAAGCCCTGGAGTCCTTCGGCCTGGGCGCGCACTACGTGCCCACGCGGCATGGGGGACGGCTCGCGCACTACCCCGAGCTCGTGGCGCTGTGGCGCACAGTGGCCCGGCGCGACCTGACGGCGGCCATCGGCCATGGGAAGACCTTCCTGGGCGGCGCGTGCACCTGGGTGGGCGGCAGCCCGGAGCAGGCCGTGGCGCTGGGGCAGGACGTGGCGCGGGGGGCTCGCGTGTCCTGGGGGCTGACCGAACGCCACCACGGCAGCGACCTGCTGGCCGGAGAGCTGTCGGCCACGCGCACGGTGGACGGCCGGTGGCGACTCAACGGCGAGAAGTGGCTCATCAACAACGCCACGCGAGGAGAGCTGATCAGCGTGCTCGCGCGGACCGACGCCAATGGCGGTCCCCGGGGCTTCAGCGTGTTCCTGGTGGACAAACGCCAGCTTCCGCCCAGTGCGTTCCGCTGTCTGCCCAAGGAGCGGACGCACGGCATCCGGGGCGCGGACATCAGCGGCATCGCCTTCACGGACGCGGACGTGCCCGACACGGCGTTGGTGGGCAAGGCGGGCGGCGGCATCGAGCTGGTACTCAAGGCGTTGCAGCTCACCCGCACCGTGGCGGTGGCCATGTCGCTGGGCGCCGCGGATCAAGCGCTGCGCCTCACGGTGGACTTCGCGAAGGAGCATCAGCTCTACGAGCGCCGACTGGTGGACCTGCCCCGGGCGCGCCGTCCCCTGGGCGAAGCCGCCACGCAGCTCCTGCTCGCGGAGGCCGTGAGCACCGTGGCCAGCCGGGCCCTGCACGCCCTCACGCCCGAGGCGAGCCTCACCTCCGCGCTCACCAAGGCGTTCGTCCCCACCGTCATCAACGAGATGATCTCGCAGCTCGCGGACCTGATGGGCGCGCGCTCGTTCCTCTCCGACGTGTACGCGCACGGCCTGTTCCAGAAGGTCGAACGCGATCACCGCATCATCGCCATCTTCGACGGCAGCACCCTGGTCAACCGCAACGCGGTCATCAACCAGTTCCCCGTGCTCGTCCGGGCCTTCCGCCAGGAGCGGCGGGACGCGGACGGACTGGCGACGGCGACGACGCTCGGCGCCCCGCTGCCCGAAGCCGACCTGTCGCGCCTGGGCCTCGTCTCCACTGCGGGATGCAGCGTCGTGCAGGGACTGCCCGCCGCCGTCCTCCGCCTCCAGTCGCTCGTGGAGCAGGGAGCGCTGCCGAAGGCGGTGGCGGACCTGGCGCATGCGCTGAAGCGCGCCACCGACGCCGTGCACCAGCGCATGGCCGCGCAACCTCCGTCACCGCGTGACGTGCCTCCAGAGGCCTTCCACCTGGCCGAACACTACGAGGCCTGCTTCGCGGGCGCGGCGTGCGTGCACCTGTGGCTGAACCACGTGGAGCGGGCACCGGAAGGTTCCCTGTGGCGCGACGCGCTCTGGCTGGAGGCCTGCCTCGTGCGTGTCCTGTCCCGCCTGACGCCGGAGGCTCCCCCGGGAGACCCGGGCGTCTTCGACCGGCTGGCCGACGTCGTGGTGGACACGGCCGGTGTCTTCTCCCTGCTGGCGGACGCGCGGACGGAAGGTGCTTCGTGATGACCACCCCACAAGTGGATCCGACCTCCGTGGAGGCCCTGGAAGAGCGCCTGGGCGATCCCTGGGACGACGCCAATCCGGTGGGCTTCTCCCAGGTGCTCGCCGCGGACGAGCGGGGAGAGCTGCTCGACGCGGGCGAACAGCTCCTGGATGCCTACGGCCTGGGGTCGGAGTTCGTCCCCACGTCGGAAGGCGGCCGGATGACCCACCTGCCCCGGCTCATCTCCCTCATGCGCGCGGTGTTCCGCCGCGACCCGAGCCTGGGTCTGGGCTACGGCGCCAGCTCGCTCATCGCGTCGGTCAACGTGTGGACCGCGGGCAGCGCGGCCCAACGTCACGCCGTGGCGGACCTGCTCCTGCGCAAGCGCAAGCTCGCGTGCGGCTACTACGAACTGGCGCACGGCAACGACCTGGCGCGCGTGGAGTTCGAAGCACTGCCCTCCGGAGACGGCCTGCTCCTGAACGGCACCAAGCAGGTCATCTCCAACATCCGCCGCGCGGACGCCGTGGTGCTCTTCGCGCGCACGCAGGCGGGGGCGGGCAGCCGCAACCACTCGCAGGTGCTGGTGGACCTGACGCGCGCGCCGGCGGACCGCGTGACGCATCTGCCCCGCTTCCGCACCACCGGCATGCGCGGCGTGCCCCTGGGCGGGGTGACGTTCCAGGACTGCCCGGTGCCCTCGGACGCGGTGCTCGGCGCGCCGGGCCAGGGGCTGGAGACGGCGCTCAAGTCCTTCCAGGTGACGCGCGTCGCGCTGCCCGGGATGTTCCTGGGCATCGTCGACACGGGCCTGCGCACGACCATCCAGGCCTCCAAAGCGCGCACGGTGTACGGCCGCGCCGTGACGGACCTGCCCCAGACGCGCTCGGTGCTCGCGGACACCTTCGCGGACCTGCTGCTGTGCGACGCCTTCACCACCGTGGCCGCGCGCGGCGTGCACCTGCTGCCGCGTGAAGCCAGCCTCACCACCGCCGCCGTGAAGTTCCTGGTGCCCCGCGTCCTGATGGATGCCATGGGACGGCTGTCCACCGTGCTGGGCGCGCGCTTCTACCTGCGCGACGGCGACACCGCTGTCTTCCAGAAGCTGCTGCGCGACCTGCAACCCGTGGGCTTCGGCCATCTGGCCCGCGTCGCCGGACAGATGACGCTGCTGCCCCAGCTTCCCCTGCTCGCCCGGCGCGGCTGGGCCCAGCCGCGCCCCGCACCCGCCGCCCTCTTCCGCCTGGACGCGCCGCTGCCGCCCCTGCCCTTCGACAAGCTGGCCGTCAGCGGCGGCGGACAGGATGGGCTGGCAGGGTCGCTGCTGGAGGGACTGGAGTCGCTGGGGGACGGTGCACGAACGCAGCCCCTGCGTGACCGCCTGGAAGCCTTCGCTCGGGAGCTGGAGGTCCTGCGGCGTGAGTCCGCCGCGCTCGCGCCCCGGGAGCTCATCGTCACCGCGTCCCCGGCGGCCTACGAACTCACCACGCGCGCCATCACCCTGATGGCCGCGAGCGCCTGCCTCAACGTGTGGCGCCAGCAGTCCAGCGATCCCTTCCTGGGAGACCCCGCGTGGCTGCTCGCGGCGCTGCACCGCTTGGACGTGTGGCGCGGACGGGCCCAGGGCCCCCTGCCGGAAGCCGTCCGCACGCGCCTCTTCACCGAACTGCACGCGCGCCATGAAGACGCCCGCGCCTTCGACCTGACCCGGATGCCGCTGTCGGGCTGGCGCCCGTCGCCCGCCCCCCTCTCCTGAACACAAGGATTCGCCATGCCATCGCTCCCTTCCGCCGAAGCCCTCAGCTCCTGGTTGTCCTCCCGCATCGCCACCTACGTGCAGCGCAGGCCCGAGGACATCCGCGCGGACGTGCCGCTCGCCGACTACGGCCTCGACTCCGTCTACGCGCTCACCCTCGCGGGCGACCTGGAGGACCACCTGGGCCTGTCGCTGGATCCGACCCTGATGTGGGACCACCCCACCATCGCCGGCCTCACCCAGGCGCTGCTCCAGGTGCTCGCCAGCGCCGCCTGAAGCACCCCTCGCGTTCCTTCCTCCGCCCGCCGCTGGAGCCCTCGATGAAGCCTTCCCTTGAGCCCTCGATGACCGCCGCCACCCTGCCGCCGCTGCCCTCCGCGCGGACGTGCCCCTTCGATCCGCCTCCTGAATACAAGCGGCTGCGCGTCGAGCAGCCCATCACCCGCGTCGTCACGCCGCGCGGAGATCCGGCCTGGCTGGTGACGCGCCATGAGGACATCCGCGCCATCCTCACCGACCGCCGCTTCAGCTCCAGCCCGCTCGCCCCGGGCTACCCGTCCTATGTGACGGGCAACGTGCCGCCCCCGCCCGGCTTCTTCATGCAGATGGACGCGCCGGATCACACCCGCCTGCGCTCGCTCGTCACGCGCGAGTTCATGGCCCGGCACATCGAATCCCTGCGCCCCCGGATGCAGTCGCTCGTGGATCAGCGCGTGGAGGCGCTCCTGAAGCTGACCGGGCCCGTGGACCTCATCCGCGACTTCGCCCTGCCCACCGCGTCCCTGGTCATCTGCGAGTTGCTCGGCGTGCCCTTCGCGGACGCGGGCTTCGTGCAGAACCGCACCGACGGCATCCTCGACCGCAGCCGCACCGCGAAGGAGTCGGAGACCTCCGCCATCGAGCTGATGGGCTACTTCGACCAGTTGGTGACGACGAAGGAGCAGGCGCCGGGCGACGACATCCTGGGCCGGCTCATCTCCGACACGTCCCGCGCGGAGAAGGTGTCGCACGCGGAGCTGGTCGGCATCGCCGCGCTGCTGATGCTGGGCGGCTACGACACCATGGCGCAGGTCATCGGCCTGGGCACCGTCACGCTGCTCCAGCACCCGGATCAGCTCGCGGACTTCCTGCGCGACGCGACGCTGGCGGACGCGCTGGTGGAGGAGCTGGTGCGCTACCTCACCGTGAACCACGCGGGCCTGCCCCGCGCGGCCACCGCCGACGTGGAGGTGGGCGGCCAGCTCATCCGCCAGGGCGAGGGGCTCATCATCATGCTCAGCTCCGGCAACCGCGACGAGCAGGCCTTCCCCAACGCGGACGCCTTCGACATCCGCCGCGACTGCCGCCACCACGTCGGCTTCGGCCACGGCCTGCACCGCTGCATCGGCGCCACCTTCGCCCGCGCGGAGCTGGCAATCGTCTTCCGCACCCTCTTCGAGCGCATCCCCACGCTGCGCGTCGCCGTCCCCGTGCAGGAGCTGCCCTTCCGCCACGAGATGGTCCTCTATGGCCTCAAGCAATTGCCCGTGACATGGTCCGGGAATCCTGAGTCCGCAGGTTTCAAGGAGTCATGAGCACGCCATGAAGATCCTCGCCATTTCGGGAAGCCTCCGGAAGGTCTCCTCCAACACGGTGCTGCTCCGGGCCGCCATCAAGATGGCGCCGCCGGGCGTGGAGATCACGCTCTACGACGCGCTGGAGGACGTGCCGCCCTTCAACCCGGACCATGACGACCTGGACAACGGCGTCGCGCCCCCCGGGGTGCTGGCCTTCCGCGCGGCGCTCCAGGCGTGCGACGCGGTGCTCATCTCCAGCCCCGAGTACGCGCACGGCGTCTCCGGCGTGATGAAGAACGCGCTCGACTGGACGGTGGGCAGCGGCGAGTTCTCCTCCAAGCCCACCGCGCTCATCAACGCCTCGCCGCGCTCGCTGCACGCGCACGGGTCGCTGATGGAGGTGCTGCGCACCATCACCTTCACGGACGTCGTCGAAGGGCTGCTCCCCGTGCCGATGTCCGGCCGCAAGACGGACGAGGAGTCGCTCAGCGTGGACAAGGACATCGCGCCCGTCATCCGCCAGACGCTCGACGCGCTGATCAAATCCGTGCAGCCCCCGGCGCCCGTGGAGCTCGCGCCCATCGGCGTGCGTTAGCAGGACCCTCGTCCCCCGCTCCCCGGCGCCAACGGATCCACGGCGCCGGGGCCTTCCAGGCTGCGCGGACGGGCGTGCGGCCCGCCGAGCGCTCCTGTTTGAGCGTGTGACATCCCGGGCAGGCACCGGGTACTGTCGCGCGCGAGATGACACCTGCCGTCCGGGCCGACATGGAAGCACGTGCCGACCGCGCCCTGCGCCGGGGTGAGCTGGTCGAGGCGTTCGAGCTGTTCGAGGACCTGTCGCGCGCCTTCCCCCAGGAAGAGGCCCTGGCGCTCAAGCTGGCGCACCTGCGCGACTCCCTCCTGCCCCAGGAGCTGCAGCACCTGCGCAACCGCGTGAGGGAGCCCCAGCGGCTGCCGTTGGGCCCCGCCTCCGCCATGCAGGAGGGCGAGCGCCTCTTCACCCTGGGTGACTACGTGGGCGCCGCCGCCGCCTACCGCCGCGCGCTCCAGGAACGTCCGGGCAATGAATTGGTCCAGGAACGTCTGGAAGAGCTGTACCGGATGGCCCGCGAGATGCCCGTGCAGTCCCCCACCGACAAGGCCCTGCCCCCACAGAAGGAGGACCGGCTCCAGGCCCTCCTGGACCGGCTGGCCTCCCGGCGCCGCCTCAAGCGCGACTGAGGGGTTTTCCCCTCGTCCGTGCGAGCGGAGATCCGACGCGACGCGTGATTCGTGCGTTGCGCACCCTGGAGGTGGCACCTACAATCCGCACCGACGTTGCTGTCATAGTGTCGCCCGCCCCTACTGACACCCACGTCCGACTTTTCCTGGCCCTATGACCCGACCTCTCCGACTCGGAGTCCTCACCGGCGGTGGCGACTGCCCGGGACTCAATGCGCTCATCCGAGGACTCGTCCGGCGGGGCGCGCACGAGTTCGGGCATTCATTCGTCGGCATCGAGAACGGGTTCATGGGGCTGATGGAGCCGGAGCTCGTCCGCCCGCTCGGCGTGGAGGACACGCGCGGCATCCTGCCCAAGGGCGGCACCATCCTGGGCACGTCCAACAAGGCGAACCCCTTCGCCTACCCGGTGCGTGAGGGCGCGGCCTGGGTGGAGCGGGACTTGTCCGACCACGCGGTCCGCCGCTGCCAGGAGCTGGCGCTGGACGGGCTCATCGCCATTGGTGGGGACGGCACGCTGTCCATCGCGCACCGGCTGGCGGAGAAGGGGCTGAAGGTCGTCGGGTGTCCGAAGACCATCGACAACGACCTGTCCGGCACGGACCAGACGTTCGGGTTCGACACCGCGCGGCTCATCGTGACGGAGGCGTTGGACCGGCTGCACTCCACCGCGGAGTCGCATGATCGGGTGATGGTGGTGGAGATCATGGGCCGCCACGCGGGCTTCCTGACGCTGGAGAGCGGCATCGCGGGCGGCGCGGACCTCATCCTGCTGCCGGAGATTCCCTATCGCGTGGAGGCGGTCCTGGAGACGCTGCGCCGCCGGTCCACGCGCCGCCGCAGCTTCTCCATCATCGCCATCTCCGAGGGTGCGTACCCGGAGGGCGGGGCGCTGTCCGTGCTGGCGCAGGCGGCGGACATCCCGGGCCGGGGCGTGGTGCGGCTGGGTGGATCCGGCAAGGTGTGCGCGGATTTGCTCGCCAGCCACATCGATGCGGAGATTCGTGTCACGGTGCTTGGCCACCTGCAGCGCGGTGGCAGCCCGAGCGCGGCGGACCGCGTGCTGGCGACGCGCTACGGGACCTGGTGCGTTTCGCGCGGAGCATGGGCATCGGTTTCGGGGACTGAGGGAGGAAGCGCACCACGTCATGTCGCTCGTCGGCCGCCATATCGGTCGCTATCGCATCCTGGAGGAGCTGGGCTCCGGGGGCATGAGCGTCGTGTACAAGGGGCTCGACACCGCCCTGGACCGCGAGGTCGCGGTGAAGGTGCTGCACCCGCACCTGGCCGGCAAGGACGAGTCCCGTCGCCGGCTGGCCCGTGAGGCACGCGCCGTCGCGAAGCTGCACCATCCGAACATCCTGGAGGTCTTCGACTTCTCCTCGGCGGAGGCGCACGACGCCTTCATCGTCACCGAGTACATCCGCGGCCGCACGCTCAAGACGTACCTGGACGACGGCCCCATGGAGCCGCCGGAGCTGGCGGCGATGATCATCCATGAGCTGGCGGCGGCGCTGGCGCACGCGCACGAAGCGGGCGTCATCCACCGCGACCTGAAGCCGGAGAACGTCATGGTGCGCGAGGACGGGGTCCTCAAGCTCATGGACTTCGGCATCGCGCGGCTGCTGGACATCGAGGACCGGATGACGGTGACAGGCGCGCTGGTGGGTTCGCCCGCGCACATGTCCCCGGAGATCATCGAGGGCCTGGAGGCCGGGCCGGAGGCGGACGTCTTCAGCCTGGGCATCATGTTCTACGCGCTGATGACGGGCCGGCTGCCCTTCACCGCGTCCAACACCACCGCGACGCTCAAGCGCATCCTGGACGGGACGTACGAGGATCCGCGCCGCCGCGTGCCCGCGCTGTCGGACGAGCTGGCGGAGATCTGCGCGACGTGTCTCCAGCGGGATCCGCAGCGGCGCTACCCCAACGCGGGCAAGCTGCGCGACGCGCTGGCGGATTCGCTCGCGGGGCTGGGGTTCTCCCGCGTGGGCGAGGAGCTGATCTCCTTCTTCGCGGATCCGCCGTCGTACCAGCGGCTCGCGCGCCAGCGCATCGTCGCGGCGCTGCTGGAGCGCGGTGAGCGGCAGCTCCAGGAGAAGCGGACGCCGCGAGCGTTGGCGTGCCTCAACCACGTGCTCGCGCTGGACGCGACGAACGAGCGGGCGCTCGGGCTGCTCAAGGGCATCCAGCGTCAGCAGCGGCGGCGCACGTGGCGGCGGCGGGGACTGCGCGCGGGCATCGGCGTGGGCGTGGCGCTCGCGCTGGGCCTGGGCGGGTGGCAGTGGAACCGCGCACGGCAGGAGGCCGCGGATCAGGGCACCGCGCAGGGCGGGACCGCGCCGGCTGACGGCACGGGAAGGCCCAACGGTTCGACCCTCGCGGGTGGCGCCAACACCACGCCCGACGGAACACCGAACGCGGGCGGCTTGACCGGTGCTTCCGGAACTCCCAACGGCTCGCAGGGCACGGGTGCTACCGGAACTCCCAACGGCTCGCAGGCCGCTGGCGGTTCGACCGGCGGACTCAACGGCTCGCGGGGTACGGGCGGCTCCACCACCGTCCCCAATGGCACAGCCAGCGCGGGTGGTGCCACCGGTGCGCAGGGCACAGGCGGATCCATCACCGCGCCCAATGGTTCACAGGGCACGGGCGGATCCACGGGCACGGATCCCATCGTCAGGGCCACGGGCGCGCAGAGCCCGAACGGACAAGCGACACCTGGGCGTGACGCCCTCGTCCCCCCGCTCAATCCCGACGCGACGCCCCGCGCGCCAAACGGCGGCGCCGTCGCAGAGCGCCCCACCCCCGGCCTCCCCTCCTCCGAACGCTCGACACGGCAGACCACCGTCGCCAGCATCGACCCCACGGACGACGCGACGAAGCACGCGCGTTCGGGCCGGATGCCCGTGTCCATCCTCGTGCGTCCCTACGGCTCCATCCGCGTGGACGGCGGCCCCGCCATCACGCAGCAGCTCGCGCAGCACGACGTGCACGTGACGCCGGGGCCGCACACCATCATCGTCTCGTGCAGCTACTGCGAGGACGCGACGGAGACCATCGACGTGAAGCCCGAGGGCGAGAACGTCTTCCGGCTGCGCGCCCTGCTCAAGCCCTCGCAGCTCACCCTGGACTACCAGCCACCGGACGCCACCGTGCGCGTGGGCGGCGTGGAGAAGACCGCGCGCGACAGCATCCAGCAGCCCTTCGACATCCGCTCGCCCCGGGGCCCCGCCAGCTTCCAGCACCGCGTGGAGGTGGAGATCGCCTCGCCCGGGTACAAGACGGAGAAGCGCGTCGTGCTGCTGGAGCCGGGCAAGCCCACCACCCTGCGCGGGAGCCTGTCCCCCGAATGAGCCGTGGCCCGCTGCGCATCCTCCTGCTCGTGCTGGCCCTGCTGGGCCCCGCATCCGTGCGCGCACAGCCGGTGCCCAGCGCGGACCCGGAGGTCGCCGCCCTGCGCTCCTCGTTCGAATACGGCAAGTACGCGGAGGTGCTGGAGCGCGCCGGCCAGCGCATCGACCGGGGCGACCTGCCGGAGGAGGACCTCGTGGAGCTGCACAAGCTCGCGGGCCTGTCCGCCTTCAACCTCAACCGCACCGACGAGGCCGAGCGCCACCTGCGCGCCGTGCTCCGGTTGGATCCCGACTTCAGCCTGGATCCGTTCGTCGTCCCGCCCCCGGCCGTCGCCTTCTTCGAGGACCTGAAGAACCAGATGGCCGGCGAGCGCGATTTCCTGCGCCAGGAACAGCGCCTGCGCCTGGAGCGAGAGAAGACGGAGGCCGAGCGCCGCGAACAGGAGCGCGTCGCCCTGGAGACCCAGCGCCGCCGCGCGGAGGAGCTGGCCCGCCAGGTGACGGTGCGCACCGTGGAGAAGCGCAACTTCCTGGTCAACTTCGTCCCGTTCGGCGCCGGTCAGTTCCAGCAGGGCCGCAACAGCATGGGCATCGTCTTCGCGGCCACGGAGGGCGCGCTCGCCGTGACGAGCATCATCGCGTTCTTCGCGTACGACTCGCTCTTCGAGGAGCGCTTCGTCAACCTGGACAACGTCCTGGACGAGGACGGCCGCGCCTCCATCCCGGTGCGCTTCATCCCCACCGACCGCGCCCGACAGGCGGACACCTGGCAGTTGCTGAAGCTGGCGTCCGCCACCGGCTTCTACACCGTGTACACGCTGGGCGTGGTGGACGCCGTCTACCACCACGAGGATCAGGTGGTGACCAGCACCACCGTGGAATCCCGCCCCGAGCCGAAGCCTCCCGCCGTCTCCATGGTTCCGCCCCCGCGCCTGCGGCTCTACTCCACCCGGGGTGGGCTGGGCGCCGGTCTCTCACTCACGTTCTAGCCCCGGACACCCTCCCGCTTATGGCCAGCCTCACCGTCCGCACCCCCGATGGAAAGGTCCGCACGGTCTCCCTGCTCAAGCGCATCACCAGCCTGGGACGCGGACCCGACAACGACGTGCCCCTGGAGGACGGCAGCGTTCCTCCCAACGCCCTGCACGTCACCTACGACGGCACCCGCTACGAGGTGGGCAGCCTGGGCGCCACCTTCCACGTCAACGGCAAGCGGCGCGACAATCACGCGCTGTCCACCGGCGACGTCGTGAAGGTCGGCGGCACCGAGCTCACCTTCTCCCGCGAGGACGCCCCCCGCGAATCCGTGCGCCGCGAGGTCCCCGAGCGCGAGGTGCCCCTCTCCGCCGCGGCCGCGCAGTCCTCGGACTCGCACACGTCCGAGCTGCCCGGCGTGGCGGGCCGCGAACTCGTCCTGCTCAAGCGGCTGACCGCGTTCAGCGAGCGGCTGTCCGGCACCTACGACGTGGACCGCATCCTGGAGAGCCTGCTGGACGAGGCCATCGAGGTGACGCGCGCCGACAAGGGCTTCCTCATCCTGATGGAGAGCGGCGAGCCGCGCGTGAAGGCCGCGCGCAACGTGGCCCGGGAGAACATCGAGGACGCGGTGGAGAAGCTGTCCGATTCCATCATCGCCAAGGTGGTGAAGGACCAGCGCGCCATCATCGTCGCGGACGCGCTGGATGCGCCGGAGTTCAAGGCCAGCGAGTCGGTGGTGAACCTCAAGGTCCACTCCGTCATGTGCGTGCCCGTGATGCACAAGGGCGACCTGTTCGGCGTGCTCTACGTGGGCAATGACCGGCTGGTGAACCGCTTCGAACCCAAGAGCCTGGACATGCTCACGGTGTTCGCGGCCCAGGCGTCGCTGCTGTTGCAGAACGCGCTGCTCGTCAACGACCTGAAGCTCGACAACACGGAGCTGCGCCGCAAGCTGGAGGACCAGCGCTACGGCGACATCGTGGGCGCCTGTCAGGGCATGCGGGACGTGTACAAGCGCATCGACAAGATCGCGCCCACGGACATCTCCGTCCTGATTACGGGCGAGACGGGCACCGGCAAGGAACTCATCGCCCGGGAGATCCACCGCCGCTCGCCGCGCGTGAAGGGCCCGTTCATCACGGTGAACTGCGGCGCCATCCCGGAGAACCTGCTGGAGAGCGAGCTGTTCGGCCACGCCAAGGGCGCCTTCACTGGCGCGGTGGCCACCCGGCCCGGCAAGTTCCAGGCGGCCATCGGCGGCACCCTCTTCCTGGATGAAATCGGGGAGATGCCGCTCCAGCTCCAGGTGAAGCTGCTGCGCGCCCTCCAGGACAAGATCGTCTACAAGGTCGGTGAGAACCGCGGCGAGCCGGTGGACATCCGCGTGGTGGCCGCGACCAATAAAATCCTGGAGGAAGAGGTCAAGCGCAACGCGTTCCGCGAGGACCTCTACTACCGCCTCAACGTCGTCACCGTGAAGCTGCCGCCCCTGCGCGAGCGCGGCGAGGACGTCATCGTCCTGGGCCGCTTCTTCCTCCAGAAGTACTCGCGCGAGTTCAGCGCCAAGGCCCGGGGCTTCACGCCCGCCGCCGCCGTGGCGATGAAGAAGTACGGCTGGCCGGGCAACATCCGCGAGCTGGAGAACCGCCTGAAGAAGGCGGTGGTGCTGGCGGACAAGCCGCTCTTGGGCCCGGACGACCTGGACCTCAAGCCGGAGAACCTGGAGCCCATCATGCCGCTGCTCCAGGCCAAGGAAGAGTTCCAGAAGCGTTACATCAACGAGGTGCTGGCCCGGAACAACGGCAACCGCACCAAGACGGCCAAGGACCTGGGCGTGGATCCGCGCACCATCTTCCGCCACCTGGAGAAGCTGGAGGCGGAGAAGACGGGCCGGCCCCTGCCCCCCGAAGAGGGAGAGGAACTGCTGTAGGCTCCCGGCAGGCCTCCCACCATGCATCCCCACGCGACGCGAAAGCACCGGGGCATCCTCAAGCCGCTCATGGCGGGCCTGGGCGCGGCCTCGCTCGCGGTGGGCTCCGGCTGCCTCATCCCCCAGGATGAAGCGCTGCTGGAGGGCGTGCCGCAGTTCAAGAACCGACCGCCGCGCATCGTGGAGGAGCAGGTGGAGCCCTCCGAGCGCATCCTGCGCGCCTTCGGCGTGGGCACCTGCACGCAGGACTTCAGCGTGGTGGTGGAGGATCCCGACGTGGACGACCGCCTCACGGTGGAGTGGTACGTGGACTACAACCCGTCCGAACCCGTGGGCTTCTACCGGCAGATCGTCCTGGCCAACACCGGCCAGCCCCGCCGCGACGACCGGGGCACGCTGCACATGGACCTGCGCTCGGCCAACAACCCGCTGGGCACGCCGGGCATCCACCTGGTGGAGGCGCTGGTGACGGACCGGCACCTCACCAACCGCCAGCCGGATCCACCCGAGGAGGTGTTCCTCGCGGACGGCGGGCTCGTGAAGAACCCGGGCTTCGTCACCTCGTACTCGTGGGTGGTGAACACCGTGGCGGGGGACTGTCAGTGAGGCGCGGCTTCCGGACCCTGACCCTGGCGCTCGGGGTGTCGGGCACCGGATGCGGCCTGTTTCCCGAGGACAGGCCGCCGGATCAACTGGTGTGCCGCTCCGACGCGGAGTGCGCCGCGGGCCAGGTGTGCTTCGTGGACGGCTGCGGCAACCCCGGCGGCGACATCGTCGTGGAGGTGCAGGCCCACCCCCGGGCGGGGCTGCACGCGCAGGACTTCCCGGTGGACCGGCTGCGTCCGGAGCAGAACCTGGAGCTGTTCAGCCCGGTGCGCCTGCGCGGCGAGGTGTACCGGGGCAGCCTCCCCGACACGGACGGGGGCACGACGCCCATCGCCTACCACGAGCCCATCCACCTGCTGGCCACCGGGGAGAGCCGCCTCATCCCGGGCGTCGCGCGGCGGTACGAGACGACGCTCGTCCCGGACAACGGCGCGTGGATGCTGCCCGTGGGCAGCGGCGACTACACGGTGACGCTCACGCCGTTGGATCCCACCCTGCCCCCGCTGCTGCGCACCACGTCGGTGGATCCCGGCACCGGCGGCACGGTGGCGTTCGAGCTGCCCGCGCCCACGCGGCTCGTGTCGCTTTCGGGGACGCTGGTGCTCCAGGGCACACGGCGCGTGGACGCGGACCTGGAGGTGCAGGCGCTGGATGAGCTGCTGCGCCCCCTGTCCCAGCGCGCGCGCATCACCCGGGACACGGGCGCGTTCCGGCTGACGCTCAGCGTGGAGGACGCCTCGCGCCCCACGGTGCTCGTGCGCGTGTCGCCGGTGAACGCCGGGGACCTGCTGCCCTCGAAGACCTTCGTGGTGGAGCCATCCAACGGCCCGCTCGCGACGCTGGAGCTGGGAGATCCGGGGACGCCCGTGAGCGTGGAGGGCCGCGTGCTGGAGGGCACCTACGGGGCGCCCATCGCCGGGGCCCGCGTCTCCATCCAGGGGCGGGTGAACGGCGGCGGCACCTTCCAGGGCGTGCCCGTGCTGACGGACAAGGACGGCCGCTACCAGCTCCAGTCCCCGCCCGGCCTCCCCGACTCACCGCTCACGCTGGTCATCGTCCCGCCGCCCGCGTCCACGGCGCGCCTCACGCTCCAGCCGGTGACGGTGCTCGCGCAGGACACGCCCCTGCCGGAGGTGCGGTGCCCTTCGCGCATGACGGTGACGGGCACCGTGCGTCAGCCCGACGGCAGCACCGCCGCATCAGGCGTGCGCATCGTGGTGGAGCCGGTGGGCGCCCTGTCCGGCTGGCCCCAGTCCCCCATGGGCTTCGAGGTCCCCGTCACCACCGACGCGCGAGGCGGCTTCCAACTGGCGTTGGATCCAGGAGAGTACCGGCTGGACTTCCTGCCCGGGGAGAACCTGCCGCGCGTCAGCCGCTTCGTCACCGTGCCGCCCCGGACACAGGAGGAGGAGAAGCTGGAGCTCTTGCCCTTCACGCTGTCGCGGGGTCGCTCATTGAGCGGCCGCATCACCCTGCCGCCGGATCCCGCGCTGGCGCCGGACGGCATCGCGGCGAACGCGTCCGTGCGCTTCTTCCGCGTGGTGACGGTGGCCGGAAGGCCCGCGTCCCTGCTGCTGGCCCAGACGGTGTCCGACAGCACGGGGCGGTACTCCACCGTGCTGCCCACACGCTGAAGGGCCGCCTCAGGGCAGCTTGTTGTTGTTGTCCCGGCGCGCGGTGTCGAAGGCGGCGTGCAGCGCATCCACCGCGCCGCCCACCTCGCCCGCGTACTGCACCGCGTGGATGGTGTAGAGGTCCTGCACCTTGGCGAGCTGCTTGTAGACGGCTCGCAGCTCACCCCGGGCCGGGTCGCGCGAGTCGAGCGCGCACTCGGATTCGGACTTGCGCAGGCGCGTCAGCCATTCGGTGCGGTAGCGCATCCACTCCTGGTCGACCTTGCGCGCGGGCAGCACGTGGACGAGCTTCTCGCGCTCGGCCTCCAGGTCCTTCCAGTGGCCATCCGCGGCGTCCAGACACTCGCGCACGGTGAGCGGCGGAGTCACGGCCGGGGGTCGCTCGGGCGTCATCCCCGCCACGGAGTGGCCCACGTTCCAGATCATCCACAGCGAGAACAGCGTGGACAGCGTGATGTGGACCCCATACGCGGCGCCACGGAAGCGGCGGAAGCGGGGGTCTTTCCGGGGTTCGGGAGCGGACACGGGGTCCAGGTCTTACGACCCTGGACCCCGGGTGGCAATGCTTCCGTTTCCCGCCGTCCAGGGGCGGACGGCCCCCTGGAAACAATGCCGGGAATTACCGGTTACTGACCCGCGGGAGCGGCCGTCTGGGCGGCCGGAGCGGCGGCGCCAGGGACGGCGGCGGGGGCCGCGGCGTCACCACCGGAGGCCGCTCGCTTGGCGGACGACAGGCGGCCACGGAACTGCGCCAGGTACTGGGTGGCCGGGTACGTGGCCAGCGCGTCGCGCACCGTGTCCGCCGCCTTATCGTACGCGCCCGTCTCCTGGTACGACTGGGCGAGCAGCAGCATGGCGTAGTCGCGCGTCTTGGACTTCTTGTCGCCGTCCACGAAGCGAGCCAGCAGCGGCACCGCCTTGTCGTGCTGGCGCAGCTGGTTGTAGGCCGTGCCCAGGAAGAAGGACGCGTCCAGCGCATCCGCCTCGCCGGGGTTCATGGCGAGGAAGCGCGACAGGTCCGACACCACCGCGCTCATCTCATTGCGGCGGAAGGCCTGCTTGCCGCGCTCGAAGGCGGCGTCGCCCGTCTCGCGGCGCAGGGTGGCGGCGCGGTCGTTGAGGGCCTGGCGCTCCAGCGACGACAGCCGCTGCGTGTCCAGCTTCACCAGCGCGTCGATGCCCTTGAGGCGCTCGTCACCGGGCAGCGTGGTCATCATCTTGTAGACCTCACCCGCGGCGCGCTGGGCCGTCAGGTGCGCGGTGGAGCGCGTAGGCCACCGCCGAGGAGATCCACTGCCGCTTCTGGAAGTCCTCGTGACGCTTGCCGACCGCCTTCACCTCCGCGTGGAGGTTCTTCAGCAGGTTGTCCGTCTTGATGACGAGGTTGCGCGATTCGATGACTTCCCGGCGAAGCTCTGAGAGCTCCTTCTCGAGATCGGTCTTCGGCGATTCAGAGGGGGGCATGGACATCTTCCTGGGACCGGAAATGACTTCGGCCGACTCACGCATGCTAGGGGACTCTCCTGGATGAGGGGCGGGTTCTTTTTCCGCTCCCCAACAGAGTGCTCCGCCAGCGTCATTCCCCGACCGCCTGGACGCCTGCGTGCCTGCCTGCCCGGATCGCCGTGTCCTGCCGAAGCCCGGAGGATGCCTAGAACGTGGGCAGCGGCCGGGATGGATCCGGTGGGAACGTATAAGTCACGCCCAGCGAGAACCAGTTGCCGCCGTTGCTGAAGCTGAAGGGGCCCTTGAAGTTCGTCGCGTCGGGTGACTCCACCGGGCCGCGCAGGAACATCAGGCGGTATTCGGCGGTGATGCCCCACTTCGCGGACAGTCGCAGCGTGGCGCCGAGCGACCCCACCCAGGCCTGACCCACGTTCTCCTGGAGGGCCGAGCCCTCGCGCCGGGAGGAGATGACGGTGGGCCCGGTGTGCAGGCCCACGAAGGGCACCAGCCCCTGCGGCCCGATGTCGAGCACGCCCTGGAAGCGCAGGCCCACGAGCAGGCCGTACGCGAGCGTGCTGACCTTGCGCGACACGGTGGTGCCGTCGCTCTGGCCTTCGGTCAGGCGCAGGTTCTGGGTCGTGCCGAACAGGTCCAGCCCCAGCTCCACCAGGTCCGACGCCGCGTACGCGAACGTCAGCGCACCCACCGGAGCCCCGGGGGATTCCGACGCGCGCTCCAGGCCCGCGCCGGGTCCCTTCGCGCCGTACCAGGAGTCGTAGAGCGTGGCGTTGGAGGTCAGCCGGTAGCCGGCCGCCACGGTGATGCGGCCCACGCCGTCCAGGTCGTTGGGTGCATCCCCTCCGCCCTCATCCTGGGCGAGGGCGGGCGCGGCAATCAGGGCGAACAACAGGGGCGCGCGGCGGAGCATCACGGAGAAGGACACGAACTTTCTGCCGGCGCGGGCGCGCGCGGCCCGGTGCTACAGGCGTGTGGCACACCGTAGCCCCGAGCCCTCCCGCGTCAACATTCCGGCCCGCGCTCAGCCTGCGGGCAAGCGCATCCCGTCCAGCCCCCAGGGCAGTGAACGATGGAAAAAGAAATCCGGCGTGTCGATCTCCCCTTCCCTCGTTCGACGCCCTTATGAACCCGGGGGAAGGCACACTTCCCGCCCACAGGAGGAAACACCATGCGTTTCATGATGATCGTGAAGGCCAGCGCTGAGAGCGAAGCCGGCAAGCTCCCCACCACCGAGGAGCTGGTCGCCATGGGGAACTACAACGAAGAGCTGGTGAAGGCCGGCATCCTGCTCGCGGGCGAAGGGCTCCACTCGAGCGCCAAGGGGTCGCGGGTGCGCTTCTCGGGGAAGCAGTCCACCGTCGTCGATGGTCCGTTCACGGAGACGAAGGAGCTGGTCGCCGGCTTCTGGATCATCGAGGTGAAGTCGAAGGAGGAGGCCATCGCCTGGGCGCGGCGCGTTCCTTTCGTGGACGGGGAGATCGAGGTCCGCCAGGTCGCCTCCGCGGAGGACTTCGCGGCGAGCGACCCCACCGGTGAGCTGATGGCGAAGGAAGAGGCGCTGCGCGCGCAGGTGGCCGCGAAGGCCTGATCAGCGGGCGCGTCGCTCCAGCTCCAGCAGGGGCATCTCCAGCACCACCACCGTGCCGTGCGTGCACGGTGGGGTGAAGTCCGCGCGGTCCAGCTCCCCCAGCAGCGCGCGAAGCTGCGCGTCGGTGAGCGGCGTGGACGAGGCGCGGCGGGCGGCGTGACAGGCCATCACGCGCACGGCCTCCGCGAGGCTCGTCACATCCAGCGGGGCACTGCGAGGCGGCAGCGCGCGCGACAGGGCCTCCAGGAGCGCGCGCGGATCCACGCCCTCCAGGCCCGGGGGCACCGACTTGAGCGCGATGGCCGTGCCGCCGAAGGGCTCCACGTCCACGCCCAGAAGGAGCAGCGCCTCGCGGCCGTCCACCAGCGACTTCACCGCGGCCAGCGACAGCTCCACCGTGGTGCCGAACAGCGACGGCGAAGGCGCCTTCGCCCCGTCGTCCAGCCGGCGCAGGTATGCGCTGAGGCGGGCCCGCTCCAGCGCGGCGTGCGGATCCAACACCACCAGCGTGCCGCCAGGGCCTTCACAGACATGGAAGCGGCTGCCCAGCAGGCCCATGGGTCGCAGCGCGGCGAAGTAGCCCGGGGGTGGTGCTTCGTTGAGCTGCGGCTGCGCCTCACCGAACCCGAGCGTGCGGCCCGGCATCGCGGGGCCCGGGAACGGCCCCGGTGCGCCACCCGAGGGAGGTGCGAAGTAGGAAGGGCTCAGCGCCATCGCGGGCTGCGGGGGCCCCGGGGCATCCATCGCGGTGGGCAGCGGCGCGCCCCAGGTGGCCTCCTGCGCGCGGGTGAGGAAGCGCTCCACGGCGTGCGCGTAGTGCGCGGCGTCCCGGGGCGGCGGGTTGGCGGCCTGCTGCTCGGGCGTGCCCAGCCAGGGGGATGCGCGGAGGACCCGCGTGAGGGCGGCGCTCACCGCGTCCTGCACGCCCCGGGCGTCGGCGAAGCGCACCTCCTGCTTCTGCGGGTGCACGTTGACGTCCACCGCGCGGGGCTCCACGTCGATGTGCAGCACCACCACCGGCTGGCGGCCCGCGGGCAGGAAGTCCTGGAACGCGCGCTGCACGGTGCTGATCAGGCCACGGTCGCGGATGTAGCGGCGGTTGACGAAGGTGTAGAGGCCGCGCGCGTTGGGCAGCGTGTACTCCGGCGACGCGAGGTAGCCCGTCACGCTCACGCCCAGCCGCCGCTCCTCCACCGGGAACAGGTGCGGGAAGGACGCGGGGCCCAGCGCCGCGGCGATGCGCTCGCGCGGATCATGTTCGCTGGCGGGGCTGGCGAATAGTTCGTGGCCCTCATGCGTGGCGAAGAAGCCGACCTCCGGATGCGCGAGCGCCAGGCGCACCACGGACTCCTCGCAGTGCTTCAATTCGGTGGCGCCCTGCCGCATGAACTTGCGGCGCGCGGGCACGTTGAAGAACAGGTCCTCCACGGTGATGACGGTGCCCACGCGGGGCGGCGCGTCCTCCACCGCGGGCGGGCCTCCGCCCTCCACGTGGAGCTTCGTGCCCTCGTGGGCTTCGGGCTCCGCGGTGTGCAGCGTGAAGCGGGACACGGAGGCGATGGCGGGGATGGCCTCGCCCCTAAACCCCATGGAGTCGATGTGGAACAGGTCGTCCAGCTCGCGCAGCTTGCTGGTCGCGTGGCGCTCCAGGCAGAGCGTGGCGTCCTCGCGGTTCATCCCGTGGCCATCGTCGGACACGGTGATGCGGCCCACGCCTCCGCCCTCCAGCTCCACGCGCACGGTGCGCGCACCAGCGTCGAGTGAGTTCTCGCACAGCTCCTTCACCACCGAGGCGGGGCGTTCCACCACCTCGCCGGCGGCGATCTTGTTGATGAGCACGTCGCTCAGGCGCGCGATTCGGGACATGGCGACCTTCGACCCTCCGCCACCTGGATGACGTTGTCCAGAACATCACGGGCGCGCTCGGCTGACATTCCGGGACGGCTGGGCTAACACCCGACCCCGCGAATGGAAGTGATCCGAGCAGGCAAGGGCCCGATGCGCATCGCGGTGACAGGCGCCAATGGCGACTACGGCAAGCTGCTCCTGCCGAGACTGGAAGCAGATCCGGCGGTGGAGAGCATCCTCGTGCTCGACACCAAGGAGCCGGAAGGAACCCGCAAGGTCGAGTTCCACCGGGTGGACCTCACCCGCTACGACGCGGAGAGCGAACTGACGGACGCGCTCACGGAGCGGCCCGTGGACGCGCTCTTCCACCTGGCCTTCCTCTTCGGTCCCATCCTCAACGGCCCGCTGGCGCACGAGCTGGAGGTCATCGGCACGATGAACGTGCTGACGGCGGTGGGCCGCGCGAAGCTGCCCCGGCTGGTGGTGCCGTCGCTCACCGCGGCCTACGGAGCCCGGGGCAACAACCCCGCGCTGCTGCGGGAGAACTCACCCCTGTTCGGCTGCCCCAACAGCCGGTTCGTGAACGACAAGGTGGAGGTGGAAGGACAGGTGCGGGCCTTCCGCGAACGGCACCCGGACACGCGCACGCTGGTGCTGAGGTTCGCGCCCCTGCTCGGTCGGAGCCTGGACAATCCAGCCACGCGCCTGCTGACCCAGGCCGTGGTGCCTACGCTGCTGGGCTTCGACCCGCTCTGGCAGGCGGTGCACGAGGACGACGCGGGCCGGGCGCTGCACCTGGCCCTGCGGGCGGACGTGGCAGGAGAATTCAACATCGTGGGGCGAGGGGTGCTGCCGCTGTCTGGACTCATCCGACAGGCGGGCGCGCAACCGCTCCCCCTGCCAGGGCCGTTGTTTCGTGGAGCACTTCGCGCGCTCGGGGTGATGGGGGCGGGCACGTTGCCGGTGGCCCTGCTCGACTACATGCATTACTCCTGGGTCGCGGACGGAGAGCGCGCGGAGTCCGCCCTGGGGTTCGTGCCCCTCCACCACGTCAAGGACGCCGCGGCGGCGCTCCGAAGGAGCCAGTCATGACCAAGGGTGTCCTCGGGAATGATCCCTTCCAGCGGGGCGCGGCGCCTCGCGCGGGCGATGCCCGGGAGGACAAGGCTGACGCGAAGGACTCGAAGAAGGCCTCCGCGTCGAAGGGCACGAAGGACGGCGCAGGCAAGGGCGCGAAGTCGGCGGGCAAGGTGCGCGGCGCCAAGGGCTCCACGAAGTCAGCCCAGGGCCCGAAGCCCCCGAAGGCCGGCAAGGGACGGAGCACGGAAGCAAAGCCAGCCGCGACGGCCTCGAGGACTCCCGCCGCCGCGGTCCACAAGTTCGAGGCGCGTGGGAATGCGCGCGGCCCGGCGTCCCAGGAGCACGAAGCAAAGGCACCGCACGCGACCCGTGAAGCACAGGGCGGCAAGCGTGGGCACCCGGGGCCTGACGGTGTCGAAGAATCGGCGCCGACCGCGCGGCACCCGGCCGAACATGCCAGGGGCGCGAAGGACGTCAGCGGCGCGCAGACCGGCAAGCACGACCACGCGCCTTCGCGCGCACAGGCCCATGCCCCCCCGGGCGACGAACCCGCTCCACTGCGCGAGCCCGCCACGCCTCGTCCCCCTTCCGATGCGGGGCCCACCCGGCCTCGGGAGTTCGCGGAGGAGGTGCGCGCCATGCGCCCCGAGGAGCGCAGGGTGGACCGTGCGATGACGGAGGCGCTGGCCTCCGACGCGGCGGAGGCCGCCGCGAAGACCGCCGTGGACGAGCTGCTCCCGGGACAACAAGGGCAGGACCGGAACATCGAGCGCGTCCTCGCGACGGAGCTCGTCGCCGAGTTGGCCGAGTCCGCGGTGCGGCAGGTGCTGGACAAAGGCCACGGCACCGCCTCCGACGACCGGGACCTCGCCACCCTCGTCGCGACCCAGGTGGCCGAGGCCACCGCCGGTGTCGCCGTGGATGAAGTGCTGGACCGCCACGCCGCCGCCCCCAAGGAGCGCGCCCTCTCCACCGCCGAGGACGGCGATGCCCACGACCTGGATGAGGACGCCAACGAGGAGGTCTGGACCGCCGACGCCTGGCAGCGGGACCCGGACAGCGTGCCCGTGAACGTCCCCGAAGCGGCCCAGGGCGAGGACACGCAGGAAGACGAAGACGACGTGTGGACCGCCGACGCCTGGCAGCGGGATCCGGACAGCATCGCCCCTGATGGGGACGACCTGCCGGAAGGCGTGGAGCGCGGCGAGCAGGACGGCGTGCACATCTCCGTCTCCGTCATCGCGGGCGCCGCTCCGACCAACGTGGAACCGGAGGTCGAATTGCCCGACGAGTCCCACGATGAGCTGCCGCCCAGCCGCCGCATCCCGCTGTCCCTCGTGACCGAGGAGGGCGCCCCGCGCCGGGACGACCCGGAGCAGGACGCCTCCGCCTTCGCCCGACCGGAAGAGGCCGCCCCGGCCGCGGGCTTCGCGGGACGCGCCGCGGGGATGTTCTCGCTGGCGAGGGAGATCGCGGGCCAGGCGCTCGCGAGCGAGGGCCTGGGGCGCGCGGTCGGCGCGATGCACGGCCTGATGGAAGCGGTGCGCACCGGCCTGGGCACCGGCGGTGGCAGCCGGCTGGACGACTACGGCAAGGACGCGGGGCTGGTGGAGAACCTCCAGCCGGTCCTCGACTTCCTCTACGAGCAGTACTGGCGCGTGTCCGTGGAGGGCGTGGATCAGGTGCCGCATGGCGCCGCCATCCTCGTCGCCAACCACTCCGGCGCCCTGCCCTACGACGGCCTCGTGATGTCCCAGGTGCTCCAGCGCGAGCGCCCGGACCTGCTCGAAGCGCGGTGGCTGGTGGAGGATCAGGTCTTCCACGCGCCCATGCTGGGCACCCTCTTCAACCGCCTGGGCGCCGTGCGCGCCTCACCGGAGAACGCGCTGCGGCTGCTGGATGAACGCCGGCCGCTGGTCGTCTTCCCGGAGGGCTACCAGGGCGCAAGCAAGCCGTTCGCGGAGCGCTACCGCCTCAAGCGCTTCGGCCGTGGCGGGTTCGTGAAGCTGGCCCTGCGCACCGGCGCGCCCATCGTCCCCGTCGCCATCGTCGGCGCAGAGGAGACGTCGCCGTTGCTGGGCCGCATCCCGGGTGGGTTCCTCGGCTTCCCGTCGCTGCCACTCACCGCCCCGGGCCCGCTGCCGGCCAAGTGGACCATCCGCTTCGGCGAACCGCTGATCATGGACGGCCTGCCCCCGGAGTCCGCGGACGACCTGGGCGAGGTGCAGCGACTCACCGAACGGACCCGCGAAGCCATCCAGGCCATGCTCCAGGCCCTGCTGCGCGAGCGCCGCTCCGTGTTCTCCGGCTGAAGAAACCTGTACGACGGGGGCTCAGCCGCAGACGCGGTTGCGCCCCTGGGTCTTGGCCTCGTAGAGCCGCTCGTCCGCCGCGCGCACCAGCTCCGCGGGCTCACGGTGGTGCGGCTCCAGCGTGGCCACGCCCACCGACAGCGTGACGGGGACGACCTGCTTGTCGAACTCGAAGCGCTGCCGCTCCACCAGCTTGCGCACCTTCTCCGCGAGCTGCCGCGCGCCGCCCAGGGAGATTTCGGGCAGCAGCAGCGCGAACTCCTCGCCGCCGTAGCGCGCGAAGACGTCCTCGCGGCGGATCCGCGTGCGCACCGTGGACGCCAGTTGCTTGAGCACCGAGTCGCCCGCGAGGTGGCCGAAGGTGTCGTTGACCTCCTTGAAGTGATCCAGGTCCAGCATCACCAGCGACAGCGTGCGCTCGTAGCGGCGGCTGCGGGAGATCTCCCGGTCCAACTGCTCGTCGAAGTAGCGGCGGTTGTAGATCTGCGTCAGGCCGTCCATCGTGGTCAGCCGGTAGATCTCGTCGTGGTACGCCGCCTCGATGTTGCCGCCCGCGATGAACTTGAAGATGGTGCGGCCGATCTTCACCAGGTCGCCGTTCTGCAGCGACCGGCCTCCCGCCGCCACGTCGTCGTTGACGAACGTACCGTTGGTGGAGCCCAGGTCCTCGATGCGCACGCCCTTCGTGGTGTTGGTGATCCGCGCGTGGTTGCGGCTCACCGCCTCCTGATCAATCTGGATGTCCGCCTTGGACGAGCGACCGATGAGGGTCTCCTCGCGCGTCAGATCGAACTTACGTCCCAGGTCCAGGCCGTAGATGACCACCAGCGCCGCGTCCAGGTTGACGGGGCGCTCGGAGATCTTCGAGATGACGGTGACGACCGTCTCCTTCTGGCCCATGGCGTCGGCAAACGTATCACCGCGCAATTCGTGAAAGCGAATTCACAGCCGGCGCAGGTGCCTTCCCAGGTCGTAGAAGCACTGACACCCCGGTACGTCAGGGCACCCGCACGGTGCGCACGGCGGTGACGGCCGGACGCAGCGGCAGGTGCAGGCCATCCACCAGGGACGCTGCGAGCACCACCTCCGCGCCCGAGCACGTCGTGGGCAGGGTGAGCGACACCTCGCCCGAGCGCGTGGCCCGGTCGCTCGACAGCAGCAGGCCGTCACAGCCCAGGCCGCCACCGCGCACGGAGAGCACCACGCCCCCGTCGTCGGTGAGCCCGGGGCCCACGTGGAAGCCGTCCACCTTCAGCCGCACGGTGGCACCGCGCGCCAGCGAGCCCCCCTCCACCGGATCCACCCACAGCACCTGGGGCCGGCCCTGGTGCAGCGTGGACACGGAGCGGGTGGCTTCCGCCAGGTCCTCCGGCGCCAGGCCCCCGGACTCCGCCAGCGCCAGCGCGCCGAGCGACATGCCCTCGGCCGTCGTCACGCGCAGGGCCTCCACCGACAGCGAGGCGCGCGAGCCCTCCGTGTCGCCCTGGAAGGTGCGGTCCTCGAAGCCCGACGGCGGCACGGGCAGGCGCACGCCGGACACCGCGCGGCGGCCATCCATCACCACGGTCCAGCGGCGGCCTGCCATGTTGGTGAAGCTCGCGCGCACGACGGTGGCCAGCGGCACCGTGGCGTCCAGGCGCCACTCGCGCGGCAGCAGGCCGTGCCACGGCAGGAGGTCCGGGTTGTAGCGCGACCCTTCCGGGACGGAGAGGAAGGACTCGGAGAAGGTCACCGGCTGCGCGCCCTCCGGATCGAAGCGGGGCGCCTCCAGGGGCGCGAACACGGCGCTGGTGCCGGTGCCCGCGGACAGCTCCCCCATCAGCGCTCCCGACGACGCGAGCGCGAGCAACCGGTAGGGCTGCCCCTCCAGGCCGTGGTGCGCCGGGGCCATGCGCACGCGCACGAAGCCCGGGGTCAGCAGGCCCGGCTGGGTGTCCGTGAGCGGATCCGACGGGCTGGTGTTGACGGCGGCCCCCAGGCCCAGTGGCACCAGGCCCCGGCCGGGGACGGCCACCGTGCCCAGCACCAGGGCGCGCTCCGGATAGCCGTCGCGAAACGGGGGAAGCGCGGGCAGGCGCACCACGAAGGGGAAGCCCAGCGGCACCTGCCGGAAATCATGGGTCACCAACGGGAGGCGCATCGCGTCTCCCCCGCCCGGGGGCCGCAGCGGGAACTGAACGTCGCGCACGAGAGAAGAGGAGAACCGCCCCGACTGCGGCAGCGCGCGCGCCAGGAGCAGCAGCGGATCCGTCCCCGGATCCATCGTCCCCGCCGGAAGTCCGCCCGGCGGAACCTGCGCGGTGAGGGCCCAGGCCGAGCGCGTGCCACAGGCCCCCGCGCGCAGGGCCTCCTCGGGATTCGTCACGTCCTGCAGCCGGGAATCACAGACGCCAGCGATTCCCGGCGCGATGATGTCGGGCTGCTCCAAGACGCCCAGGCCGAACACCCAGGTGTTGTCTGGCACCAGGAACTGGCGCGTCGCGTCCCCCAGCCGCAGGTTCACCGGCCGCTCGGGCCCCACCACCTGACCGGGCGCCGCTTCCGACGCGAGCCCCGGCACCGACAGGCCCGTCAGCCCCAGGGTGAGCGCGCCACCGGGCCCCACGGGGGCGAAGTTGTTGAACAGGATGCGCACCCCACCTTCGCGGTCCGTGGGATTGCGGCGCAGGGGCAGGCGCAGATCGCGCGAACCCTTCGTGTCGTAGTGGGCCAGCGTGAGGTAGCCAAAGTCCTCGTGGAACACGGACACGCCCACCTCGCCCCGCGCGGCGACCCGGGCCACGCCCACCGCGTCCGTCGACTCGCGGGCCAGCGTCTGTCCCAGCGTGTCCGACACCAGCACCGACGCTCCTTCGACGGGGCGCCCCGTGAGCGCGTCCGTCACCAGCACCCGCAGTTCCTCCGAGGCCACATGGGGAGCCAACACGGTGACGCGCGCGCGGCACGTGGCCGACCCCACCCGGGCCTCCACGGCTTCGGCCTCCGCGCCGGGCGAGGCCAGCGTGAAGGTGGCGCGGGCCCCGGTGCCATCGCCCGTCACCCCCGCGGCCACGGCCTTCCAGGTGATGCCCCGGGGCAGGACGACGGCCTTCCCATCCACATCGGACACCCACGCCTCGAAGCGGACGGAGGTGCCCACGGGCGCGACGACGCGCTCCGGCACCACGCGGCAGGAGGCGGCGACGGTCTCCGCCAGGGCGGGGCCGCAGGTGCCATCACGACACACCTCGCCCGCCTCACAGGCCTCGTCCCCGGTACAGAGGGCGGGGACACAGCGGTTCGCGTCACAGCGGCAGCCCAGCGACTGGGACTCACAGGCGAGGATCGCGTGCTGTTGCCCCCGGCGCTTCACCGAACAATCCTCGTCGGCGCGGCAGGCGGCCTCGCAGCGCGACAGGGCGGTGTTGCAGAAGAACAGGGACGCGTCCGCGCAGTCCTGATCCACCGTGCACGCGGCATCCGGGCCTTCGCCCTGGATGAAGGGCGCGCTCGAGTCGTCCATCGCGCAGCCCATGGCGCATGCCCAAAGCAAAGCGAGCACGAGGCCGGGGGACCGGACCGTCAGGGGGACTGGACGCATGAAGGAACTCCGAGGGGGACCGGCCTTGAGCGGACCTTACAGGGGGACCGTCCGTGACGCGACCCGCCGCTCATCCCAAGCGCACATCCGGAAACACCGTGGGAGGCCCGGCCGGGGAAGAATCAGACGGGCGGGCAGGCAAGTGTCGGTTGGAATCCGGCGCCCGGGGTCCCAGAATCGCCCGACGATGGCGCGCAGCGAGCCCAAGACCCTGGAGAGCCTGCTTCCCAAAGTGCTGGCGCGCCTCGCCGGAGAGTCGGGCCGAGGGATGTCGCTGATGCCGCTGTGGGTGGCCGCGGCCGGGGAGAACACCGCGCGCCACAGCCGCCCGCACCACCTGGAGGGCAAGACGCTCGTCATCTCCGTGGAGAACGCCGAGTGGGCCCAGGCCCTCACCCGTCAGGCCCCGTCCCTCTGCGAGCGGCTCAACGAGAAGCTGGGCCCGGGCACCGTGACGGCCCTCACCTTCCAGTTGGAGTCCCGATGAGGGCCGCGCTCCTGGGCGTGCTGCTCGCCATGGCGTGGGGCCCCCGGGCCACCTCCGCCGCCGAGCCATCGCCCGCGAAGGTGGCCTCCGTCACGCCCACCGACCCGGGCGCCGTGGCCATCACCCCCTCCGTCGCGGCGGAGACGCCCTCCTCCCAGGAAGCCCGGGCGCGCATGCACGTCGCGCGCGAGTTCGAACGCGTGGGCCGGCGCGCACCGCTCAGCGACAAGGGCCTGGAGACCGCGGCCCGTCGGCTCGCGCGCGAAGCGCTGAGCGAGTTCACGACCGGCGCCCCCGACCTGCTCACCCTGACCGAGGCCGTCAGTGAGTCCGGCGCCGCGGATCCGTCGCCCCGCGCCCTGGTCATCCGCGCCTGGGTGCACGCGCACGCCATCGAGACCTTCCTCGCCCGCGCGGACTTCAACAGCGAGCGCGCCAGCCACTACGGCGTGGGCGTGGCCTTCCAGGCAGAACGGGCTGCGCTGGTGCTGCTGCTCGCGGACCGCAAGGCGGAGGTCCTCCCCTTCCCCCGCGCACTTCCCTCTGCGAAGACGGAGCGCATGGTCTGCGGCAAGCTGGTGTCGCCGCTGCGAAGCCCCGAGGTCTTCATCACCCGGCCGGATGGCGAGGTGGAAGGCGTCCCCCTGTCGCGCGCCCCCACGGGGACCTCCGGCTTCTGCGCCCGGCTGCCCTTCACCCGCCCCGGCGCGTACACCGTGGAGGTGGTGGGCCAGGGCGACGCGGGACCGGAAGTGGCCTCGCTGTTCCTCGTGCAGGTGGGCACGCGCTCGGCGCGGGGCGAGCGCGAGGCGACGCGAGAGCCCACCACCCTGGCCGAGGCCCGCGACGCCCTCTACGAGCGCATCAACGCCCTGCGCCGCGCGCACCACCTGACGGAGCTGGCGCCGGATCCGACGCTGGAGGACGTAGCGCTGCGCTACAGCACGCGCATGGCCGCCGAAGGCTTCTTCGCCCACGTCGCGCCGGACGGATCCACGCTCACGCGCAGGCTCCCGGAGGGCACGCGATACATCCGCGCCGGGGAGAACCTGGGCCTGGCGGCGGGCCCGCTCGCGGCGCACTTCGGCATCGAGCACAGCCCCGGCCACCGCAAGAACCTGATGGACCCCGCGTTCCGCTTCATGGGCGTGGGCGTGGCCTTCCAGAAGGTGGACGGGCGCGACCAGGCCATCGTCACGGAGGTCTTCACCGCGGCATCGCCGACCGCGGCGGCCTCCACGGATCCGCTGTCGGACGCATACGAGGCCCTGTCCCGCCACCGCGCCACGCTCAAGCTGCCGCCGCTGGTGCGCAGCGATGCGCTGGAGCGGCTGGCGCGGGAACATGCGCGGCGTTCGCTCGAACAGGACGAACCGTCGGCCGGCGCGGGCGACCCGTCCCCTCTGCACGAGCGGGTTTTCTCGGTGCTGCCCGACGCGGGCACGGCGTCGGTGGACTTCTTCGTCGTGGGAGACCCTGGCGCCATCCCCGAGTCACGCAGCCTCGCCACCGCCACCAACACCCGCGTGGGCGTGGGTCTGGTGAAGGGCAACTCCAAGCGCTTCGGCCAGGGCCAGTACTGGGTGGCCGTCATCTACGCCGCGGTCCCCTGAGTCGTGGACACGCTCCAGACGCAGCCATGGCCGGGCAGCACGCGCTACCCGGCGGCCACGCGAACGCAGTGCGGAGGCGACGTCACGTCGGACCTCCACGCGAACGCGATGCTGTGGAACTTCTTCACCACGCATCCCATGCCCTGAAACGCAGGGCCGCCAGCCGTTTTCCCTGGCCGGCAAGGTCGGCACTTCATGCACGTGAACGACTGCCACCCACGACGCACGGCCTCATCGAGGCAGTTGTCGTAGTGGTTGCAGTTCAGGTTGCGATGCGTCTCGACGCCTGCCCTCTTCGGGCCGGCTTCGGGATTGATGGTCTGCGGCAGATCGGATGGACACGGCTTCATGGAGCCTCCCCTATGAGCTGTTTCCCCCCCCGAGGTCTGTGAACGAGCAGTGCTACCGACGACAGGTCCGCCTGAAGACACGACGGCGGTCCGGAGTAGCGCTCAACGGCGGCGCAACGTAAGGATTCCCACCGGCTTGCGCAACGGGTCCACAACCCCGCGGGACCAGCCTGTGGGCGCGGGATCTAGGACTTGTCGGGCCGACTGTCAAACCGACCCCCGCCCACCTGTTGGGGAATGTCGACTTCAAACCTCTCGTTCCGATGCCGCAAGGCCGCGATGTGAAAGGAAGATTCCATGAGTTGGACCGGCTGGGTGGCGGGTTGGGTGACGGGGGTGGCGTTGGGGCAGTCCCCGGCGACACTGGAGGCCGTCCGCCTGCACCGGCCCGACGCGGCCACCCTCGCCCAGGCCGAACTCACCGCCTGCGAGTCCGCGAAGTGCCCTGACGCGGGCCGGCTGGGCCTGCTCGCCGGCACCCTGGTCCTCTCCGACGGAGACGCGGCCCTGGCCCGCGACCTGCTTGCCCGGCACCCCGCCCCGCCGCCGCTGGAGGCCTTCCACGCCTTCTACCTGGGGCAGGCGCGCTTCTACGCGGGCGACCCCAACGGGGCGGCCAGGGACTTCGAGAAGGCGCTGGAGAAGGCCTCCCCGGCCCTGGCGGTGCGCGCACGCGCCCGGCTGGGAGAGGCCCTGCTGGACGCCCACCGGCCCAAGGACGCGGCCCCCGTGCTGGAGTCGGCGGCGGCGGCGCAGCCCACGGCGGAGCTGCTCTTCCAGAGGGCGACGACGCGCGCGGCCACCGGCAACGCGGCGGGCCTGCGGGCGGACCTCAAGGCGGTGGCGCTGCGCTTTCCCACCCACCCCTACGCGGATGAGGCGCTGGAGAAGCTGGCCGCGCTGAAGCCCGCGGTGAAGCTGACCCTCCCCGAACACCTCCAGCGCGCGCGGGGGTTTCTCTCCTCCGGCGCGGCGACGCGGGCGGGCGAGGAGTTGGAGACGGCGGAGAAGCGGTCGCTGGTGAAGGGGGGACCCGCGCAGGCGCAGGTGGCGCTGCTGAGAGCCCAGGTGCTCTTCGCGCGAGGCAAGCCGGACGAGGCCGAGAAGGCGCTCGCGGTGGCGCGCAAGGGTCCGCCGGCCATCGCCGCGGAGGCCGCGTTGGTGGTGGCGCGCCGGGCGCTGCGCTCGGATGACAACGCGAAGGCGCGCGGGCTGATGGCGGCGCTGGACAAGGCGTATCCGTCCCAGGCCGCCGGTGAGGAAGGCGCGTTCTTCGCCGCCTGGCTGGACATGCAGGGCGGCCGCTTCGAGGACGCGGCGAAGTCCTTCACGGACTACGAGAAGCGCTACAAGGGTTCGCGCCGCCGCGACGAGGCGATGTGGTTCCGCGCCCTGGCGCACCTGCGGCTGGAGCAGTATCCCAAGGCGAAGCAGGCCCTGGACGAGCTGGTGACGGCGTATCCGAAGACGAGCCTCGCGCCGCAGGCCCGCTACTGGATGGCGCGAGCGGACGAGCTGGGCGGCGCGAAGCCTGGCGTGCTCGGCCCGGCCTACGAGGCGGTCATCAGCGCCGCGCCCGCGTCGTTCTACGCCCTGCTCGCATCGGAGCGGCTGCATGAGCTGGGGCGCACGCCGCCGGCCGCCTTCCCGCAGCCGCCGAAGCAGCTCACCCTGCCCCGGCCTCCGGAGCTGGAGCTGGCGGTGGCCCTCACGCGCGCGGGCCTCTTCCGCGACGCGGCGGACGAGGTGCAGTCGCGCGTGTCGGACCTGCGTTCAGCGGACCAGGCCCTGCCGTTCGCGCACGCGCTGCTGCAACTGGGTGAGTATGGCCACGCGCACAGCGTGGCGGCGCGCTACCTGTGGGGCCGTGCGTTCGGAGCGAAGGCCCCGGATGCGCTGGCCGCGTTCTACCCGCGCGCCTTCGCGCAGGCGGTGGAGGCGGAGTCCACGCGGCAGGCGCTGGATCCGTTCCTGGTGTGGGCCATCATGCGACGGGAGAGCGCGTTCCGTCCGGAGGTCATGAGCGCGGCGGATGCTCGGGGGCTGATGCAGATCATCCCGCCCACGGCGACGGAGATCGCGCTGAAGATGTCGGAGCCCGCGCCCGCGCCCGCGGACCTCTTCGCCCCGGAGCGCAACATCCGCTACGGCGCGTGGTATCTGTCGCAACTGATGAAGCGCTTCGCCCATCCGGCGCTCGCGGCGGCGGCGTACAACGCGGGGCCCAAGGCGGCGGTGCGCTGGACGCAGGAGCGGGGCACGCTGCCGTTGGATCTCTTCGTGGAGTCCATCCCGTACCGGGAGACGCGCGGCTACGTGAAGCAGGTACTCGCGGACCTGTACCTGTACCACCGCTTCTACGAGAAGGACGGCACCCGGACCCGGCTGGCGATGACGGTGCCCTCCCCCGCCACGGACGGCGTCAGCTTCTGACGGACGCTGTCGCGGGGACCGAAGCACCGACGTCGACGAATCCGCGTCGGTGCATCAGGCGCCGCGAGCAGCCCGGCGACGTTCAATCTCCTGCTCCAGGGTCCGCACGACGTCGGACAGGGGCATGCTGCTGGAGTCCACGTGCACGGCGTCGTCGGCGGCCTTCAGGGGCGCCACGGTCCGCGCGGAGTCCGCGGTGTCCCGCTGCGTCTGATCCGTGAGGACGGCCTCCAGGCTGCTGTCCACGCCCTTCTGGAACAGCTCCTCGAAGCGGCGGCGCGCTCTGACCTCCGGATCGGCCGCGAGGAAGAACTTCGCGTCCGCGTCCGGGAACACCACCGTGCCGATGTCGCGGCCCTCCAGGATGGCGCCCGCCTCCGTCTCCAGCGCCAGCCTCCGCTGGAGCGCGAGCAGCCCCGCGCGCACCACCGGCCGGCCCGACACCTGCGAGGCGCCCATGGAGATGGCCGGCGTGCGGATCTCCCCGGACACGTCCTCGCCGCCCAGCAGCACGTGGTTCTCCTCGCCCACCACCTGGAAGTGGATGCGCACGCGCCCGAGCAGCTCGCCCAGCTTCGCGTCGTCGTCGAACGCGATGCCCTCGCGCGAGGCCATCAACGCCACGCAGCGGTAGATGGCGCCGGTGTCCACCAGCGCGAACCCCAACCGACGCGCGAGCAGCTTGGACACGGAGGACTTGCCCGCCCCGGCCGGCCCGTCGATGGCGACGATGAACGGACGCGGGCTCATGACAGAATCTCCTTCAGCGCGCTCACGCACCGCGCGTTCTCCGCGGGCGTGCCCACGGAGATGCGCAGGCAGGTGGGAAAACCGTTGCCCGCCATCGGCCGGACGATGACGCCCCGGCGCAGCAGTTGTTCGTACACTTCGCCCGCGGGCCGGTGGCAGTCCACGAAGACGAAGTTCGCGTGGCTCTCCGACAGCGTGACGCCCAGCTTCGGCAGCTCCTGCTCGTAGAAGCGCAGGCCCGCGTGGTTGTTCGCCCGCGTCTGGCGCACGTGCTCCGTGTCGTCCAGCGCCGCCATGCCCGCCGCCTGCGCCACCACCGTGAGGTTGAAGGGCATCCGCGTGCGGTGCACGTACCCCGCGAGCTTCGCGTCCATCACCGCGCAGCCCAGCCGGATGCCCGCCAGGCCGTGGATCTTGCTGAACGTGCGCAGCGCCACGAGGTTCGGGTGCGCGTGGAACAGCTCCACGCCGCTCGCGTAGTCGGGCCAGTCCACGAACTCCGCGTAGGCCTCGTCGTGGATGACGAGCACATCCCTGGGCACCGCGGCCAGGAACGTCTCCAGGTCCTTGCGTCCAAACGCCGTGCCCGTGGGGTTGTCCGGGTTGGCCATGAACACCATGCGCGTGCGCGGCGTGACGGCGCGGGCCATGGCCTCCAGGTCGTAGCGGAAGCCCTCGCGCATGGGCACCTCCACGAACGGACGGCCGTGCGCCTGCGCGGAGATGCGGTACGCCGGGAACGACCCCTTGCACAGGAGGATCTCCTCCTCCGGCGTGGTGAACGTGCGCATCAGCAGTTCGATGAGCTCGTTGGACCCGCTTCCGAGGACGACCTCCTCCGGCTTCACGCCCAGGTGGGACGCCAGCCGGCGCACCAGATGGAAGCTCGTCGCGTCCGGGTACAGGTGCACGGACGTGACGGCGTTCTTCATCGCCTCCACCGCGCGGGGCGACGGGCCCAGCGGGTTCTCGTTGGAGGCGAGCTTGATGACCCCGGTGAGGCCGTACTCCCGCTCGGTCTCCTCGATGGGCTTGCCCGGAACGTAGGCCTTGAGCGTCTCGACGTAGGGAGGAACGAGCGGTCGCATGCGGGATGAACCTCTTACTTGCCGGAGAACATGCCCAGCGCGCGGAACTTGTTGTAGCGGTCGCGCACCAGCTCATCCGGCGACAGCTCGGCCAACTGGCCCAGGTGCTTGCGCAGCGTCTTGCCCAGCGCTTCCGCCGCCTTGGGCGGGTCGCGGTGCGCACCACCGGCAGGCTCGGGGATGACCTCGTCGATGATCTTCATCTCCAGCAGGTCCGGCGCCGTGGGGCGCATCGCATCCGCCGCCTTGTCCGCCTTGGTGGGATCGCGGAAGAGGATGGACGCGCAGCCCTCCGGGCTGATGACGGAATAGACGCTGTTCTGGAACATCAGCACGCGGTTGCCCACGCCAATGGCCAGCGCGCCGCCGGAGCCGCCCTCACCCACCACCGTGGAGATGATGGGCACGCGCAGCCGGCTCATCACCTCCAGGTTGACGGCGATGGCCTCCGCCTGCCCGCGCTCCTCCGCTCCGATGCCCGGGTACGCGCCCGGCGTGTCCACGAAGGTGAGGATGGGCTTCTCCATCCGCTCAGCCAGCTCCATCAGCCGGCGCGCCTTGCGGTAGCCCTCCGGGCGCGGCATGCCGAAGTTGCGCGCCATGTTCTCCTTCGTGTTGCGCCCCTTCTGGTGGCCAATGACCATCACCGGCTTGCCGTCGAAGCGCGCGAAGCCACCGACGATGGACGGGTCCTCGCCGAAGTGCCGGTCGCCGCACATCTCGAAGAAGTCCGTGAAGAGGAACTGCACGTAGTCCAGGAAGTACGGCCGGGCGTTGTGCCGCGACAACTGCACAATCTGCCAGCGCGTCAGATCGCTGAAGATCTCCGTCTGGAGCTTCTTCGCCTTCTTCTCCAGCTTCGAAATCTCGGAGGAGAAGTCCACGGTGCCGCTGGTGGAGAGGACCTTCAGCTCCTCGATCTTCTTCTCCAGCTCGATGAGCGGGCGCTCGAAGTCGAGCGCGTAGCCAATGCCGGTTGCCATGGCGCGGAACTAGCACCAGGGTTCAAGCCTTTCAACGCGCAAGCGGTTACGCACCCCCTGGAATGTCCCAGGGCCCCACCCGTCTGGAGCGACATGGTCCTCGCCCTGTCCCTGCTGGCCCTGACGCTGTCCGCCCCCCCGCCCACGCCCCCCTCGGGGCAGGCCCTCAACACCCAGGGATTCCGGCTCTACCAGGCCGGCCAGTACCCGGAGGCCCTGGCCCGGTTCCAGGCCGCCGCCCAGGCGAAGCCGGACTACGCCCTGGCCCACTACAACGTCGCCGCCACCCTGGGCCTGCTGCGCAAGCAGGGCAAGGTGTGCGAGTACAGCGCCCACCGCGACGTCATCGTCGAGAAGCTGACCACCGCCGTGCGCCTGGACCCGCGCCGCCTCAAGCGGGCCAAGGACGACGCCGACCTGGACGTCATCCGGGACACGCTGGGCTGGCAGAAGCTGCTGGGCCTCACCCCGGAGAAGGAGGCGGACGTGCCCGCCCTGGTGCGCGCCGTGTCCTGGTACGGCCCCGGCGTCGGCGTCTACGGCACCACCCGCGCCCTGCGCTTCCAGGACGGCGGCCGGGTGGAGTTCTGGCAGCGGGAGGTGGACGACTCCGGCCCGCCCCGCGAGTCCCGCACGCCGGGCACGTACACCGTCCGGGGCCGCGCCGTGGAAGTCACGCTCAAGGGCCGCAAGCCCCTCACCGGCACCCTGAGCGCCCAGGGCGTCCTCACCTTCCCGGAGGCGCTGGGCGCCTTCACCGACAGTCCCTCCGAGTGCGACGCCTGAGAGGCAAGTGACGTCCCGCGCACGCCTACACCCGCGCAAGGACGCATCACCCTGGCGCGCCTGCCTGCCGGTGCCCATCGTGGTTCCGGAAGCGGAGGGGGATGCCCGTGCATGGACTGAACGCGAGGCAGTGGGGGTTGGTGGCGATTGTCGCGGCGGGGCCGTTCGTGCTCGCCTTCCTGTTGGGCGCGGCGGCCCCGGAGCTGCTGGCGCCGGTGCTCGGCACGACGCTGGGGGGCCTGAGCTGGATGCTGGCCACCGGGCTGGGCATCCTCGGCGGCGCCCTCTTCGCGCGCATCCTCGCGGCCCTGCAGCGCCCGCGCATCCAGGCCTCCCCGACGCTGCGGCTGGTGGGGACGCTGGGCGGCGCTGGCGCGGTGGTGGGCCTGTGCATCGTGCCGGCGGTGATGCTGCTGCTCGCCGGGCCCGCGTTCGCCACGCACCTGGACCATGAACAGCTTCCGGCGCCCCAGGGCCTGCGCTCCCTGCGCTCGAACGCCATGGATCTGCTGGGACAGGCCCGGCGAGTGATTCCACACCGGCTGCCGCTGTCCCAGCTGCTGCTACCCGGCCCCCGCTAGGAGGCCGGACGTCGCGTCACGCCGCCTTGATCTTCGCGGGCGGCGCGGACAGCGCGTACCACGCGGTGCGGAACGCCTTGAGCTCGCGCAGACCGGCCGGGTGACGGCCCAGCGCGGGCGCCATCGTCACCGGCAGGCCGATCTTCTTCTCGATGGCCTTGGCCGCGTTCAGCTCCAGCTTGCGGCGGTTCTCGCACTTCTCGCACGTGGACTTGGGGCCCACGCGGTTGACGAGCACCCGCTCCACCTGGAGCTTGCGCTCCTTCAAGTACTCCACCAGCCGCTCCGTGCGGGACGCCGCCAGCTCCTCGCCGCGCGTGACGACCACGAAGCGCGACTCGCTGGGGGACGCCAGCGCGTCCTCGAAGCGCTTCACGTGCTTGATCATCGCCGCGATGTCGTCCACCAGGTCGCCCAGACCCTTGGCGCGGTGTTTGTTGAGCACCGAGTGCAGCGCGCCCAGCCACGTCTTGGCCGTGTCCGCCAGCTCCACCACGCGCACGGACATCACCACCGGCGACGAGTCCACCACGATGCGCTTGAAGCGCTCCTGCACCAGCGCGTCGGTGAGCACGGACATGGCCGCCAGCTCGTCGATGCCCGGGGGCGCGCACTCCAGCAGGTTGCGCAGGTAGAGCAGATCCGCCGGCACGTCGTTGCCCGCCTTGGGCGCGCCCTCGAAGGCCTTCTCCGCCTTCTCCTTCAGCCGCTTGCGCAGGGCGTTGAACCAGCCCGCCATGTCCAGCTCGCGCGCGTACAGGCCCTTGGTGCCCTTCACCTGGGTCTCGGTGTCGGTCAGCCGGCTCTGCAGCACGTCCGACAGCGAGTGCGCCGGATCCGTGGAGATGAGGAGCACCGGCCCCTCCTTCTCCGTCAGCGTCACCGCCGCGGCGGCGGCGCAGGAGGACTTGCCCACCCCGCCCTGCCCCACGAAGAAGATGAGCCGCGTGGGCGGCAGCGGGGGCGCCGCGATGGGAGGCATGGAGGGCGCGCGCACCAGCGCCGGAGGACCTTCCGCCGCGCTGAACTCCAGCGCCTTGGTCTCCTTGCCGGCCGCCCACACCGTGGCGAACTCCTTCAGCCCGTCCAGCCCCCGGGGCGCCACTTCACGGCGGCCCAGCAGGTTCACCGGCACGGTCTTGTCCAGCGCCTGGTACTTGCGCACGTGGGGCGCCTGGAGCCCGCGCCGGCCCTGACACGACGAACAGCCTTCGTGATCCTCCACCTGGTTGACGATGACCTCCGTCACCGGCAGGCCGCGCTCGCGCAGCTGGGTGAAGTACGAGCGCGTCTGCGCCTCCGGCACCGGCTCCGCCAGCGTCACGAGGTGGAACGCGGTGCGCGCCGGATCCTTCAGCAGCGCGAGCAGCTTCTCCGCCTTCTGGCCCACCTGCTCCAGGAACCCGCCCGACGAGGCCGCGGCCTCCGCCTTCTTGCCCTTGCCACCGGAGGCCGGCGCGCGGTCCTGACCTGCGCGCACGAAGCCCAGGAACTTGCGCAGCTGGACCGGCAGATCGAACAGGCGCAGCGTGTGGCTGGTGGGCGCCGTGTCGACGATGATCCGGTCGAACTCGCCCGCGTCCAGCAGATCCACCACGTGGAAGAGGGCCACCAGCTCCTCCAGGCCCGGGACGGCCTGCTGGTAGAGCTTGCCCATCTCCTCGTCCGACAGGTGCGTGCCCTTCACCGCCGCCTTCGCCAGCGCCGGGAGGTACTCCGCGAGGAACGGCTTGAGCAGCGCGGCGGGGTTCAGCTCCACGCCCCACAGCCCGCCTTCGCCCTTGCCCGCCTGCAGCTTGGTGGGCTTCGTCGGCAGCTTCTTCTTCAGCAGGTCCGACAGCGACTGGACCGGATCCAGCGAAACCACCAACACCTTGTGCTTGGGAGCGTCTTCGGAGAGCCTCACCGCGTACGCTGCCGCGAGCGTGGTCTTGCCCACCCCGCCCTTGCCGCCGAAGAAGTGAAGAACTCGCGCGTCGCTCATTGCGTGTAGCCTTCCTGTGCCCCCCCGGCGGCACCCCAGATGACTCACGTCGGACGACCGCGCCCAGGGGGGCGGAAGTGGCCCGGTATGAACCTTCCCGGCCGGGCCCTCACCAACGGGTGGGAGAGGAGCGCAGGATCCCCCGTCCAGGGGTGAAAAGTCAAGAATTGACAGGGGTTTTCGAGACCTCCCCCTGCCCTCCAGGCCGCCCGGGAAGGCCCTGCCCGCGCCACTTCTGGAGCGGTTTCAAGGGCTCGAAATCCCGGGAGATCCGCCTACCCGTGGGGTCAGCGGGTCAGGTAGTTGCTGCTGGCGCCCAGCGGCCCGTCGTTGCCCTGGCCACCCAGGTTTCCGCCGCCCGGCGTGCCCTGGGCCCGGTTCTCCGCCGCGTAGCGGTTGAGCTTGTTGTAGAGCGTCTTCTCGCTCACCCCCAGCACCTCCGCCGTGCGCGCCTTGTTGTTCCCGTTGCGCTGCAGGCTGCCCAGGATGTACTCGCGCTCCACTGCGTCCAGGCTCAGGCCGAACGGCAGCTTGAACGTGTGGCGCTCCGGGCCCTTGCCGGCCATGTCGGGCGGCAGGTGCTCGCGGGTGATCAGCTCCCCGTCGCAGAGGATGACGGCGCGCTCCACGGCGTTGCGCAGCTCGCGGATGTTGCCCGGCCAGTCGTAGTTCTTGAGCACCTCCATGGCCTCCGGGTGCACGCCGGAGACGCGCTTGGCGGAGTCCCCGCGGAACTTGTCCACGAAGTGCTGCACCAGGATGGGCACGTCCTCGCGGCGCTCGCGCAGGGGCGGCAGGTGCAGCTGGAACACGTTGAGGCGGAAGTAGAGATCCTCGCGGAAGCGCTGGTTCTTGATCTCCTGCTTCAGGTCGCGGTTCGTGGCGGACAGCACGCGCACGTCCACTTCGATCTCCACCTTGCCACCCAGCCGGCGCAGGCGGCCCTCCTCCAGCACGCGCAACAGCTTCGCCTGCAGGTCGATGGGGATTTCGCCCAACTCGTCCAGGAAGAGCGTGCCGCCGTGGGCCATCTCGAAGACGCCCGGACGGCGCTGATCCGCGCCGGTGAAGGCGCCGCGCTCATGGCCGAAGAGCTCCGACTCGATGAGGGTCGCGGGGATGGACGCGCAGTTGATCGCGATGAAGGGCTTGTCGCGGCGCAGCGACAGGTTGTGCACCGTGCGGGCCACGACTTCCTTGCCCGTGCCGGACTCGCCGCTGATGGAGACGCTGGCCTTGGACGGGGCCACCTTCTCCATCATCTCGATGACCTTGCGCATGCCGGTGGAGCTGGCGATGAGGTCCGTGGAGCCCAGTTGCTTGAGGCGACGGCGCAGCGTCTGCACCTCGCGCATGGTCTCCTTCTTCTCCAGCGCGCGGTCGATGCAGACCTTGAGCCGCGCGGTGTCCAGCGGCTTCACGATGAAGTCGTACGCGCCCTCGCGGATGGCCTCCACCGCGGTGTCGATGGTGCCGCGGCCGGTGAGGAACACCACCGGGCAGTCCGGCAGCTCCTCGCGCAGGTTGCGCAGGAGCCACAGGCCGTCCGTCTCCGGCATGGCCAGATCCGACAGGACGACATCGGGCCGGAACTCACCGGCCTTGCGGAGGGCGTCATGCCCGTCGAACGCGGTCTCGACCTTGTGCCCCCACGCGGACAGCATCTCCGCCAGGGCCTCGCAGGTCTCACGTTCGTCATCCACGGCCAGGATTCGTGCGCTGCCCAAGGTGAAAACCTCCACTGCGATGAAGCGTGATGAAACCGAAGAAGCCCGTCAGCGCCCCTCTGGGGGGATCAGGCGCGCGGGAAGACCAGGCGGCAGCAGCCCGTCTGGATGCTGAAATCGATGCCCAGCTGGGCCGCCCGGAGCGTCAGGGCCGCCACGGTGTCGGATGCCTGCTCGGGTCCCGAGGAGCCATCCTCCACCTCCAGCACGGCGACCGGGCCCTCCGCGCGCACGGCCACCACCACGGTGCTGCCGGAGTCCGCGCGGTTGAAGGCGCGCATCAACACCTGCACCAGGAAGAAGCCCAGCTCGGTGGTGTCCTCCAGCCGCGCCTGCACGTCCGGTTCGATGGCGCGCTGCACCTGCACGCGCCGGCGCCGGCTCTCATGGCCCAGCACGTCCAGCGCCTTGCCGGTGGCGTCCGACAGCGACGCGTCCCCGGAAGGGCCCGCGCCGCGAAACACGATGAAGTCCGAGAACAGCTTGAGCAGGCCGTCCACGCGCTGGATCTGCTCGCGCATGGCCTTGAGGTTCTTCTCCTGCGTGGCCGGCACCTGGCCGGACTCACCCTTGAGCTTCTCGGAGAGGACCTCCAGGTGGATGGCCAGCGCGTTGAGCGGATTGCGCACGTCGTGCAGGAGGCTGTCCATCAGCGCCGGCACGGCGTCATAGCGGGCAGCGCCCACCACGGGATCCGACACTTCCTGGACTGAGGACACACTGCTGGCCATCGCTGATGAGCTAACCACCTGGAACTCCTCGGAATTTCCGTCGCCCCCACCCCCGCCGCCGCCCTACCGGAGCCAGGATTTAGGGAGCACCCCGGGGATTGGCAACCCTGGGTCGGTAATTCTTGCCGGAGTTCTGGAATTCCCGTGTGGGGACGCACACTTACGGATGCTCCCAACTGTCCTTCAGCCAACGGGGATCCCATCCCTGGCGCACCGCGTGTCCAGGGTCTGTCCACCCCCGGACATCGGGTGGCCCTCAGGTGGAGGGGGCGGGAGGCTGGGCCGCGGGGCCCACGCCGACAAGCTGGAGGCCCAGGCGGGCGGCGTATTCGAAGATGCGCGGGTCCCGGTAGAACTCGCCGAAGACGATGCGCGCGCAGCCGCTGTTCGCGATCAGCTTGAAGCACGGCCAGCAGGGGCTGGCGGTCGTGTAGATGGTCGCCCCGTCGATGGAGACGCCGTTCTTGGCCGCCTGGATGATGGCGTTGGCCTCCGCGTGGACGGTGGCCACGCAGTGGCCGTTCTCCATCATGTGGCCCACGTCGTCGCAGTGGGGCAGCCCGCGGATGGCGCCGTTGTAGCCGGTGGACAGGATGGTCTTGTC
>SECN01000416.1 GCA_004173515.1 Myxococcaceae bacterium | reverse complement strand
CTTCACGAACACGAAGCCCGCGAGCTTCGTCTCACCGCCGGTGAGGGTGCCGTCCACCGGGTAGCGGTGGCCCATGGCGAACAGCCGGGCGCACACGAGGTTGTAGGCCATCATGTCCATGAGGCGAAGCACGGGCCAGCGCTCCTCCTCGGGCGTGTGGATGACCATCTCGTAGCCCAGGCCGCTGCGCGCGTCGTCCGCCAGCTCCTCGCCAGGCGCCACCGTGAAGGGATTGGACAGGCCGCTCGTGACGTAGGTCCAGTACGGGTGTTCGGGGCTGGGCGGCGCCACGCGCACGCCCATGGGAAGCCAGTTCGGATCCAACGCCTGACCCTGCGCCAGCTCGCTCTCCAGCCACCCCTCCAGCACGCCGGTGCCTTCCAGGAGGTCGACTTCCTCGCGGATGGTGCCGAACAGCTTCGGGTACTCCACCTCGTCACGGTCGGCCCAGCAGTCTTCGTACCACTGGATGAAGTCTTCCTCTGTCTCCGGGACTTTCATGGGGCGGACTCTAGAGGTTCACCCCGATTTCACAACTTCAACCGAGTGCCGATTTCATCCGGCCGGTGGGCTGGCGGACAGACGTTCAGGGTTCCCGTGCCTTCCGGTGGCTGCTTCAGGTTCCGGTGGACCCGGGGGCGACGGGGGGCGCGGGGTTCCAGGGCTTGAGGCCGCAGATGCGCTCGGCCTCCTCCACCGCGGGTGTCAGCCGCATCCGCTCCATGCGCAGGAAGCCCCGGACGGCCTTGTCCAGGCGCTTGTCGAAAATCAGGTGGGCGCTGTGCACGGCGGTGGGCTCGAAGCCGCGCGACACCTTGTGTTCGCCGCCCGCGCCGGGCTCGAACACCTTGCGGCCCGTCTGGATGCAGTCGTCCACGGACTGGTACAGGCAGACGTTGAAGTGCAGGAAGGGGTGCTCCTCCGTGCAGCCCCAGTAGCGTCCGTACAGCCGCTCCGGGGTGACCAGGTTGAAGGCGCCCGCGATGACCTGCCCGTCCTTCACCGCCTCCACCATCTCCACGGACTGGGGCAGGTGCTGGAAGACGCGGTCGAAGAAGCCCGGGGTGAGCTGCACCTGGCCCCAGGCGTGGCGCTCGCAGGTGGACGTGTAGAAGGTGTACGCGCGCTTCGCGTGCTCCGGGCCCAGGTCCGCGCCCCGCACGGTGCGCAGCTGGATGCCCTGGGGGCCCGCGGCGGCGCGCTCGCGCTTGAGCTGGTGGCGGCGCTTGGAGTCGAAGCGCGACAGGTAGTCGTCGTAGCTCTGGTAGCCCGGGTTCTTCCAGTGGAACTGGAGGGTGATGCGGCGCGCGAGCCCGGCCTCCTCCAGGAAGTCGGCCTCCTCGTCGGTGGGGTAGAGCACGTGCACGCCGGAGCAGCCCGCGTCCTCGGCGCTGGCCACCGCGGCCTCCAGCAGGGCGCGGCGCAGGGCCGCGGCGTCCTCGCCCGGGGCGGTGAGGAAGCGCGGCACGGTGGCGGGGGACAGGGGGCCGCCCACGAGCAGCTTGGGGTAGTACTCCACGCCAAGCTGGGCGGCGGCGTTGGCCCAGCCGAAGTCGTAGATGTATTCGCCCATGCTGTGGAACTTGAGGTAGGCGGGCGCGGCCGCGACCAGCGTCTTGCCCCGCCACAGCGTCAGGTGGTGCGGGGCCCAGCCGGTGTCCTCAGTGGCGCTGCCGCTCTCCTCCATGGCGGACAGCCACGCATGGCGCACGAAGGGCGGCGCACCGGGAGCGACGAGCGCGTCCCACCGCGCGGCCGGGACGTCGTGGATGGCATCAAGGATGCGGACCTGGAGCGGGGTGTCGACGGGCACGGGGGCAGTCTTAACGCGAGCCCGCGCCCTTCGCTTTCGTCCGTTCCGCCGGCCGGCGTCCGGGGGAGGGAGCGCGGGACGCCCGGCCGGGGAGTTTTCGGGTCAGGAGGCCTTCTTGCGGCTGACTTCCTGCGTCCGGGCGGAGAGCACCCGGTGGAGGTTGTCTTCGATCCAGGTGGTCAGGCCCTTCACGTGCTCGGCGACCTCCTGGCCCAGGGGCGTGAGGCTGTAGTCCACGTGGGGGGGAATCACCGGGTGGGCTTCGCGCAGCACGAAGCCGTCCTGCTCCAGGGCCTGGAGCGTCTGGGCGAGCATCTTCTCGCTCACCCCGCCCACCTTGCGGCGCAGCTCGCTGAAGCGGTGGGTGCCCTCTTCCCGCAGGGCGATGAGCACCAGCACGCCCCAGCGGCTGGTGATGTGTTCCAGCACCCCGCGCGACGGACACACGGGCGCGTAGAGGTCCCCGCGCTGCTTCACCTTCGCCAACAGTGCACTGCCCTTGCTTGCCTTCATGATTGACACTTACCACAAGGTACGTACTTACGAAAAGTGAGTACCCCCGTTAGGGTAAGTGCCAGTTCGAATCCACGCGCACGGCGCGGGAAGAAAGAGGCACGGCCATGATCGTCGTCACTGGAGCCACGGGGAAGCTGGGGCAGTTCGTCGTCGAGGGGCTCTTGAAGAAGGTGCCCGCGAACCAGGTCGCCGTGGCGGTGCGCGACCCGGCGAAGGCGAAGGACTGGGCGGCGCGCGGGGTGCAGGTGCGCAAGGCGGACTACAGCCAGCCTGAGACATTGGCGGGGGCGTTCGGGAAGGGGGACACGGTGTTGCTCATCTCCGCGAACGAGGTGGGCAAGCGCTTCCCGCAGCACTCGGCGGTGCTGGAGGCGGCGAAGAAGGCGGGCGTGAAGCGGCTGGCGTATACGAGCGCTCCGTACGCGGACACGACGGGCATCCAACTGGTGGGGGAGCACAAGGCGACGGAGGAGGCCATCAAGGCGTCGGGGGTGCCGTACACGTTCCTGCGCAATGGCTGGTACTTCGAGAACTACACGGACAACCTGGCGCCGGCGCTGGAGTACGGCGTGGTGCAGGGCAGCGCGAAGGACGGCCGGGTGTCGGCGGCCAGCCGCAAGGACTACGCGGACGCGGCGGTGGAGGTGCTCACGGGCACGGGCCACGAGAACCAGGTGTATGAGCTGGCGGGTGACACGGCCTTCACGCTGACGGAGTACGCGGCGGAGGTGTCGCGCCAGTCGGGCAAGAAGGTGGCGTACGTGGACCTGCCGGTGCCGGAGTACGCGGCGGCGCTGGTGAAGGTGGGGCTGCCGCAGGTGTTCGCGGACGTCCTGGCGGACGCGGACGCGGGGCTCGCGAAGGGTGAGCTGTTCAATGACAGCCACACGCTAAGTCGGCTCATCGGGCGGCCCACGACGAAGCTCGCGGATGCGGTGGGCGCGGCGCTCAAGGCGCGCTGACGCACGTCAGGGTGTTGAACGTCCGCCGATCTCCGGGAAGCGTTCGTAGGCGCGCAGGAGCGCTTCCAGGTGGGTGGGATTGTCCAGGTCGAGCGGTGCTTCCGTGAGGCGGACGATCCACCCACCCGTGGCGGTGCGCCGGGAGCGGGACAACAGCTCCGCGTCGCGCGCCGGGTCCGGGAAGCCGAGGGTCCGGGCGGTGGCGGCGGACCAGTAGCTCAGCCACCCGAGGTATTGGGGAATCTCTGGAGAGGGGAGTTCCCCGAGGAGCTTGAGTGCTGGCAATCCGCGCGGAGGGGATGGCGGCCCTACGGTGCCAACAGCACTGACCGTGCGGGCTCTTTGAAGCGCGATGTCCATGGACGCGTTGCCGGGTGTGACCCGTCCCCAGTGGGCGTGCGCACCCTCCGCCACGGCTTCCAGCACGGCTTCTGCCGCGGCAAGGGTCGTGGCATCGAGGGGCAACTCCGCATGGAAGTCGAGCTGTGTCTGGCCACCCGGTGCCGCACTGGCCCAGAGCTTGAGTCCGGAGAGCGTCACGAAGTGGCTCTCGTCGCCGTTGCAAAGAAGCCGAAACGCCCGGTCTTCTTGTGGCTCCAGGACCCAGGCGTCGCGCTGCGGCAGTGGGATGAACTGCCCTTCGTCTGAAATGGTCCACGCAAGCCGCAGGCCGGGCAGCGCGCGTTCCATTCCGTGGACCACCGCCAGGGGACGCGTGTCTCCGTCCATGAGCCAGGGTGCGTAGACTTTCAAATGGAGTGTGTCATCCAGGGCAACCATTTTCAGCACCAGTCCATGAGGACGACAGTCAGGTCGTCGGCAGCTTCGCGTAGCGCAGCCAGATGCGTGCTGCTTCTCACTCCGACATGGAAGCCGTATCCGCACGCCATTGCGAGCTCGCTTTCACGCCGCAGCTCTATCACCTGCTTCTCGATCACGATTTTTCGAAGTGCGGGTGTGTACGTATCGAAGTTGTCGGTCTTGATCTCCCAGAGGATCCGGGCCACGGATTGCAGCGCGTCGAAGCGCTTGCCGTTGACCAGCACGTCGAACCCGCTCATGCCGTTCTGGGGCACCCTGTCGGCGCACATGTTGTGCAGGTCGTCGCCTCCCAGGTGCGGCACCCTTTCAGGGATGCACTTCGGGTCATTGTTTGGCGTGACGGGGACGGGCGGTCTCCTGTTCGAGCCGACCCCCTGCGCTTCGGGATTCGGATCCACCATGACGGTCACCGGAGGCGTCAGGCCCATGGGCACCGGCATCACCACGGGCTTCGGTCCCGCGAGCGGCGCCACCCAGGGGATGGCCACCTGATGGAGCGGCTTCGGCTCCGTCGTCGAGCAGGCGCAGAACATCAACAGGAGCAGGCCACAGGTCCGGAATGCCATTCCCCGTGGAGTGTGGCAGCGCACCACTCAAGGACGCCAGTAGAGTCAGCGCCAGTTCCAGACAGGGAACGGAGACCGCCATGATCGTCGTCACCGGAGCCACGGGGAAGCTGGGCCAGCGCGTCGTCGAAGGACTGCTCCAGCGAGTCCCCGCGACCGACCTCGCCGTGGTGGTGCGCCACCCGGACAAGGCCCAGGCGTGGGCCGCACGCGGGGTGCACGTGCGCAAGGCGGACTACAGCCAGCCGGAGACCCTGGACGCGGCCTTCTCCCAAGGCGACACCGTGCTGTTCATCTCCTCCAGCGAGGTGGGCCAGCGCCGCAAGCAACACCAGGCGGTGGTGGACGCGGCGACGAAGGCGGGCGTGAAGCTGCTGGCCTACACGAGCATCCTGCACGCGGATACGTCGGGTGTGATTCTCGCGGGCGAGCACTGGTACACGGAGCTGGCCATCCGCAAGTCGGGCCTCCCCTTCGTGTTCCTGCGCCACGGCTGGTACCTGGAGAACTACACCGACAACGCGGGCCCCACGCTGGCGCAAGGCGTGCTCCGGGGCTGCGCGAAGGACGGACGCGTCGCTCCCGCCCTCCGCCAGGACTACGCGGACGCCGCCATCGCCGTGCTCACCGGTACGGGCCACGAAAACCAGGTGTACGAACTGGCGGGGGACACGGGCTTCACCCTGGCGGAGCTCGCCGCGGAGCTCTCACGCCATTCCGGCAAGTCGGTCGCCTATGACGACCTGCCCGCGAAGGACTTCTCCGCCGCCCTCGTGAAGGCGGGCCTCCCCAAGCCGTACGCGGACGTGCTCGCGGACGCGGACGACGGAATCGCCCGGGGTGACCTCAACGACACCGGCCGAGCGCTGAGCCGCCTCATCGGTCGCCCCACCGTGTCCCTGGCGGAAGCCTTGCGCGCTGCCCTCGCGCCGCACTGAGGTCCAGAAACGAAAACGGGGGAGCAGTCCCTGAAGGACGGCTCCCCCGCGTGACTTCAAGGCCCGAAGCTCAGGCCGTCTGCGCGCCGCCACTGCTCGCGCGCGCCACTTCGCGCGGCTCCGGGTACACCGCGCGCTGGGGCGTGGTGATGCGGATGACGCCCAGCTTCGACAGCACGCGCATCACCTGCCACGTGGGGTCGATTTCAAAGGAGCGCGCCGCGAAGTTCGGGCTCGCGCCGAACTTGTGATGGTTGTTCTGGAACAGTTCGCCCATGCACAGCACGTCCACCGGCAGCGTGTTGCGCGACTGGTCGCTGCCCTTGAAGTTGCGGTAGCCGTACTTGTGCCCGCACCAGTTCACGATGGCGCCGTGCACCGGCCCCATCACGAAGTGCACCGGCAACAGCAGGAACATCCAGGGCGACGT
>SECN01000854.1 GCA_004173515.1 Myxococcaceae bacterium | reverse complement strand
CAGGGTGAGGGTGATGAGGTCGCCGGCGAGCAGCTGGTTGTCCGTGGCCTCCACGCCCACGAAGAGCGTGTCCTTGCGCCAGCCCACCCGGGCGGAGAAGTTCGCCGTGGCGCCCTCGATGGTCAGCGGCTTGAGGACCATGGGCGAGCCGAAGTCCTTGAGCCCCTTCTCCGGCTGCGGCGCCTTCTTGAGCACGGGCACCGGACGGCTGGGACGCACGGCGTCCTGCGCGAACGTGGGGGTGGCGGTGGCCAGCAGCAGGAGCGTCAGCGGAGCCAGGGGAGCGGCGTGCATGGCGGAAGGACTCAGTCGCGGAAGTTGGTGAACTGCATGTCCAGGCTCAGCCGGTCCTGCTCCTTGCGGAACAGCGCCATGGCGGCCTGCAGGTCGTCGCGGTTCTTGCCCGTCACGCGCAGCTGATCCGCCTGGATGGAGCCCTGCACCTTGATCTTCGAGTCCTTGAGCACCTTGATGAGCTCCTTGGACTTCTCCACCGGGATGCCCTGCTGCAGCTTGATGGGCTGCTTGACGTTGGCGAGGCCCGTCTTCTCGATGTCGCCGAACTCCAGCACGCGCAGGCTGATGCCGCGCTTGGCCGCCCTTACCATACCTACACCCGGACGACCAAGGGCACCACCAGGGTGCGCCGGGAGGTGTGCTGCTTGAAGGCCCGCTTCACCGCCCGGACCAGCTCCTCGCGCGCCAGGGCGTCGTCCCCGCGCAGCTGTGGGTTCAGCTCCTCGAAGTAGGCCTTCGCCTCCAGGGCAATCCTGGACAGCACCCCCTGCTCGTCCGGGGAGAGCCCCTGGCCGGACAGCTGGGGGCCCGCCACCAGGGCCTGGGTGTCGCGCCGCAGCACCACCACCGCGGCCACCATGCCCGTCTCCGCCAGCCGATTGCGCTCCACGAGCGTCTCCGGCGTCACGACGCCGCTGCCGGAGCGCTCCCGGAGGATGCGCCCGGACGGCACGCTGCCGGAGAAGCGACCCCGGCCGTCCTCGAACGTCACCACGTCGCCGTCGTGCGCCAGCAGCAGCCCCTCCGGGGCCATGCCGGACTCGCGCGCGGTGGTCAGGTGTCGGTGAAGGTGCCGGACTTCTCCATGTACGGGGACGAAGTGCTTGGGCTTCACGAGGTCCAGCACGCGGCGCTGCTGGGGGCGGCTGGCGTGTCCGGAGACGTGCACGCCGGGCTCCACCTGGGCGTAGACGATGCGGGCGCCGCGCCAGTGGAGCTGGTCGAGCAGAGCGCCCACCGAGCGCTCGTTGCCGGGGATGGGGCGCGCGCTGACGATGACCAGGTCGCCGGCCTCCAGGCGCACCGGGCCATCGCCGTGGGCAAGCTGGGTGAGGCCCGCGCGGGGCTCGCCCTGGGCGCCGGTGGTGAGCACCACCACGCGGTGGGGCGCGATCCTCGGCACGGAGTCGATGTGCACGAAGAGCGAGTCGGGCACCTGGATGTAGCCCATCTCGCGGGCCATCTCCACGTTGCGCACCATGCTGCGGCCCTGGAGCGCGACGAGCCGGCCGGTGCGCTCGCAGAGGCTCAGGATGTGGCGCACGCGGTGGAGGTTGGAGGAGAACTGCGCGATGACGATGCGGCCCTTCGTCTCCTGGAAGAGGCGCTCGAAGGTGGTCTGCACCACGCGCTCGCTGCCCGTCTCCTCCACCAGCTCGGAGTTGGTGGAGTCCGACAGCAGGCACAGCACGCCCTCCTCGCCCGCTTCGCCCCAGCGCTCCAGGTCCGTCTTCAGCCCGTCGATGGGATCCGGATCCAGCTTGAAGTCGCCGGTGTGGATGATGGTGCCTTCGGGCGTGCGGACGATGTAGCCCACCGCGTCCGGCAC
>SECN01000052.1 GCA_004173515.1 Myxococcaceae bacterium | reverse complement strand
GACCTCAAGCGCTTTCGAGCTGCCGCCACCCGCTACGACAAGACGGCGACCAACTATCTCGCCGTCCTGCACGTCGCCTCCATGCTTCTATGGCTGCGTTAATCAGGGACAGCCCCTAGCGCTACCAATTCAGGAGAATTTCACGCTACGCTGGTATTCCTGAATAATATTGACATTCGGATTTGAGCGCTCGCAATGTCTGCCCGTCGCCGAGGTCGGCGACAGGGGAGCGCACCATGCCGAAGTCGAAGCCACTCTCGTCCTGCCTCGTTCCAGTCTGGCCGGCGCTCGCCGCCCTCTCGCTGGTCGCATTCGCGCCGACGGCCCAGGCCGATTCAGCCATCTACGGTGGTGGTCCGTTCTATTCCGGCGGCACCGCGGTGATGGACGATCTGCGCGGCTCGGGCTTCACCACGGTCATCCTGTGGAGCTTCCACATCGAGGACAACGGCGACCTGGTCTACAACGACATCCCGGTGGTCAAGAACGGCGCCTACATGGGCGACCCGGCCTGGCCCACGCGGCTGGCCACGCTCAAGACCGCGCCGACGTCGGTCAATCGCATCGAGGTGTCGATCGGCGCCTGGAGCGTTCCCGACTTCGAGCGCATGGCCCGGCTCGTCAACGGCACCGCCACCGGCTGCGGCAGCACCCTCGTCTGCGGCACCGGCAGCAACAGCATCCTGTACCGCAACTTCCAGGCGCTGAAGACGGCCACCGGCGCGACCGCGGTCAACTTCGATGACGAGAGCGCCTACGACCTCGCCCTGACCACCCAGTTCGGGCAGATGCTGATCGGCCTGGGCTTCAAGATCACCTTCGCGCCCTACACCCAGCAGGCCTTCTGGAGGAGCCTCAAGGACAACCTCGGCAGCGCGGTCGACGGCATCTACCTCCAGGTGTACGACGGCGGTGCCGGCAACAATCCGGCGAGCTGGAACACCGCGATGGGCATGACCGTCGACCCGGGCCTGTGGTCGCGCCACGGCACCGGCTGCGGCAGCGGCGACAGCCCCGCCACGGTGCAGAGCAGGATGAGCAATTGGAAGAGCACCGCCGGCATCAACGGCGGCTTCATGTGGCTGTACGACGACATCCAGAAGTGCACGGCGCAGGGCACGACCGCGCAGTACGCGGCGGCGATCAACACCGCGGTCAGCGGCAACACCCCGCCGGTGGCCAACTTCGGCGTCACCGTGAGCGGTCTGACGGCGACCTTCAGCGACGCCTCCACCGACAGCGACGGCAGCATCACCTCGCGCGGTTGGAACTTCGGGGATGGCAGCACGTCGACCGCGACCAACCCCAGCCGTGTCTATGCGAGCACCGGCAACTACAATGTCAGCCTGACCGTGACGGACAACGGCGGCGCCAGCCACACCAAGACCCAGACCGTTTCGGTCGGTGCCGGCAACATCAACCTGGCGCTCAACAAACCGGCGACCGGCTCCAGCGCCTGCAACACCAGCGAGACGCCGGCCAAGGCGGTCAACGGGAGCGTCTCCGGCGGCACCACCGACAAGTTCTGCTCGTTGGTGGCCCCCGCGTGGCTCCAGGTGGATCTCGGCTCGGCGCAGACGGTCAGCAGCTTCGTCGTCAAGCATGCTGGCGCGGGCGGTGAAGCGAGCACCTGGAACACCCGGGCCTTCACCCTCCAGACCTCCACCAACGGCACGACCTGGAGCACCCCGGTGACGGTGACCAACAACACCGCCAACACCTCGACCCACGCCATCAGCGCCACGTCGGCTCGCTACATCAAGCTCAACGTGACGACGCCGAGCCAGAACGGCGACCCGGCGACGCGCATCTACGATTTCGAGGTGCGCTGACCCGTCCTGCTCCGCCAGGAAGCGGCTCGCGCGTCGCCTTCACGGACGCGCGAGGCCGCGTGGCGGCTACGGCTGCGGCACGCCCAGCTCGTAGGCCTTGCGGATGTTCTGCGCACAGGCGCGCGACTTCTCACCCTCCGCGTCCCCACCGAGCTGGCGGCTGCGGGAAAGGACCATGTACCGGTTCCTGGCGGCGTTCACCCAGGGGTAGAAGCCGAACGCTCCCGCCGAGTTGTGGCCCGTCACGGTCCACACGCCGCCGACCGTCTCGCCTTCAATCCAGTGCCCGAGCCCGTAATACGCCTGGCCCACCGTCCACGGCGTGTAGGAGACATTGGGTCCCCCATTCCAGGCTGGAACGGAGTCCACCGCCAGCTTGGAGGACAGCTCCAGTTGGTTGTTGATCAGCTTCATCAGGAAGACGCGGTATTGCGCCGCGCTGCCGGAGAAGCCTCCGGCCGGAGCGACGTCGCTGTCGGACTCCGGCAGGGTGGTGCCCAGCCGGGCGTTGATCCAATCCATGACGCTCGCCACGCCCGTGCCTTTCTTCGCGCCGATATCGTCCAGGGCCAGCTTCTGCATGTGGCCCCCGTTGTAGAAGAAGCGTCCATTCTGGAGCAGGCGGTAGGAGACGTCCTTGAAGGCGGAGCCGTAGCAATCCGAGACGGTCGTCCCGGAGACCCCACACAAGGTGGTGTTCTCGTCGATGTAGCCGCTGGTGAAGTTGAGCCGCTTCTTCTCATCCGCGGTGAGGTTCGCGTACCCCTTCGACTGCACGTAGGCCCCCGCGTAAAGCCACTTGCTCGCGGACGCGATGGGCAGCACCGTGGTGGCGGACACGCCGCTGCCGCGCGGGAAGCCGTAGAGCAGCCCCGCGCCATTGCCAATCTCCCAGTAGAAGTTCCCCAGCGGCGCGCAGTTCGCGGAGTTGGTGGCCGTGTCCTGCGCGGCCTGTTCGTACACCGTGAGGGCCGCCTGGGACGTGCCCAGGGGCGCCTCCGCGACAGGTTCAAAGGCGTCATCGGCGGTGCCACAGCCGATGATGCCCAGGGTCAGCAGCGCACACGCCGAGCTGAAAGTCGTCCTGCCGTGTTGCTTCATGAGGTGATTCCTCCGGGAAATGCCCTGTGAACCCGGAAGGCGTCCGGAAGTTGCGCGAAAACCGCGGGCCCGCACTTCGTCCGGGCATCATATAAGATTTGACTAATATGAGTGCGGACTGTAGTGACTCCCGTGAGAGCGGGAGGTTCACACATGCTTCACCAGATCATTGGCGCCCAGTTCCGCGCATGCGTCGAGCGCGAGCACGAAGGCAAGCCGGCCCACGTGGTCGTTGCCCACCGTGTCTACACCACCGACATCGAGGACCTGTGGGACGCGGTCACCAGCGCGGAGCGCATCCCGCGTTGGTTCCTTCCCATCGAGGGGAAGCTGGAGCGGGGTGGCCGCTATCAGCTCAAGGGGAACGCGGGAGGCACCATCACCCGCTGTGAGCGGCCCACGGCGTTTGATGTCACCTGGGAGTTCAACGGCGGCATGAGCTGGGTGACGGTGCGACTGGCCCCGGAAGGCAAGGGCACGCGGCTGACGCTCGAGCACATCGTGCACGCCGCCGACGTCGAACAGTTCTGGAGCCAGTTCGGTCCCGGCGCCACGGGCGTGGGCTGGGATCTGGGACTCTACGGGCTGGGCCTCCACGTCGAAGGTGGCCAGTCCCTGGATCCGGAAGCCAATGCCGTCTGGGCGGCTTCCGACGAGGCGAAGGCCTTCATGCGTGTGAGCGCCCAGGCCTGGGCCGACGCCCACGTGACGGCCGGAGAGGCTCCGGACGTGGCCCGAGGGATGGCCGAGCGCACGGCCGCGTTCTATACAGGAGGCTGATGCACGCCTTCGACGTCCTCGGAGATCCGGTTCGCCGCCGCATCCTGGAGCTGCTGGCGGAAGGCGAGCACGCCTCGGGCGAGGTCGTGGCCGTGGTCCAGCGCGAGTTCGGCATCACCCAGTCGGCCGTCTCGCAGCACCTGAAGGTCCTGCGGGACAACGGCTTCGCGACGGTGCGGGTGGATGGAGCACGGCGCCTCTACGCCGTGGACGCCGCGCCCCTGGCGGAGGTGGACGCCTGGCTGAACCGCTTCCGTGCGTTCTGGACGCCGAAGCTGGACGCCCTGGCCACCGAGGTCGCACGGGGCAAGAAGAAGCGGGGCGACTGAACACCCCACACCGCCCCGGGCTTCAGGGCGGTGCGGGGTTGTGGAGGACGCTCAGGGCTGGACGACGTTGACGCGGGAGAAGCCGAAGCCCGCGATCTTCCAGACGCCACCATCCAGGCCGCGCACGTACGCAAGCCCCTGGAACACGGTGATGTCATAGGCCCGGGCGCCGCCGGGGTGCTCGGCCCAGGTGCTGCCGCCCGTCGAGGACCAGATGCCGTCGTTGGCCCCGATGCCCCACAGCTTGCCGGAGCTGCCGTCCACCGCCAGCCGCTTGAGCGTCGTGGTGGCGGGCAACTGCGCGAAATAAGAGCCGTTGTGCTTCCAGACGCGGTCATCCATGCCGAGGATGTAGGGGACGCCCTGGGCGACCGCGATGTCCTTGCCCGTCGAGGAGGTCGGTGCCTGGGCGCTCCACGCGAGGGTGGACGGGTTGAAGGAGTAGACCTTGTCGTCCAGGCCGATGACCCAGGCCTTGCCCGTGGACTCATCCACCGTGAGGCGTTTGGCCGTCTGCGCCGTCTGGACCCACCCGGTGCTGGTGCCCCGGTAGACGAAGTCGTTCATCCCAATCACATAGGGAACCGCGGCGGAGACGGCGATGGCCTTCGCGGAGCCGCCCGGGTTCACGTTCAGGTACACGCCGGTGTGGAGGGGGCCGCTCAGCCGGTCCTGGGTGGTGAGGACCGCGTTCGTGTCGCGCACGGCCCACAGCTGACCGTTGGGGGCCAGCGCGAAGTCGTTGAGCACGGCATGGCTCAGCACCACCGGAAGGCTCGCCGAGGGCCAGAGCAGCGAGTTGATGTGATTGGGGGCCGCTCCGCTGGGGATGCCCACGCCGTCCATCAGGGACCAGGGCGCGAGCTGCTCCATCCCGTACCATGCGGTCAACACCGCCTGGTCGATGGCGAAGGCACCGTCGAGCGGCAACGGGCGCAGCGGGCCTCCGCACTGGGGGGACCACAGCGTCGCCGACGCGTCCGAAGCAATGGCTCCGATGTGGAGGTGCGGCTTCGAGGAGCTGCCCGAGTTGCCCAGCAGGCCCAGGAAGTCACCCACGTGGACCTGTGCGCCAATGGACAACAGTTGGGGGTTGAGCGAGCCGGCCTGCATGTGGGCATACCCGACTTCATACGTGCCGTTGTCGACGAGGAAGCTGTTGCCACCCCCGTGGGATGCCGGGTTGACCGAGCCCACCGGGAAGTTGGTCGGGTCGGTGTTGACGAAGGCCGTCACCGTGCCCTCCGAGACCGCGTAGATGGGCTTTCCCCACTGCCGGTAGTGCTCGTTCTGCGAACCGTCGGTCCCCGGGAGCAGGTCGGACCAGCCGGAGCCCGTCCAACCATAGACGCCCACGTCATGGGCGAAGAGCTGGCAGCCCTGGACGCTCGCGCCGTGCACCGCGCCCATGCCCTGCCAGTACTCGTGGGGGCGCAGGTCGCCCACCCGGCCCCAGAAGCGGTTGCTGCCCGTCGCGGTGGGAGCCTGGTAGGCGGCGAGCGAGAACGTCTGGATGACAGGGGTCGGGTAGCCGGTGAAGTAGAGCCAGAGGCGGACGGTGGCCGGCGCCGGGTCGGGCAGGACGATGTTCTGGGCGGCGCTGAACGACCAGTTGCGGATCGCGTTCGCGGGCACGGCGACGCTGGTGGACATGGACGTGAACAGCGTCGTGCCAGGGAAATCGATCAGCACCTGGCTCAATGTCACGGACGTCGCCTGGTTGTTGCGCAACGCCAGCGCGAGCGACAACTGGTGACTGGGACCCGGCCCGGTCGAGGTCGGGGACGCCAGGGTGAGGTAGCGGATGGCGCCCCCCTCCATGGGCTCGTAATAGGTCGTGACGTTCGGCGCCTGGGCACGCGCGAGCGGACCCCACAGGAGGCAGGGCAACAACAGCAGGAGCGTGCGGAGTTTCATCATGGGGGCTGGGATCCTTGGGTGGGCGGCAGGCCCTCCCCAGAGCAACGCGGGTGCCAATCCCCGCGAGGGCTCCTTTCCCCCGGAAGCGACCTCCAGGACGGCAAGCGTTGCCGTGTTCCGGGCCGGGAGGGCCGGCAAGGTCGGCCGCCACCGGCCGGGTTTGCCAGGCGGCGAGGGGGATGCATCGCGCCCTCGCGTCCCTATCTTGGGGGAGGCCCGACGGTTCCCGACAGGCGGTGGTCAAACGCATCCGCCAGGATCCAGGCCTCCACCTGTTTCCACAGGAGCCGTCCCATGCACATCATTCTTGGCGCCACCGGCCACATCGGATCCGAACTGTCCAGGCTGCTCCTGGCGCGAGGCGAGCCGCTCACGGTCGTGTCCCGAAGTGAAGACAAGCTCCAGGCGCTGCGAGCATTGGGGGCGGACGCGGCGCGGGTCGACGTGCGGGATGTCCAGGCGCTGCGGGCCGTGTTCCGGCAGGGCAGGCGCCTCTTCCTGCTCAACCCGCCCGCGGCCCCCACGACGGACACGGACCGCGAGGAGCGCGCCACCCTGAAAGCCATCCTCGAAGCGCTCGAAGGTTCGGGACTGGAGCGGATCGTCGCCGTCTCCGCGTTTGGAGCCCAGGCAGGCGAGCACATCGGGGACCTGGGCGTGCTCCACGAAATGGAGCAGGGACTGGCACGCCAGCCGGTGCCCGTGAGCATCGTCCGTGGCGCCTACTACTTCACCAACTGGGACATGGCGCTCCAGGGCGCGCAGGAGCAGGGCGTCGTGCCGTCGTTCTTCCCGGCCGACTTCCGCCTGCCCATGGTGGACCCCCGGGACCTGGCGGAGGCCGCCGCGGACTTGATGACCGCGTCGGAGGACCGCCCCGGCCTCTTCCAGGTCGAGGGGCCCCAACGCTATGCGCCGGCGGATGTGGCCGCTGCCTGCGCGGCGGTGCTGGGCAGACCCGTCAGGGTGGAGGAGGTGCCCCGCGCGCGGTGGGTGGAGACCTTCCGCGGCTTCGGTTTCTCACCCTCCGCCGCGGAGTCCTACGCGAACATGACGGCCCTCACCATCGACGGCACCTTCCCGGATCCGGCCGGCACGCTGCATGGGAAGACCTCGCTCCAAAACTACATCACGGAGCGGTGCTCAAGGACTCCAGCGCGCCCGCCGCACCAACCATGAGCTGCCGCCGCGCCCGTCTCGCACCACGGCCCAGAACGTCACCTCCTGGGCCGCCGCGCCCTCGGCCGGCTCCCACTCCGTGCGGTGGCGTCCCTGCTGGCCACCGAAGTCCGCGCCGCCCGTCTCCTGCGGGCTGAAGTCCCCCAGGGTGGCGTGCCAGGAGATCTCCCACGCCTCCTTGAGGTTGACGGCCTGCAGCCGCAGGCCCGGCACCACGTACGCCTCCTCCAGCGCCGACACGTCCTCGGACGTCACCACGAAGGGACCGGGGCCGGTGAACTCCGGCAGCTCGCTGTCCTGCCACGCCACGTCGTCCACCCGCAGGCCCGGCAGCACCGGCTGCTCGTTGGCCTTCATGCCCTCCACCACCGGGCACCAGAAGACCATCAGCTTCTGCGCGTACACCTCTTCGTCGCCCGCCACCGCCCGGAGGACGAGCGGCATGCGGATGCCTCCCAGCCCCTGGTAGGGGTCCTCCTCCTGCACGCGCTCCAGCAGGAGCCTGTCTTCGCCCACCCGGACCGCGCCGGGGCGGATGGGAAACGTCAGCTCGCCCTCGCTCGTGGTGCCCTCCGCGAGCAGCGCGCGGTCTGCTTCGTTCGCGCACGTGCGGTCCTCCGGATCCGCGCAGGCCCACAGCGTGTAGTGGATGGGGCGCCCCCCGCCGGCGGGGTCCACCAGCAGCGCGCGGTACGTCACCTCCGCCGCGAGCGCGTCCAGGGCCTCCGGCGTGCGCTCGCAGGTGGAGGCCATCAGCTCGGGCTGTTCGGTGGAGACGCCGAGCACCCGGAAGTCGTGCACGCGCGAGGGCTGGTCTTCGGGGTCGATGCAGGCAATGACAGTCATCGCCAGCAGGAGCAGGCCTCCGGAGTGGATCAGGGTCTTCATGTCAGAAGCTTCCTTTCACACCCACCACGGGGAGGATGGGGATGCCGGGCACCTCGTACTCCTGGCGCAGCCGGTAGTCGTTGAAGACGAACTCGACGTTCTGGGCGTTGTAGAGGTTCTGCACGTCGATGTAGGCCCCCAGGGTCCAGTTCTGGAATTGCCAGCCCTTGTCCAACCGCACATCGAGCTGGTGGAAGCCCGCCGTGCGCGCCGAGGCGTAGGGGCCATACGTGCCGTTGAAGCGGTTGCGGTCCGCCTGGAACAGGTCGAACGTGTGATTGAGCGGTGTCGTCGGCCGTCCGGTGGTGTAGCGGAAGCGCCCGCCCAGCTCCCAGCCACTGCCCAGCACGTAGCTGCTCACCAGCGTGAGGATGTGCGTCTGGTCGAAGGGACTAAGGCCGTACGTCGCATCGCCGTCGCCGCCGAAGCCTCCACCGAAACCGCCGCCGCCGTCGGGCTTGGGACCCGCGCGCCCGTCCAGCGACCGGCTGAAGGTGTACGACAGCCAGCCGGACCACTTGTCCGACGCGGACGCGCGGTCCTTCTTCACCATCACCTCCAGGCCCAGGGCCCGGCCGATGCCCTCGTTGGAGTAGGGGAGCTGGACCACGCCGCCCCCCTCGCGGGTGACGATCTGCCCGGGCGCCGCGATGTTGTTGTAGCGGCGGTTGAAGAAGCCCGTAACGTCCACGTTGAGCACGTCCGTCAGGCGGTGATCCACGCCGAGGCTGCTCTGGAACGCGCGCTGGTAGACGAGGTCCGGGTTGCCGTAGGGCAGGTCGATGAAGCGGAACGTCTCCGGCGGCTGGCTGTAGAGGCCGAGCGAGCCCTTGAGGTTGGTGCGCTCGGTGGCCGCGAAGCGCACCCACAGCCGTGGATCCAACGCCAGGTTCCGGGTGTCGCCCGCGCCCTGGAGGTTGCCGCGCACGCCGGGGGTGAAGGTGAACTTGCCCACCTTCACGTCCGCCTCCACGAAGAGCGCGCCGTCGAAGGAGCCCAGGCCGATCTTCTCCACCAGCAGCTCGCCCACGGACTCGGCGCCGGGGAAGGCCACGTACTCGAAGTTCTCCGGGGCGGGGAACTGCACGTCAAAGGACTGGCGCTCGTACACGAGGTCCAGGCCGGTGCGCACGGTGAGCGCGGAGGACAGCTCCAGGCCCAGCACCTCGCGCGCGCCCAGCGTGTAGCTCACGCCGTCCTGCTTCGCGGCGCCGAACTGGAAGCTGTTGGTGTCGTAGCCCACGTACGGCGTGAAGACGGAGGTGAGCGCGCCCTTGCGGTAGGTCCAGTCTCCCTTGAGGCGGTGGAAGAGGGTCTGCGTGTCTATCGACAGGTCCCGCTCCGTCTTCGGGCCCGAGGACACCACCCGGAGCTGATCATCGCTGCCAAAGGCCATGATGTAGCCGGTGCTGCGCGCGCCGTCCGGCGAGGCCTCCGCCTCCGAGCGGGCGCCGCGCTTCGCGCCGAAGTCCACGCGCACCTGGTAGTCCCAGTAGCGAGGCACCACGGACAGCGTGCTGCCCTCGCTCTTGGGCAGGAAGACGGGCAGCAGCGTGTCGATGTACGAGCGCCGGGCGGCGGCGGCCACGCTGATGCCGTCCGCCACGGGGGCCTCCAGGAAGAAGCCCGCGTCCAGCAGGTCCACCTTCACCGAGCCGTGGAGCGTGTCGACGGCGCCCTTGCGCGTGCCGACCTCCACGATGCCGCCCACCGCGCGGCCGTACTGGCTGCCGTAGCCGCCCGGGTAGAAGTCGAGCTGGTCGACGAACTCGGCGTTCACCACCGAGGGGCCGCCCAGCAGGTGGAAGAGGATGGGGATGCCGACCCCGTCCATCATCGTCGCCGTCTGGCCGGGGTTGGAGCCGCGCACGAGCAGCTCGCCGGAGATGAAGGGGGCGCGCGCCACGCCCGGCAGGGTCTGGATGACGCGGATGGGGTCTCCGAAGGTGCCCGGCGTCCGCTGCGCCTCCTGGCGCGTGATGGTCCGGCGCACGACCTCCTTCTTCGGGCGTTCGGAGCGGACCACGGTCTCCAGCGCGCCGGCGGAGGGGGCGAGGAAGAAGTTCACCTCCGTGGTCTCGTTCGCCTGGAGCTGCTCCTTCGTCTGGTAGAGCTGGAAGCCGGACGCGACCACGCGCACCGCGCACTCGCCGGGCGGCACCAGCAGGGTGAAGCGGCCGTCCGCGTCCGAGAGGGCCTCGGGTGCCTCCGGGTCGTCACCGCAGCGCACGGTGGCGCCGGGCACGCGCGAGCGGCTGCCCCGGGAGATGAGCTGGCCGGTGAGCGTGGCCTTCGGCGCCTCCTGGACCTGTTGCTGTCCGGGGGCCTCTTCCGGCGGAGCATCCAGGGTGAAGTGGTAGACGTACTCCACCTGCACCGGTGCGGGCACACCGTCCACTTCGGCGGGGGAGAAGCGGAACTGGCGCACCGCCGCGAGGGCCGCCTCGTCGAAGCCATGGCCCGCGGGCTCGGTGGGCAACACGTCCGATACGGAGCCGTCCGCGCCGATGGTGATGATGAGGCGCACGGAGGCGGTGAGCCCCTCCGCGAGCGCCTCGGGAGGGTAGGGGGCCGCCACCTGCTGCAGCAGCTCCGGAGCCTTCGTCATCGTGGGCTGCGCCTGCGCGGGCGGCGACGGTGACGCGGCTTCGGCGGGCGGCGCGCCGGCCTGCGGTGCCTGCGCGAGCGTTGGGGTCGCCAGCAAGAGCGAGGCTGTGACGAGCGCGCTTCGGGCTTTCAGGTTCGGGGACATGGCGCGGGGAGCATACGGGATGCGGCGCCGGGGGAGACCGTACTGGACCACGTCGCCACATTTCTGGCGGAATGCACACACGTCCTTGTGCGCCCGGTTTCCGCCCTGAGGGCCATGGGCCGTTGGGCCGATCGCATTCCGCGCCATGTGCACCTGGGATGCGGTTGGGTGCGCCACAGTCCGATGGAGTCCTATCTCACAGGTTATTAGGGTTTTCGAGCTTTGTGCGTCTTCGTCATGGGTGCCTTGCCCCAGTGCACCCATGGGGGAATGCGGCATGTTGCGATTTCTGATAAGTCAGTCATTGATTCTCGCGGTGTCTGTAGGTGCCTATGGCTGTGGCGGCGCCCCCGGCGATGAACCCATCCAGGATCCGGATCCAAGGGTTCACGAAGACGTGGTCTTCCGCTGGAGCCAGGAGACCCCAGGCGATCAATGCAAGAACGGCGGCACTGCCATCCAGTCAGGCGCCGACCTCAATCAGAATGCGATCTTGGAGGATGGCGAAGTCCGGCGGACATCCTATACGTGCCACGGAGCCACCCACACCGAAGCGGTGCCCGGAACGCTCGCCCTGCTGAGCCTTGCACCCGAGCCGACGGGTGCCAACTGTGCCTACGGTGGCACGGTCGTCCGCAATGGCATCGACAACAACGGGAATGGTCTGCTGGATCCGGAGGAAACGGCTCAGACCCAGTTCGTCTGTGCTGTGGCGCCTCCGTATCCCACCAATTGGGCCGCTTCGTCTTCTTCACCGATCCCCATGGCGATGCCAACAGTTGGTGTCTGGATGCCCACGGGTCGCAAAACCACCCTCTTCAAAACGAGCGCTGACTCCCGGATGAAAGTCACGGTCTCGGATAACTTCCTGACCGGTGGCGGTGCGAACGGCGGTTACGGTTACTACGAAGTGCGGATGAATGGTGGACGAATGAGCCCTGGTTGCTATCAGGGGCAGCATAGCTGGAATGCGGCGGGCTGGAGTAACTATTACTACTTCCCGTTTGCGACGACATGTGTCACGGATGTGATTCCTGCGGGGCTCTATGAGTTCGAGGTCTGGGTGCATGCCAGCATTGGTAGCATTGTCGTGGGAAGCAATGCTCCGCGAGCACTTCTCCTGGTCGAGGAGCTTGACGCTTCGGCGCGCCATGGCCTTTCGAATACTGGAGCGACTTTTGTTTCTTCAAGCCCGGCTTTTCAGAGAGCTCCTGGACGGACGGTGTCCTACAGGAAGCAGGCTTCTGAGACGCTGCTGAAAATCACGCTCGCGGATACCCTTCGTACGGGGTATGCGCTCAACGGTGGTGCTGGCACCGTAATGGTCAGGCTGGATGGCCTGAATACGAATTGCTATACTGGGAAGTACCAGGCGCAGGGGACAGGCGGGGATTTCCACGATCCGTTTGTGCTCACTTGTGCCGTGCCAGGTGTTTCCGCAGGATTGCATAGCCTGAGCGTCTGGCTTCGTGCCGACTCCGGAGAGGCGTACCTGGGCTGGGAGCGATCCTACCCTCTTCTGCTGGTGGAGGAAGTCGGCGGCCAGGGGGTGGCGTACACCTCTGGCCCAGCGAGCGGTGAGCTTGGTGGAGACTGGTCCGGGGTGGGGGGACGCATGCTCATGCATAACGTCAGCGCCGGAGGGAAGGCTCTGTTGCTAACCTACTCGGACACATTCCGCTCGGCTGCGGGATGCAATGGGAGTTGGGGCATGTATCAATTGTACGTGGATGGCAGCCCGAGTTCCTGCTCCAATGGACAATACGCCTACAACTCGGGGGCTGCTCAGGATCACCATCGGCCCATCAATCACGTGTGCTTGATCAAGAATCTCTCGCCGGGCCTTCATACGTTCTCCATCTGGTCCACGACGCGAGGAGCCCCCACCGCACCGCTTTGCGGCACCAATTATTTTGGATGGAACCGAGGGCAGTCGCTGCTGCTTCTTGAGGAATTGCCATAGCCTGCTGGCGGCGGGCGTGGCGCGTGCCTTTGAGGGGCTCGTGTCACTCCCGCCGCTCGCGGGTTTGCTCGACGCGGGCGTTTCGACTACTTCGCGCAGTTGTACAGGTTGCTGCCGACGTTGATGCCACTCATGGCGTAGCCGCCAGGCCCGCACACGTGCATGGGATAGCCGTCGGTGGTCGCGGGATTGCCGTCCACGTACTCAGTGACGATGGTCGTCCCCGGCCTCTGGCACGCCAGCAGGTTGCTGCCGGCGTTCAGGCCGACCATGACGCTGCCGTAGGGACAGGCATGCATTCCGTTGCGAATGGTCCCCGTGTCGAGGTAGCGGGCGCCGATGGTGGACGAGAGCTGGGCGCACTTGAAGACGTTGTTGGTGACGTGCGCGCCAATCATCGCGTAGCCGGTAGGACAGCAATGCATGGTGCTGCCATTGACCGTACATTGAGTGCCCGCGTCATTGAGCACCGCTCCCGTGAAGGTGAGCGAGGATTTCGCCAGCTCCATGTCGAACTCCTCCTCCACGGTTTCAGACGGGCCACCACAGCCGCCCAGCACGGTGAGCGCCGCCATGACGAGAACAGCCGAAGACACCGCTTCAAATGCGCTTTTCATTGTTCCATTCCCCCTGCATACGCCGCTGAATCAGCAGGCGTCGTTTGATGCGATTGCCTGGACCGTTGGATACATCCGTCCACAGATTCAGGCTTATCCATGTTATTGAGGATTTAACTCTTCTGCAAGGAGATATTCACTGTGGGCGTTTCTGGAGGGACGGAAGGTGCGGGCCTGACCGCCTCGCATCCCGGTCCGAGGAGGGGTGTATCGGCCTGGAACTCCAGCACCATGCGCTTCTGCCGAGCCCTGCCGGAGGGCCGCCGCTTCTCCCTGGAGAGGCCGATGGTATCGGTGGGTTCGGACCCCGCGTGTGACGTCGTCGTCTCCGCACCTGGGGTCAAGAACAGTCATGCCCTGCTGTTCCGAGACGCCCGGGGATGGACGGTGTCTCCCTTGGACCCTGGTTGCGACTTGCGTATCCGGGGCAGGCGCGTGGACCTGGGTGGAGGCAAGCGGTGCCACCAGCCCTGCCTGTCGGATGCCGAATGTCCGGGGGGCGCTCCACGCGCGTGCGCGGTCCTCGCTGGAAGCTCGCTGCGCGCATGCCGGCCGCCTTGAGGCCCGTGCGTTGGATGGACGCAGGCGGGGGGCGACCCACGTCCGCGCCCATCCGGTACTCCTAGTACCCGACGTAGCCGCTGCCGCCCTGGAGCCCCTTGATGCCCGGGGTGTTGGACACCGAGCCGTAGCGGTCCACCGCGTAGCGCACCGCCGCGACGATGTTGTCCACCGGGTTGCGGATGTCGTCGTGGCCCGGGAGCTTGAACGCGTCGAACGTGGGCTGGATGGTCTGCATCAAACCGATGGAGGGGTGGCCGTCCTTCGCGTTCTGATCCGTCAGGTTGATGGCGCTGGGATTGCCGCTGGACTCGTGCTCGACGATGCGCGCGATGTCCTGGGCGTTCATCTTGTCGGCCGGGATGCCCGCGGCGGCGAGCAGCTTCTGGGCCTGCTTGATCCAATCGCCCACCTGACCCTGCGGAGCCTCTCCCGCGGAGCCGGTCGCCTCGGAGCCGGTCGTCTCGGAGGGCCCGGCCTGGTACGCGTCACCTGCGCTCGACGGACCGCTCGCGCCGGAAGCACCGTCCGCGCCAGACATCCCCGACGGGGCCTCGACTCCGTCCTCGCCACCCAGCGAGGGCGTCTCACCGAGCCCATTGGCCTGGAGCATCTGGGTGAGCTGCTGGAGCCCCTTCACCACCTCGTTGAGGCCCTCCATGAACGCCTGGAACTGCGCACCCTGCTGGGGGCCCGCGCTGAAGCCGTCCTGCTGGCGCTGCGCCGCCAGGTTCGAGCCGGGCTTCTGGCAGCCGCCACCCTGGACGCGGGCGCCGGACACGCCATCAGGCCGGGAAGCCACGTTCTGCGAGGGGGCGCGGATGGCAGCGGAGCGGTTCGAGACAGTCGAGAGGGCCATGGGGATTTCCTCGGGAGGTTGAAGGTTGCTGAATGTCGAAGACCTACAGCAGGAGACATGCCAGCCCTTCAAGAGGTGCGCTGCGGAGCCCAAGTGCTTGATCTCCTTGAGGCGACCCTGCGCCAGAGCCCAAAGCGCGGAGCCCCCAGGCCCTCGGCCCCTGGTGACTGGAGTCACCCCTTCCTGACAGCAGTCACCACCCGCGCTCCGTCTCCCGGATGCCCGCGCTGGCCGGCGGTGGTCAACACCGAGCCGATGGCCCCACGGAGGGCGGCCCGCGCCTTGTCTCCCAGCCCCAGCTCCAGACGCTTCGCCACCGGCACCTCCGTGTGGCAGCGCACGCAGCGCGAGGCCTCCACCCGGATGGACGCGCCGCACGAAGGGCAGGGCCGGCGGTAGAGCCTGGCTTCCGCCCGGTGCGCCAAGAAGGCTGCCACCCCGCCCGCCACCCCCATGAGCACCACGGCTCCCAACGCGAGCGCCGGCGCGAAGAAGATGGCGAAGCACAGCGCCAGCACGCCGCCTTCCTGCAGCCGGTTGAGCCACCGCAGCGGGTGGACGAACTCGCTCTCCAGGCTCATGAACTCCGAGTGGACGCGCCGCCGCAACGCCAGCGTGGCGATCGCCAGCCCCGCGCCGCCCGCGCCCACCACCCATTCGGGGACGCCCTGCGTGGCCACGTTCAGCGAGGCCATCACCGTCAGCGCTCCACCGGAGGCGCTCAGGCCGTACTGCACCAGCCCGAGCAGCATGTGCATGTCCTCGTCGCGGTCGGTGATCATCTCGAACGCCAGCACCACCGCGAAGGCCGCCATCGCGCCCGGGTGCGCCATCCACATGAGCGAAGAGGGCAGGCTCACGTAGCCCTGGTGCGAGGCGAGCGCCACCGCCAGCAGGCTCAATCCCGCCCGGGTGCCGGAGGCGCTGCTCAGCCCAAGGGCCTGGGAGACCATCGCGAAGGGAATCACGGCTTCACCCCCAACACCGGGTTGTCCAGCAGCCCCACCTGCCCGAGGAGCCACAACACCACCGCCACCATCCCCGCCACGACCGCGAGCAGGACCGCCGTCCACACGCCCAGCAGCGCCAGCTCCCAGAAGGCCACCGGCACCCCCAGCACCTCACGGTGGACCTGCCACGTGAGGTAGCGCCGTGTCATCACTCCGGCCGCCGCCACCTGGAGGGCGCTCACCGCCGTCTTCACCAGCGCCCCGGCCGCGGGGATGAGCGTCAGCAGCTCCAGCGCGATGACGGACAGCGCCAGGAAGCAGCCCGCCGCCAGCCGCAGCGTCCACCGCGTCACGATGCGCCGCCGGGGCGTGAGCAGCGCCAGGGCCGGCTTCACCACCGTGAAGCGGATCCACACCAGCGCGCCGATGATCAGCAGCGAATTGAGCAGCGGAAACCAACTGGCCACCAGCGCCCCCGCCGTGACGGACGCCACCGCCAGCCACAGCCGCACCGCCGAGCGCGAGTCGTGGAGCTCGTGCAGCACCGCACGATCCGTGGCGTCCGGCAGCGTGGCCTCGCCGCACCGGGGACACGGACGTCCGCGCAGTGCCGTGCCTCCGGGCAGCCGCTCCGCGCAGCGGCGGCACCTTCCGGACAGCAGCAGCGCCAGCTCATGCTCCTCGCTGACCGCCACGATGGGGGAACTCGTCATGCACGCGCTCCGGGTGGGAGACGCACGCTGATTACCAGAGTGGCCCCAGCCCCGACAGTCAAGCGGGTGCCTCATGCCCCCACACGCCTGCTCCAATGACGAAGCAGGCGCGGGGGTCGCACGACTACTTCGCCTGGACGACCTTGTTGTTCATGCCGGTGCGGCTGATCTTCGGCTTCGACTTGCCGTGACCGCGCTTCCAGGTGACGGAGTTGGACATCCCCGTCACGTCGATGGCGCTGGTGGCCTCCACCGTCACCGTGTTGTTGGAGCCGTTCACGTTGACGCTCTTGCACTCGCCGGTCAGCGTGACCTTGTTGGACTCGCCGGTGATCTCCACCGTGCTGCCCGGCTTGCACTCGTGGGTCGCGGTCTCGTTGGAGCCGGTGACCTCGAAGTTGCTGGACTCCGCCGAGTCATCCTGCGCGGCGGCCGTCATCGGACCGAAGGTACACGCCGCCATCATGAACACCGCCGCGCCGAGCTTCCTGTTCATACGTTGATTCCCCCTATGAGATGGGCGGGCCTGGGCTGGCGCCGCACAGCTCCGTCTACGTGACGGTCCGCGGGATATTCAACTGCCGTGCGCGCCTGCTGTTTCGAAGTAGGTCCCCCGTTCGAGATCATCGAGGAGTCCGGGCTGGCGCGGACTCCATCCCAACTGCTCCTGCGTGCGCGCGCCCGATGCGGGAACGTCGATCGCGAAGAATCGTCCAAGCCAGGCGAAATGACTGGCTGCCTGCTCGGCGGGCTTCGAGACGACCGGCATGTTCAAGCGTCGGCCGATGATGTCCGCGATGTCGCGGGTGGGCACGCCCTCCTCGGCGACGCAGTGGAACCTGGCGCCCGCAGGGCCCTTTTCGAGCGCCAGCCGGTAGAGCCGCGCGGCATCGAGCCTGTGCACGGCGGGCCACCGGTTGCGTCCCTCGCCCAGGTACGCCGAGACGCCTTTCTCGCGCGCGGTGCGGATGAGGGCCGGGACGAAGCCGTGATCGCCGTCCCCGTGGACCGATGGCGGAAGGCGCACCACGGATACGCGCACGCCGCGCGACGCCAGCGCGAGCGCCGCGCCTTCCGAGGCGATGCGGTGCGCCCCGGCCGAGCCCGGATCCGGCAGGTCCTCTTCCGTCCGGATTCGGCCCTGCCCGAGGAGCCCGATCGCGGAGGTGACGACGAAGGGGCGGTCCGAGCCGGCGAGCACGGCGCCGACCGCCTCGATCGCGAGCCTGTCGGTTTCGGCGGCGGCGGTCATCTTGGAGAAGTCGTGGATGAAGGCCGTGTGGATGACGCCCTCCGAGCCCGCCGCGCCGCGCCGCAGGCTGTCGACATCGTCGAGCGCACCCCGATGCACTTCGGCACCGGCGGCGGCAAGCGACCGGGCGGCCGCATCCGAGCGCGCAAGACCGAGCACCTGATGGCCCGCGCCAATGAGTTCCTGAACGACCGCGGCTCCGATGAAGCCCGTGGCGCCTGTGACGAAGACACGCATGACTGGGTCCTTGCTCCGGGAAGCCGCACTGTCGCGGCTCGCATCGTGAGATGAAGTACGGCCCTTTCGAGGCTTCCGCACGTGCATACTCGGCAACCTGAGCATGAACAAAAGGAGGTCTCGTGGGGGTCGACAGACATTCGCTCGACGGGCTCGGCGTCCTCGGCGCGGTCGTGGAGGCGGGGAGCTTCGTTCGCGCGGGAGAGGCGCTCGGCCTGACGCAATCAGCGGTCAGTCGTGCCGTCGCGCGTCTGGAGGAGCGGATCGGCGTGCGCCTCTTCCGCCGCACCGCCCGCTCCATCTCGCTGACCGATGAAGGGCGTCTGTTCTACGAATCCGTCGCGCCGCACCTCGCCGCCATCTTGGACGCGACGACCGAGGCGGGCGGCGCCTCGACCCGGGTTCGCGGACGTCTGCGCGTGAACGTGGACGGGGGCATCGGACCCATGGTGCTGATGCCTCGCCTCCAACCCTTCCTGGCGCAGCACCCCGACCTCGAGTTGGAGTTCGCGGTCCGTGACCGGATGGGGGACCTGGTCCGCGAGGGCTTCGACGTCAGCGTCCGCTTCGGTGTCCCGGAACCGTCGGCCTTGAAGTCCCGGCTGCTCATGCGCACGCGGGTCGTCACCTGCGCATCCCCCGCGTACCTCGCGCGCCACGGCATGCCGAGGCAGCCGCGCGACATCGAGAAGCATCAGTGCGTGCTGATGCGAGACCCGTCCACGGGAACCCACTTCGGATGGGATTTCGTGCGCGGCAAGAAGGTCGTGCCCGTGAACGTGTCGGGACAGCTCATGGTGAACGAAGGCGGCTCGGTGCTCGCGGCGTGTCTTGGAGGGCAGGGAATCGCGCAGCTCCTCGAGCTCTACACGCAGGAGTTCCTGGCCAGCGGCCAGCTCGTTCAAGTGCTCCCGGAGTGGGCCGAGGAGACGTATCCCCTCTACGCGTACCACCACTCCGCACGGCTCCAGTCGGCCAAGGTCCGCGCCTTCCTGGACTTCGTCGTCGCGATCACCCGCGAGCCCCTGCCCACCCCTGCGATGACCCGCGCCCAGACCCGCCGACCGCCCTGACCCGCGCCCCGGATCAGGTCGCGCGAGCCCGTGCGAGCCGCCAGAGCAGGGGCATGACCAGGCCCGCGATGGCGGCCTTGATCAACCCTCCGGGGACGAAGGGGAGGAAGCCCTTCTGGAAGGCCGTGGCGAAGTCGAGCGAGGCCGCCACGCGGAGCCAGGCCACGCCGAGGGCCAGGATGACGAGCTGACCCACGACGAAGAGGGGCACCGCCGTCCAGGGCCGCCTGTCGTAGGCGTGGCGCGCCGCGAGGCCCACGAGGAAGGCCGCGGGGAGGAAGCCCACCAGAAAGCCGCCGGTCGGCCCGACGAGCGGAGCCCAGCCGCTGGCCGCCTTCGCGTAGAAGGGCAGGCCCACCGCGCCCAGCAGCAGATAGGCGAGCTGCCCGGCCACGCCACGTCCCGGCCCGAGCGCGGCGGCCGTGAGGACGACCGCGAGCGTCTGTCCCGTGATGGGCACCGGGGAGCCCGGTACCGCGATGGCGACCTGCGCGAGCAGGGCGGTGAAGAGCGCCGCGCCGAGCACGAGCGCCCCCTCCTGCGCGCGCGTGCGCACGAAGAGGTCGGCCAGGACGCGATGGGATGGAGGACGGGGGCGGGTGCTCACCGCGGATCCACCAGCGAGGAGCGCCAGCCACGTGACGACGCGAAGGGGAGGGCGGACACGAACCGATGCTCGACGAGGACGTGAACCGATGCAAGGACGCGGGTCGTCCCGAACAGCATGGCCCTTGCCTCACCCTTCGCACGGGGTGAGGCAAGGGCCGTTGTACGCGCTGGCCACTGGACCCGGCCCCGCTTCACGGTCGTGTTGCTGCCCTCGCTCTTGAAGTGCTGGCGCCGCCTGCGACTCCAGGTCTGGGTGTAGGCCGACAGGACGTGGCCAGTTTCCTCAGGTGGACGCGGTGTCCACCTCTAGGAGGAACTCCCCATGGCCAGCCAGGATCACTTGTATCCGTCCAGCGCATTCGACTCCGTCTATGGGCCGTCGACCCCACCCCGCAGCATCGATTCAGGGGTCATCAGCGATATCAAGCACTTCTCCGCCCACGTGCCGGTCGAACCGGAACCCTCACAACCGGACGTGAGCGTGTACCTCGATGCGTACTGCGCCATGCCCAAAGGGGCCGGCCCCTTCCCCGTGATCATCCTGCCGTCACCGCTGGCTCCAATGGGGTGGCGCTCATACTGGATGGGCCTGACCTATCCGCCGGGCCCGCTGCCCGGGGTGGAGCAGCCTGAGACGATGAGCGTCGAGGTGCCCATCATCGAGGACGGCGCCGGACTGATGCCCGGGCTGGCGCGGGCCGGGTACATCGCGTTCGCCTACAGCGAGCGGGGACTGGCCGACTCCAAAGGGCTGATCGACGTGGCCGGGCCTCGGGACCAGAGGGACGGCAGCGCGGTGATCGACTTTGTCCTCGACAACGTGCCTGAGGCTGCTCCGGACCGGATCGCCTTCGCCGGCGCCTCCTACGGCGCGGGACAGAGCCTGCTGATCGCCGCCCACGACCGTCGGGTCAAGGCCGTCGCCGCGATGAGTGCCTGGGCGGACTTGGCGGCAGGGTTGTTCGAGAACAACACCCGGCACATGCAGGCGTTCCTCGCGCTGCGTGCGCTGTTCGAACGGGAACCGTTCCCGCCGAAGCCCGACAAGCCCACGTTGCCGCACCCGACCTACCTGAATCCGGAGACGGCGCTGACTTTCGAGGGCTTCACGTCCGCCGACTATCAGGCTCACATGCCCGAGTTGCTGGCCTTTGCAGCCGAACGGTCGCCGCTCGCAGACGGCATCTTTGAGAAGCTCAACCGGTCGGACCTCGCGATCCTGCTCTGTACCTACTGGCACGAGACGCTGTTCTCCAACAACAAGGTGGTCGAGTTCTTCAACAAGCTCAGCGAACCGGCGAAGCGGCTGATCGTGCAGGTCGGAGACCACGGCGCGGGCGAGGTGACCGGGCTGGCCGGATTGGGCAGCCGTCCCACGGACGCGATGCGATGGTGGTTCGACCACCACCTCAAGGGCCTCGGCGAACTCGACGGCAACACCGTGGTGGTCGAGCCGATGTACCACCCGCTCCGGGCAGCCGATAAGTTCCCGGACTGGGAGACGTTCGTGCGCTCCCCCCAGCGGTTCCACCTGAGGACGCCCGGCCGGGAACCGGGCAGCATGGGCCTGGAGCCGGACACCCATGCCTGGGAGTACGCCTTCACCGCCGGGGTCAACACGGAAGCGGAAGTGGCCGCAGCGTTGCTCAAGACGGGCCAGCAGGAGCGCCTTGCCCTCCCGCTGCGGTACCAGACCGCCGACATCACGTCGGAGCACGCGGTGTATTGGCGCAGCGACCTGTTCCCTCAGCGTCAGCGGATCAGTGGTGAGGTGCGGCTGCATCTGACCGTCAAGCCCGCCAACACGTCGGTGACGCTGGTGGCGTACCTGTTCGATGTGACCAACGGCAAGAATGACCGCATCGTCACCAGCGCCGCCTACACCCTCCACAACGAGCAGGCCAACCAGCCGACCGCTGTGGACTTCGGGTTCCAACTGACCGACTACGACCTGCCGCCGGGTCACAGCCTGCTGCTGGTCGTGGACACCCAGGACAAGTTTCTGGCCGACGAGTCCGCGGCCGGTGCCGTGACGGTGCTCCATCCGGCCAACGGCTCATCCTACGTCGACATCCCGATGGGGGATTACCAGGCGCCGTAGCCACACGGCCGCAGGGCGTCTCGACTGTCGGGGCCTCACCGCACGGTGGGGCCCCGACGCGGCGCCTCGACGAGCGCAGGGGACGCCTCGCCTCGCGCTGCCTCCGCCAGACGGCTGGAGGCTGTGACGTGAAATGCCACGCAGTGGGAGCCTTCGCAGCCTGCGATGTCGCGGATGGATGGCGACCGGCTTCGTGCGATGTCTCGGTTTGTTTCGTGTCGCGAGGAGAGACCCAATCCCATACAACCGCGGACCCGGATGCCGCCCAGGGGGCGCGAAGGGCCTGACCCGTCCCTCCGGGGCGTGAATGTGCCCTGGGTTCAACAATGCACCCCCAGACACCTGCACGCACCCGGGGCGCCTTGAGGCGCACCTGGGACCTGCCGTTAGCGTGGCCTTCGTCCATTCCACCCCCGGAGGTCGCGACATGGAAACGGAACGAAGGGCCTGGGTCCCCTGGCTGGTGACGGCGCTGGTGACGGCGCTCGCGGGTCTGGTGCTCTACCTGTCGCACCGCAGCACGACTGTCGCTGACGCGGCGGCGGCGGCCGCGGCCACCCGGGCCACCGACGCCGAGGCCGTGAAGCAGTTGCTCGAAGCGAAGCTGGCCGCGCTGGAGACCGAGCGCGCGAAGCTGACCACCGAGAAGGATCAGCTCAACACCGAGAAGGCCCAGCTCAGCCAGACGGTGCAGGAGCAGGAGGCGGAGCTGGCCCGGCTCAAGGCCACCTACGAGGACCTCCAGGACAAGATGAAGAAGGAGATCGCCGAGGGCGCCATCCGGCTGACGCAGAACGGAGGCCGCATCCAGGTGGACCTCGTGGACAAGGTCCTCTTCGATTCCGGCGACGCCAGCATCAGCGCGCGCGGCCAGGAGGTCCTCACCCGGCTGGGCGCTGTGCTGTCCAAGGTGGATGACAAGCTCATCCAGGTGTCAGGGCACACCGACGACTCACCCCCTTCGCAGAAGCTCCAGGCCACCTTTCCCACCAACTGGGAGCTGTCCGTCGCGCGCGCCGTCAACGTGGTGCGCTTCCTCCAGGACAAGGGGAGTGTGCCCGCGAAGCGCATGCTCGCGGCCGGTTACGGCGACACGCGGCCCCTGTCGGCCAATGCCTCGCCGCAGGGACGCGCGCGCAACCGTCGCATCGAGCTGTTGTTGATTCCGGAGCTATCCGCCCGGCGCAATCCCGCCATCGCGAAGGTGGCCCCCGCGAAGGGCTCGTCCGCGAAGCCCGTCGTCGTGAAGAAGGTCAGGGCCAACAAGTAGCGCGGACCGCCGTCCTCAATCTCCGTCCTCGTCCGAAGCGCGGGGCTCGGGCTCCAGGCGGGCTTGACGCTCGCTGGCCTCCCACGATGCGTCGGCGTCACCAGCGTGCACGCGGGAGGCGGCCTCGTCGTCCTGCGCGCCCGTCCATGTGGTGTGCCCTCCCGCGAAGCCTTCCAGGGGCCGAGCGCCACGGTGGGATTCCACCTCCAGATCCTTTTCTTCCTCCTCGCGCAGCCGATCCCGTTCCTGCTCACGCTCGTGCTGGTGCTGCTTCTCGATGGGGTTTTCCGCCATGGTGCCGTCACCTCCTGCCGGAAGGTGCGGTCCTCCCTCGCGGACCGACAGCCCCCGGGCGAAGGCTCGCGGTTGGTTGCCTGCCCTGCGTCCAGTGGAAAGCCCGTGCGGACCCATATCCCCTTCAATGCCTCTCATGCGAACCTGCTGCGGTGCTCAGGGGTTCGCGACGTCTGTCGTTGCCCCTCGAGACGGCCGTGACAATTCCGTGGGGGCCTGCGGTATGAACAGCGAATCATGCGCCGCGCCCCGTCGATGGAACCCCCGCCGCCTCCGCCCCGCTTCCGGCGGCGCCTGCTGGCGGTGATGCTGCTCACGGGGCTCATTCCGCTGGTGCTGCTGGGCGCGCTGGCCCAGGGGGTGCTGGAGCGCGTGCTCTCCCTGTCCATCGCCCCGGTGGAGGGCGTGCTCGATGACGTGTCCGCGGACCTGGAGCGGCGCGGGCTGGCGCAGGGGGCGCTCGACGACGCGCGGTTGAACCTGGCGCAGGCGGAGCTGGCGCGGCGGGCGCTGGTGCGCCGCGTGCCCGCGTTGATCCTCTCCCTGGGGCTGGTGTCCGGCCTCGTGCTGGCCGTGGCCGCGGCGCTGCTCGGTCGCGTCCTCACGCGCCCCGTGGCCACCCTCATCGACGGGATGCGGGCCTACTCCCGGGGGGACCTGTCCGTCCGCCTGTCCGTGCCCGAGCCTCCGCGCGACGAGCTCCAGGACCTGCTGGGACAGTTCAACCGCATGGGGCAGGAGCTGCTGGCCCAGCGCGAGCGCCTCAAGGCGGCCGAGCAGATCGCGGCCTGGCAGGACGTGGCCCGCGCGCTGGCCCACGAGCTGAAGAACCCCCTCACCGCAATGAAGCTCTCGCTCGCGCGTCTGTCCCGCCAGGATGACAGCGCCCCGCCAGACCCGACGCGCCTCGCCGCGCGCCTGCCGGCCCCGCGCTTCCAGGACGTGGGGCTGCGCGCCCTGCTGGCCGAGGTGTGCACCCTGTACGCGGGCAGCTCGCCGGTGCCCGTGGAGCTGGAGCCCGGGCCGGAGGTCCAACTGCGAGCGGATCCGGACGGGCTGCGCCGCCTCTTCGGCAACCTGGTGAAGAACGCCGCCGAGGCCTCCGGACCGGACACGCCGCCCGTGCGCGTGGCCCTGCACACGGAGGTGGATGGCGCGGTGCAGGTCACCGTGAACGACGGCGGCCGGGGCGTCCCGGGCGTGCTGTCCGGCGCGGTCCTCACCCGGGGGTTGTTCAGCACCAAGCCCGGCGGCAGTGGACTGGGGCTGCCCATCGCCCAGAAGATCGTCCACGAGCACGGTGGCACCCTGCGGCTGGAGCCGGGCCCAGGCGGCGGGACGCTGGCGCACGTGTCGCTGCCCCGCATCCCTCCCGGCTCCCAGGTGACGTCATGAAGCCAGGCCCCCGCATCCTCCTCGTCGATGACGACCCCGGCGTGCTCCGGGCCCTGCGCGGGCTGCTGGGCGATGAGGGCTTCACCACCGTGGAGGCCCGCTCCGCCGCGGAGGCGACGCGCCTGCTCGAAGCGCCGGACGCGCCGCCCGCGCTGATGCTGCTGGACCTGCGCATGCCGGGCGAGACGGGGCTGGAGCTGCTCGCGCGCCTGCCCAGGCCGCTGGCCGTGCCGGTGGTGGTCCTCTCCGGCGAGGCGTCCCCTGCGGAGGCGGTGCAGGCGCTGAAGCTGGGCGCCACGGACTTCGTGGAGAAGCCCCCCTCCGCCGAGCGGCTCATCACGGCGCTGCGCAACGCACTGGCGCTGGGCTCGCTGCGGGAGGAGCGGGAGCGGCTGCTGGACGAACTGGCCCGCCCGGGGCACCTGGTGGGGGACAGCCCGGCCATGGAGGCGCTGCGCCGGCTCATCGCCCGCGTGGGCCCGAGCGACACGGCGGTGCTGATCACCGGCGAGACGGGCACCGGCAAGGAGCGCGTGGCGCAGGCGCTGCACAAGGCCTCCGGGCGCAAGGGCCGGCTGGTGGCGGTCAACTGCGCGGCCATCCCCGCGACGCTGCTGGAGAGCGAGCTGTTCGGGCACGAGCGCGGCGCCTTCTCCGGCGCGGTGGCCCGGCGCACGGG
>SECN01000051.1 GCA_004173515.1 Myxococcaceae bacterium | reverse complement strand
GGGACGCGCTGAAGGTGGACCTGGACGCGCGCGGCAAGCCCACGGCGCTGTCGTGTCACAAGGGCTTCCACTACGCGATTCCGCTGAGCCACGACGAGCTGCGCCGCTACCGCGCGGTGCTCAAGCAGCTCCCGTTCGAAAACGTCTTCACCACGTTCGAGTTCGCCCGGGGCGTCACCCGCGAGCACGCGCTCGCGCTGTTCGACCGGCTGCTCTCGGGCATGCCACACACCCGTCCCGTTCCGTTGGAGGAGCTGTCATGAGTCTGGCCGAGGCCCTGGAGGCCTATTCCCGCGTCATGCCTTCGGGAGCGCCCATGCGCTTCCGCATCGACCCGCTGGACCGGCTGGGCGTCCCGGTGGTCTCCGCCAGCCTCCGGCTGGGAGACCGTCCTGGTGAAGCGCTCTCCGCCAACGGCTACGGCGCCACCGAGGACGAGGCGCACATCGGGGCCCTGGGCGAGCTCACCGAGGAGCTCCGCGCGGACCTGGCCATCCCCCGCATGCCGCGCATGCACGCCACCTACGCGGAGCTGGTGACCGCGCTCGGAGAGGCGGCGGTGGCGGATCCGCTCACGCTGGGGCTGCCCGCGGGCAGCCCGTACCGGCCCGACATGCCGCTCGTCTGGGTGGAGTTGAAGCGGCTGTCCACCGGGGAGACGGTGCTGGTGCCGGAGGAGTTCATCGGCGTCCGGGCCGCGCACCTGCGGGGCAAGACCCCGCTCGTCAAGACCCTGACCAACGGCCGGGGCGCGGGGCTGACGCAGAAGCAGGCGCTGGCGCACAGCCTGCTGGAGCTGGTGCAACGGGATGGCAATGGCCTCCAGTTCCGCGCCATGGACCAGGGCCTGGTGCTGGACCTGGAGGGCGCGGAGCTGACGCCGGACGTGAAGGCGCTGCTGGAGCGCTACCGGCGCGCGGGCGTGGAGGTGATGGTCAAGCTCGCGAGCACGGACTTCGGCCTCGTGAATGTCTACGTGGTGGGCCGCGACCTGTCCGCGGGGGACGACCAGCCGCTGCTGGTGACGGGGTGTGGCGAGGCGGTCGATCCGGACCGGGACCGGGCGCTGCGCAAGGCGCTGCTGGAGTTCGCGGGCTCACGGGCGCGCAAGGCCATCTTCCACGGGCCGCTGAGCGAGGTGGCCCGCGTCGCGCCCGCCGACTACATGGAGCGCATCGTGCCCCTGGTGGACGTGGCGTCCCAGGAACCCCGCGCGCTGCACGCCATGGCGGAGTGGGCGCGGATGCCGGCCTCGGCGCTGCGCGAGCTGACCGCGTGCACGTTGATGCGCCGGCGCACGCTGCGCTTCGAGGACCTGCCCCGGGTGCAGGGGATGGAGGACCCATCGCAGCGGTGCGACCACGTGGTGCGCCAGCTCCATGCGGCGGGCTTCGACATCCTCGTCGCGGACCTGTCACCGCCGGGCCACCCCGTGCACGTGGTGAAGGTGCTGGTGCCAGGCCTGGAGGTGGAGACGATGACCTACTCCCGGCTGGGCGAGCGCAACGTGAAGCGGCTGCTGGAGCGGCATGATCCGCTGGTGGGCCTGGGCGCGCCCCCGCCGGGAGCGCAGCCGGTGCGCCTCACGCCGGAGGCCGAGGAGCGGCTGGGCGGTCCCGCCTGGTTCAACGTGAAGCTGGCGGAGGCACGCGTGGGGCGCCTGTATCCGCTCTACCGCGAGCCGGACCGTCACGCGGTGGCGGCGCTGCTCGCCGGCCGCCGCTTCGGGGGAGCGTGAGCCATGGCGTCGCGCATCGCCCACGGCGCCACCCGCGCGCCCGCACCGGACGGCCCGCGTCCGCACACCCGTTCCGCTGCGTTGTTGGAGGAGCCGTCATGAGTGTGTCCCAGGCCCTGGAGGCCTATTTCCGCGCCGTCGCCACGGGGGCGTTGCAGACCTTCCGCATCGACCCCATCGACCGGCTGGACGTGCCGGTGGTCTCCGCGAGCCTGCGGCTGGGCCCCCAGCCCGGCGCGGTGGCGCATTGCTACGGCTACGGCATGACCGAGGAGGAGGCCCACGTGGGCGCGCTGGGCGAGCTCGTGGAGGAGACCTTCTCCGAGCACGCGATGCTGCGCATGCCCCGCGTGCACGGCAGCTACGCGGCGCTGGTGCGCGACCGGGGGCCCACCGCGGTGGCGGATCCGCTCACGCTGGGGCTCCCTGCGGGCAGCCCGTACCGGCCCGACATGCCGCTCGTCTGGGTGGAAGCCTGGCGGCTCTCCACCGGGGAGAAGGTGCTGGTGCCGGAGGAGTTCATCGCCATCCATCCAGGACAGTTGCAGGGCAAGGCGCCCCTCATCACGCCCATCACCAACGGCCAGGGCGCGGGGCTGACGCGTCAGCAGGCGCTGGTCCACGGACTGCTGGAGGTGCTCCAGCGCGACGGCAACGGGCTCCAGTACCGCGCCATGGACCAGGGCGTGGTGCTGGACCTGGAGGACGCGGAGCTGGCGCCGGACGTGCGGGCGCTGCTGGAGCGCTACCAGCGCGCGGGCGTGGAGGTGCTGGCGAAGCTGGCGAGCACGGACTTCGGCCTCGTGAATGTCTACGTGGTGGGCCGCGACCTGTCCGTGGGGGACCAGCCGTTGATGGTGACCGCCTGCGGCGAGGCGGCGGACCCGGACCGGGACCGGGCGCTGCGCAAGGCGCTGCTGGAGTACGCCTGCGCCCGCTCGCGCAAGGCGTTCTCGCACGGCCCGCTGAGCGAGGTGGCCCGCATCGCGACGGAGGAATACATGGAGCGCTTCGTGCCCCTGGTGGACCTGGGCACGGAGGAGTCGCGCGCGCTGCAAGCCATGGCGGAGTGGGCGCGGATGCCGGCCGCGGCGCTGCGCGAGCTGACCGCGTGCACGCTGATGCGTCGGCGCACGGTGCGCTTCGGGGACCTGCCCCGGGCCCCCGCGATGGAGGACCCGTCGCTGCGCTGCGACCACGTGGTGAGCCAGTTGCAAGCGGCGGGCTTCGACATCCTGGTCGCGGACCTGTCCCCGGCCGGGCGCTCGGTGCACGTGGTGAAGGTGCTGGTGCCGGGGCTGGAGGTGGAGACGATGTCCTACGGTCGCCTGGGCGAGCGCAACGTGGCGCGGCTGCTGGAGCGCAGGGATCCGCTGGTGGGCATGGGCGCACCGCCGCCGGGAGCCCAACCGGTGCGCCTCACGCCGGAGGCCGAGGAGCGGCTGGGCGGGCCTGCCTGGTTCAACGTGCGCCTGGCCGAAGCGCGCGTGGGGCGGCTGTATCCGCTGTACCGCGAGCCGGAGCGCCACGCGGTGGCCGCGCTGCTCGCCAGCCGCCGCTTCGGCGGGGCGTGAACCCCGTCACGTGTGCCGTCCCCGCTTCGCCTTTCGTGTGTTGTCCTTGAAGGAGCCGTCATGAGCCTCGCCCAAGCCCTGGATGCCTATTCCCACGCCCTGCCCGCGGGCGAGCTGCACCTGTTCCGCATCGACGCCATCGACCGGCTGGGCGTGCCGGTGACCATCTCCAACCTGCGGATGAACGATGGGCCCAACGGCGTGACGCACGGCAACGGCTACGGCCACACGGAGGACGAGGCCCGCGTCGGAGCCCTGGGCGAACTCGCGGAGGACACCTTCGCCGAGCTCGCGCTGAAGCGCATGCCCCGCGTGCACGGCAGCTACGTGACCCTGGTGCGCGCACGGGGCCCCACCGCGGTGGCGGATCCGCTCACCCTGGGACTGCCCGCCGGCAGTCCGTACCGGCCCGACATGCCGCTCGTCTGGGTGGAGGTGAAGCGGCTGTCCACGGGCGAACGGGTGCTGGTGCCGGAGGAGTTCATCGCCATCTATCCCGCGCAGTTGCAGGGCCGCTCGCCCCTCATCACGCCCATCACCAACGGCCAGGGCGCGGGGCTGACGCGTCAGCAGGCGCTGGCGCACGGCCTGCTGGAGTTGCTGCAACGCGACGGCAACGGGCTCCAGTACCGCGCCATGGACCAGGGCGTGGTGCTGGACCTGGAGGGCGCGGAGCTGACGGCGGACGTGAAGGCGCTGCTGGAGCGCTACCAGCACGCGGGCGTGGAGGTGCTGGCGAAGCTGGCGAGCACCGAGTTCGGTCTCGTGAATGTGTACGTGGTGGGCCGCGACCTGTCGGTGGGGGACCAGCCGCTGCTGATGGTGGGCTGCGGCGAGGCGGTCGACCCGGACCGGGACCGGGCGCTGCGAAAAGCGCTGCTGGAGTTCGCGGGCTCGAGGGCGCGGCTGGCCTTCTCGCACGGTCCGCTGGGCGAGGTGGCCCGCGTCGCCTCCAAGCAATACATGGAGCGCATCCTGCCGCAGGTGGATCCGGACGCGGAGGAGCCACGCGCGATGCGCGGCATGTTGGAGTGGGCGCGGATGCCGTCCGCGGCGCTGCGCGAGCAGACCGCGTGCATCCTCTCCCAGCGGCGCAAGGTGCGCTTCGAGGACCTGCCCCGAACACCCGTGGTGGAGGACCCGTCGCTGCGGTGCGAGCACGTGGTGCGCCAGCTCCACGCGGCGGGCTTCGACATCCTGGTCGCGGACCTGTCGCCGCCGGGCCACCCCGTGCACGTGGTGAAGGCGCTGGTGCCGGGCCTGGAGGTGGAGACGATGACCTACGCCCGGCTGGGCGAGCGCAACGTGAAGCGGCTGCTGGAGCGGTGCGACCCGCTGGTGGGCCTGGGCGCGCCCCCGCCGGGAGCCCGGCCGGTGCGCCTCACGCAGGAGGCCGAGGAGCGGCTGGGCGGCCCCGCCTGGTTCAACGTGCGGCTGGCCGAGGCGCGCGTGGGAGGGCTGTACCCGCTCTATCGCGAGCCGACCGCGCACGCGGTGGCGGCGATGATCGCGAGCCGTCGCTTCGGGGGGCAATGACCATGGCACCGCGCTTCGCCTACAACACCAACGGCGTGTCCAACCACCGGTTCGAGGACGCGCTGCGACTCATCGCGGACAGCGGCTACGACGGCGTGGCGCTGACGCTGGATCACCACCACTTCGACCCGTTCGCGCCGGACTTCGAGCGGCGCACGGAGCAACTGGCCGCGCTGCTGGAGCGTCTGGGATTGGGCCTGGTGGTGGAGACCGGCGCGCGCTTCCTCCTGGATCCGCGGAGCAAGCACGAACCCACGCTCATCACCCCGGACGCGCAGGGGCGGGAGCGGAGGCTGGAGTTCCTGAAGCGCGCGGTGGACGTGTGCGCGACGTGCCGGGGAGAGGCGGTGTCCTTCTGGGCGGGGGTGCCGCGTCCGGGGGTGACGGAGGAAATCGCCTGGCCATGGCTGGTGGAGGGGGTGGCGAGGCTCGCGGACCACGCGGCCTCGCGCGGGGTGGTGCTGGCGGTGGAGCCGGAGCCGGGGATGTTGGTGGAGACGGTGGACGCGTGGCGCCAGTTGCAGGTGCGGGTGGCGGAAAAGGGGGCGGCGCCGGTGCGGCTGGCATTGGACGTGGGACACCTGTTGGTGACGCAGGAGCGGACGCCGGCGGAAGCGGTGCGCGAGTTCGCGCCGGTGCTGGGCACGGTGGCGCTGGAGGACATGAAGCGCGGCGTGCATGAGCACCTGCCGTTCGGAGAGGGCGACGTGGACGTGCCGTCCGTCCTGCGCGAGCTGGCGCGCGTGGGGTACGACCGGCTCGTCTGCGTGGAGCTGTCCAGGGATGCGCACCGGGCGCACGAGATGGTGCCCGGGGCGTTGGCGTGGTTGCGGGCGCGCCTGCCGACGGGCGCGGAGGTGGCGGCATGAGCAACGAACTGAACCAACTGCGGATCTGTTTCATCTCCCGGCGCTTCTTCCCGGCCATTTCCGGGATGAGTGTCTATGCGCTCAACCTGGTGCGGGAGCTGGTGGCCTGCGGGCACGACGTGACGATGGTGAGCCAGTACCGCAACGACCCGGCCGGCATGGCGGTGTACGGGGGCGGGCCTCCGCCAGGGATTCCGGGCGCGCACGTGCTGGGGTGTGAGTCCCGGGGCGAGCAGCGCATCAACCACGGCCAGCCCGCGAGCTTCGAGCAGGACGTGGAGGACCTGGTGGCCACGGTGATCCGCGAGCACCGGCGCCGGCCCTTCGACCTCATCCACGCGCAGTACGGCTACCCGTGTGGCCTGGCGGCGCTGGAGGCGGCGCGGCGGCTGGGCCTGCCCAACGTGGTGTCCATCCAGGGCGGGGACGGGCACTGGGTGGGGACGTGCTGTGACACGCACAAGCAGGCGATGCTCGCGGTGCTGGGGCACTCCGGGGCGCTGCTCATCGGCAGCCGCTCCTTCGCGGAGGAGGTGCACGGACACCACGGCACCCCGATGAGTCGGTTCACCATCGTGCCGGGGGCCACGGACACGCAGCGCTTCCACCCCAGGAACGAGCTGTCGCTCGGGGACCTGCGGGACGTGCCGGTGCTGCTGTACCACGGCCGCGTGGACGCGAGAAAAGGCGTCATGGAGTTGCTGGACGCGATGAAGCGGCTGGTGGCGCAGGGCCGCAGACTGAAGCTGCGCGTGTCTGGGATTGGACCGGACGTGGAGGCGGTGCGCGCCAGGGTGGACGCGGAGGGACTGCGGGACACGGTGGAGCTGGTGGGCGCGTCCACCTACGCGGAGGCGCCGGACCTGTACCGGAGCGGGGACCTGTTCGTGTCGCCCACGTACTCGGAAGGGTTCTCCAACACGCTGCTGGAGGCGATGGCCTCCGGGCTGCCCATCGTGTCCACGAAGGCGGTGGGGGTGGTGGACTGCCTGGAGGACGGCCGGGACGCGCTGCTGGTGCCGCCGAAGGACAGCGACGCGCTGGCGGACGCCATCACCCTGCTGCTGGACAACGGGCCCATGCGCAAGCGCCTGGCGACCACGGCGCTGGAGGAGGTGCGCAAGCTGTACTCGTGGCAGGCCGTGGGGCGCAGGATCCAAGGCATCTACACGGAGCTGACGGGCACGCGACCGGACACGCGGTGGACGCACCTCTACGACCCGGCGACGACGGAGGAGAGCGCGGATCCGACGTGCCGCTTCCGGGCCGCGCCGCACCTCCTATGAGCACGGCCCTCTTCATCTCGCCACACCTGGACGACGTGGCCTTCTCCTGCGGGGGCACGCTGGCGGCGTTGAAACACCAGGGGTGGACGGTGGCGCTCGTCACCGTCTTCACCCGGTCGGTGCCGGAGCCGAAGGGCTTCGCGCTGCAATGCCAGACGTCGAAGGGCCTGGGGCCGGAGGTGGACTACATGGCCCTGCGACGCGCGGAGGACCAGGCCTTCGCGAAGCGGCTGGGCGTGGACGTGTCGGTGTGGGGCGACCTGGAGGAGGCGCCCCACCGGGGCTACTCAAGCCCCGCCGAGCTGTTCCGCCCGCCGCGAACCGGCGATGTCGTGGGGGCCTGGGTGCGCGGGTGTCTGCGCCCGGTGCTGTGGGACCTGAAGCCGGACCGGGTCTTCGTGCCGCAGGCGCTGGGGAGCCACGTGGACCACGTGCAGGTGGTGCGCGCGGTCCAGGCGCTGGGCATCCCGTCGAATCGCATCCTCTACTACCGCGATACACCCTATGCCGTGCGACAGCCGGAGGCGCGTCCGGACGCGGCCCTGCCCCGGGGCTTGCAGCCCCTGGCGGTCGACATCACGGAGCACCTGGGCCGCAAGCTGGAGGGCTGCGCCTGCTACAGCAGCCAACTGGGCTTCCAGTTCGGAGGCGAAGAGGGCCTGGCCCCCATGCTCACGGCCTTCCACCAACGGGAGGCCCTGAGTCACGGGCGCACCGGGGCCGCCGAGGTCTTCCTGAAATCCCCTGCCCTCCAGGTGTGCTAGGTTGGCGAATTGTTACACGCCACCCAAGAGGGGAATCCAGATGCGTATCAATGCGATGATGAGCGGTGCGGCGCTGGCCGTGGGGCTGATGTTGTCGGGATGTGGCGGAGTCGAGTCCACCCTGGATGCGCAGCCGGACCTGTCCACGCGCAAGGACGAACTTCCTCCCTGTGAAGGCGACCAGCAGTACAGCCGCGTCTTCTACAGCGACGCCGCGATGACGAACGAGATCGGTCGCTGGCGGTGTTACTGCGGCGAGGGCAGCGCCTGGGTGTCCGGGAACTGGCAGGGCGCCCCCTATTCGCAGATCATCGAAGTCCTCGAGTGCTACTAGCCTAGCGTCCAAACCCACCCAGGGCCGTGCGGCTGAAGCTGGCCGCCCCCTGGCTGACCCGGACCGCGGACTGGCTGAACACCTGGAAGGCGGCGCGGATCTCCTGGGCGCTCTGTCCCGGGGTGAGGATCCACCGGTCCGCGATGCCCATGTCCTGGAACACCTTGCGGAAGTCCGTCACGCCGTCGTCGATGCCCATCGCCGCCACGATGTGATTCTCCACTCGGTGCAGGTCCTTCACCACCGCCGCCACGTCCTTCGCCCGCGCCTTCTGCGAGCCCTGGTCCGCGCCGTCTGTAATCAAGAGCGTCACCGTGCGCACCGGCACCCCGTTGCCGCTGAACTCCTGGGCCTTGGCCAGCACCGTGCCCAGCAGCACCACGGCGTTGTCATACAGCGGCGTGCCCATGTCCGCCGCGTAGTTGCCGGAGTGCATCCGCACCACGTCCTCCAGCGGCCGGAAGGGATTGAGCACATGCCCGTTCAGGTAGCGCGTGTGGAACAGCACGCCGTCCTTCTGCTGGCTCGCCAGGAGCGCGTCCAGCACCAGGTTGTGCCCGTCGCACACCGTCTTCGTGTGCCCGGCGTGCGAGATGCTCCCCGAGTCATCCGGCATCACCGTCACCAGCACCACCTCGCTCGCCTGCACGTCGTCCACGTGCACGCCCAGGCCCGCCTGAATCTGCGCGCCCAGGTCCACCACCGTCAGCGCCTGCAACCCCGCGGGGCTCAGCACTCCTTCCGCGTGCGCATCCTCGAAGAGCTTCTGGACCCCGCCACCATTCGCCTTGCTCATGTCCGTGTCCCCTTTCGTCGTTGTGGAATGCCAGACGTCACTCACGCCAGGTGCAGGTCGGGCCAGCTCGCCAGCGGATCCGTGGACTTCACCAGGTGCATGCCCGCGTCCGCGAAGCGCTTGAGCGCCGCGTCCGCCTGCGGCGTGAAGTCCGCCGCGAAGCCGCCCTTGCCGTCCGGCACCGTCACCGACGACATGCAGTCCGTGAGCAGGTAGACCTTCCGGGCCAGCGCCGCGTCCTGCGCGACAATCTCTCCCAGCAGGTCGTCGATGGAGCTCTTCACGCAGTGGCTGGCGGCCTGCCCGCCAATCACCACCGCGTCCGACGTGAGCAGCGTCTTGAGGAACTGCGTGTTGCGCTGCGCGAGCGGCTGGCCGTCATGCCGCGTCAGCACCTCCGGCCGCAGCACCGAGTAGTTCTCCGTCAGCGGGTTGCCGCCCTTCACCTCCGCCCACGACTGCACGCCGCGCGCGAACGAGTGGAACAGCCGCGCCTCCTGCACCACGCCCGACAGCGCGTGCCCGTCGCTGCCCAGCAGGCAGTGCGGCGGCCACAGGTACAGCGTGTACTTGCCCGCCCGCTCCAGTTCCTCGCAGTAGTACTTCACCTGCTTGAGCAGCCACGGGTAGTTGCCGCCGCACAGCCACTTCGCCACCGCGGGGTTCGGCCGCGCCTGGCCGCGCTCAATCTGTTCGCGCGTCACCTCGCGGTACGGCTGCAACGGCTGGTCGTCCTGGTCCACCCAGAAGGACGGGAAGAAGATTTGATAGGCGAAGTGTGTGTCCAGCGTCGCGGTGACGTTCGTCAGCGTCCCCAGGTTGCGGTAGATGAACTCCGCGATGCGGCGGTTGTCGTCGATGGCCCCCCGCCCGCTCCGGCCCGCGACGTACAGCGAGCCGTCCGGGAAGCAGAAGTCCTTCTGCACGTCGATGAGCAGCAGGTGCAGGTTGAAGGTGTCCGTCGCGGACACCTTCACGCCCTGCGCCGCCTTCCACGCGCCGGCCTCCCGCTGCAACTTCCCGGCGTTGGGGCCGTAGCCGTACTCGGCCGCATGGTTGGCATTGTAGAACCCGGGCAGCGGCAGTTCCTTCACGGTCGTCGTCTTCATGTCCATCCCCCTTGCGTGTTTCACGTCATCCGCAACACGGTGAGGGCCTGCGCCCCCACCACCGTCAATCCCTCTCGCGACAGGAGCAACTGGCACCCCGCGTCCACGAACGGCTCCGCGTCCGGGAACTCGCGCACCGCCTCCAACCGGCCCTGCCGCGACTCCACGCGCGTCAGCCCCGCGTCCGTCGCGCAGAAGAGCGCGCCCCCCACCGCGCACTTCCCCCTCAGCGTCCCCAACCACGAGCCATCCCCCGCGTCGGCCCGGGCGCTCGCGCGCACCGCCCCGTCCGGCCCCAGCAGCACGGCGTGGTGCACCGTGCGCCCCCCGGACTCCTCCGCGAGGAACAGCCACACCGAGTCCCCGTCGAACACGGCCTCGGCGTCCAGCAACTGCCCTGAAGGCCACGGCAGCGCGAGCCCGTCCCTCAAGCCCTTGCGCTCCCCGTCGAACAGGAAGGCCCCCCGCAGGCCCGCCGCGCGGTGGAACCCCAGGCCGAAGCGGGGCCCCACGAACAGCCGCGTCTGTCCTTGCAGCACATCCCCCCAGCGCTCGGTCCCATGCGGACCGTCCCGCCACAGCCCGCCGCCCACCGCCCAGAACCGGTGTCTGGCATTGGCCGCGAACACCGGCTTGTTCTCGCAGGTGTCCACCCCCAGGAACTCCGGCGCCCGGCCCGGCGCGAACACCGCCACCCGTCCACCCTGCCCGAGCAGCGTCACGTCCCCCTGCACCGCCCAGCGCAGCGACGGGTCCAACGCCCCGTGCATCACCGTGCGCCCGTCCTCGCGCCGGTACGCGCCGTCCGCGTGGTGGACGAAGCGCACCGTCCCGTCATCCGCGCTCGCGTGCACCACCACGCCCCGGGTGGTGAACTTCCGCGTCGCCACCACCTGCCCCCGCACCGCCGTCACCGGCGTGGCCGCCGCCGTCGCATGCGGCTGACACGTGGGACACGCGGCCCGCGCATGCTCCACGCCGCACGACGCGCACACCGTGAAGCGCAGCCGCTCCAGCACCGGCAGCGGGAACGCACCGCGACGGTCCTCCACGAACACCTGGTGGAACAGGTGCAACACCTCATCCGGCAGCGTGGCCCGGGGCAGCGCGGGCTTGGGGTACTGCACGTCCGGGTGGAAGACGGTGACGCGCTGGAGCACCCGCGCCACCGCGTTCAGCCGCGCGCCCTGCGCCTTCGGTCGGTGGATGCCGCCCTGCGGCCCCACGCACAGCAGCGACTGCATCACGGTGACGGCGAAGGCATACCAATCACTGTCCTCCGTCGCCGGCCGCACCGGCGTCAGCGCCTGCGCTCCCGCGTCCAGGCGCAGCGGATCCAGGAACCGCTCGGTGAACACCGGGCAGACGTAGCCTCCGAACTGGAAGCTGTCCGCGTCGATGAGGTACGCGTCCGTGCCCGTCACCAGCACGTTCAGGTCGTTGAAGTCCCCCACCACCACGCCGCCCGCGTGCACCGCGCCCAGCACCCGGTGCAGTCCCGTGAGCACCGTCACCGCGTCCGCGGACCTGCCGCCCGCTCGCCGGTACGCAGGCTCTCCCCAGCGGCGCAGCGGCTCCACGCCGTCCAGCTTCCGCATCGCGTAGCCCCGCACCTCCACGCCCTTGCGGTCCGTGGCCAGCGCCTGCGGCGTCACCACCCGAGCCGGCAGCCCCGTGGGGAAGGCGCGCAGCTTGCGCTGGTGCTCCGCGAGCCGGGCCTTCGCGGCGTCCTGCTCGTGCGTCAGGCCCAGGTAGTCCGGGTGCTCGGGCCGCTTGAAGACCTTGAGCGCGCGGCCGTCGCCCAGGTCGTAGACATCCGCCTCGCCGCCCTTGCCCAGCGCGGCTTGCGGATCCAACCGCAGCTTCTTGCCTTCCAGCCAGAGGTCCATGGCCTCACGCCCTCCCCATCCGCCGACGCAGCACCACCATCGAGGTGTCGTCCGACAGCAGGCCCGGCGTGCGCAGCAGTCGCCGCTCCGCGAAGTCCGCGCGCACCGACTCGCGGTTGAGCTGCGCGAGCCGGCGTCGCAGCGCATCCGGGTTCGTGAAGTAGCGCTCCTCCGTCCAGAACCGCGACAGCGGGCCCACCGGTTCATCGCGCTCGGGCAGCCGCGCGGCCGTCAGGCCCATCAGGTCCCCCACCCCGTCCGTACCGAGCAGCAGCGCGTGCACATCCTCGGTGGGCACCAGCGCCCGTGACACCAGCGGCACGTCCTCCCCGCGCAGCAGCGAATACGCGAGGTACGGCGGCGCGTTGCCCGGAAACGGCCCCAGCGCGTGCACCTGTCCGTTGAGCATCCACACCCCGTCCCCCGACGAGAAGACGAGCGTGCGCGTGGGCGTCATCACCGCCCCCACGATGGTGAAGAGGAAGTCCCCCAGCACGTCCCGGCCCAGCGCCGCGCACAGCCCCTCCAGCAGCCCCAGCAGGTCCTCGCGCAGCCCCGGCAGGAACCCCTCGCCGTCCACCGTCTCCCCGCGCGCCAGCCGGGCCAGCGCCGCCTGCGCCAAACGCCGGACCCCCAGTTGCGCCCCCAGCTCGCTGCATGGCTGGCTGCCACACCCGTCCGCCACCAGCGCCACCAGCCCGTGCTCGCCCTCCCGGACACAGACCGCGTCCTGGTTGTTGCGCCCCGAGCGCGCATGCTCCCGACCCTGCACCGAACCCACCGCGACATCGAAGGGCAGCGTGGACATGGCTCTCCCGTGGCCCTCGAAGGGCACGCACGACAGGAACCTGCGGAAAGGAAGCGACCGGCGGCCACTCCCGACTTCGTGTATCTACGACACCAACATAGTGTCCACGTGACACGAAGTCAAGGCGACGCGAGGAAGCCGCGCTCCGGGGCATTCCGGAGCACGGTCATCAACAGGGGGCGGGAGGGCGCCTCAGAGTTCGAAGTTGAAGCCGGCCTTCTCGAGCTGTTTGTACTTCTTGTGGTCGAACCGTCGAAGTTGAAGCCGGCCTTCTCGAGCTGTTTGTACTTCTTGTGGTCGAACCGGTAGAGGCGGGCGGCGCGGTGGGACACGTCCTGCTCCACCTCGTCCAGCTCCTCCAGCAGGTCCATGGCGAGGATCTTCTTGCGGAAGTTGCGCTTGTCCAGCTCGCGCTCCAGCACCGTTTCGTACAGCCGCTGGAGCTGCGACAGGGTGAACTTGGGCGGCAGCAGCTCGAAGCCGATGGGCTGGTAGCGCACCTTGCCCTTGAGCCGCTGCAACGCGGTGGCGAGCACGTCCGCGTGGTCGAACGCGAGCTTGGGCGTGTCCCAGACGGAGAACCACGCGGCCTCGCGAGCGTCGGTGGCGGCCTGCAGGTGGTGGGCGCTGAGCTTCACCAGCGCGAAGTACGCCACCGTGATGACGCGGCCCCGGGGGTCGCGCTCCGGCGCCCCGAACGTGTAGAGCTGCTCCAGGTGGCTGGTGCGCAGGCCCGCCTCCTCCTCCAGCTCGCGGCGCGCGGCGTCCTCCAGGGACTCCTCCATGCGCACGAAGCCGCCGGGCAGCGCCCACCGTCCCGCGTAGGGCTCCACCCCGCGCTGGATGAGCAGCACCTTGAGGTCCTCCTCGTCCAACCCGAAGACGACGCAGTCCACCGTCACCGCCGGGCGCGGGTACTCATAGGTGTGGCTCACGTGTGGACATCCTCCGTCCCTCGCGCGGAAGGCACCCCGCGCGCGGCGCGCCGACATCGTGTCCAGCGGACACGGTGGGGGCAAGCGCCTTCGCGCGAAGGAAGGACGAGGACGGCGGCTACGCTTCGAGCAGGCGGCCCAGGCGGCGCCAGTCGACGAGTTGGACGTTCTCCTCGGCCAGGTCGAACTCCAGCGAGCGGCGCATGCCCAGCACGTCGCCGCCCATCTGGAAGGGCACGTCGCGGTCGAAGTCCATCCGCAGGCGCTCGACGAAGAAGTCGTGCATGCGGGGCATGGGGTGCTCGCCGCGCCACAGGCGGAACATGTTGCGCGTGGCCTCCATCACCCCGGCGCCGTACACGCGCACCGACAGCCGGTGGGGCACCGCCTGCGCGAAGGGGAACGCCTTGAAGCCGAAGCCCCACTCCGTCGTGGTGGCCGCGCCCGCCACGCCCGCGGGCCCCCGGTACAGCAGGGCACCCTCGCCGCCATTCGGAATCGGCCGCACCGCGCCCGTCGCGTCCATGGTCAGCGCGGAGCCGCCCAGGTTGTAGACGGACACGTTCGGGTTGCCGTCGCCGAACAGGTGCCGGGGCACCGTGCGGGTGAACATGGCGCTCATGTAGCCACGCAGGCCCGCCTGCGAGCTCTTGAGCGGCCCGGCGGAGGCGAGCTGGTTCTTGAAGTCCTGAATCATCTCCGCGTCCCAGCCGGTACCCGCGAAGGGCGCCACCCGGCCCTCCACGCGCACCAGCGAGAAGGGACGCAGGGGCGGCAGCCGCTCGCCGTACGCGGCGATCTGCTTCAGGGCCACGTGGGGACGGGGCGCGCCGGTGACGCGGGCCCAGGCGTTGCCGGTGCCCAGCGGCAGCACGCCGATGGCGGGCATGGCCACGCCCTGGGAGCGCAGCTCGTTGAGCAGGCCGGTGATGGTGCCGTCGCCTCCGCCCGCCAGCAGCAGGCTGGGCGGGTCGTGCCGCAGCTGGTCCACCCACTCCCGCGCTTCTTCGAGGGAACGGGTGAGGGCCACCCGGGCGCGGGGGAGCAGGTCGCGGACAAGCCCTCCCATGCCCTCGGAGCCTTTACGCGCACGCAGATTGACGAGGACGGCGATGTTCATGGCGGGCGTGACTCTTCCCCAGTTCATGTCATGGCCCCGTCACGGAAGTCCCCCGGAATGGGAGCGCCCCTCCGAAACATGGCCATCACACCCCCAGGGCGTGGGAAAGCCTCGCGCCCAGACGGCGGTCGCTCGCACGGCGGCGCAGGGACACCGCCGCCGCGGCCAGTCCTCCGGCGACCAGAAGACGGCGCAGCCATTGTTTTCCGGCCCCGTGGTAACCGCCCGACGTCCCGGTGCCCTCCGGCATGGGCTGGAAGACGTTGCCGGGGGTGGCGCCCTGCCGCTCGTCCTTGAAGTGCAGCACGTCCGTGCCCGCGCGCATCGTGCGCTCGAAGGTGGCGGGGAACAGCCCGTGCATCGCGGCGAAGCTCTTGCCCGAGGGGCCCACGAGGGTCTCCGGTTCGGGGTGGCGCAGGACGCGCAGGATGGCGCGGGCCACGCGCTCCGGGGCGTAGACGGGCTCCACCGGGCGGATGCGCCAGCCGGTGTAGTTGGCGGTGTGGCGCCACAGGGGCGTGTCGATGGCGGCGGGCATCACCGTGCACACGTCGATGCCGGTGCGCAAAAGCTCCTGGCGCAGCGACGCGGAGAAGCCCCGCACCGCGAACTTGGAGGACACGTAGGCGCTCAGGTACGGCGCGGGCACCGTCCCGAAGGCGGAGGACACGTTGACGAGCGTGCCGTAGCCCTGGCGGCGGAACTGGCCCAGCGCCGCGCGGGCGCCGCTCACCGTGCCGAAGAAGTTGATCTCCATGAGCTGGCGGAAGGCCTCGTCCGGCGTCTCCTCCAGGCTGCCCAGCATGTAGACGCCCGCGTTGTTCACCCAGCCGTTGAAGTGGCCGAAGACGCGCACGGCCTCCTGCGCCAGGTGGTGCACGGACGCCGCGTCCGCCACGTCGGTGGGCACCACCAGGGCCTGGACGCCCAGGGCCTCGCACTCGGCCGCCAGGTCCTCCAGTGGCTCCTCCCGGCGCGCGGCGAGCACCACGTGCGCGCCCTTCTTCGCCAGCAGCAACGCCGTGGTCCGGCCGATGCCGCTGGAAGCTCCAGTGATGACGATGACCTTCTTCTTCCAGGCGCGATCCATGGGGTGGGTCCTCGCAAAGGTGGGGTGGGCGTCGCCCGTGACGCCCCACGTCGGAAAGTGGGGATGAAGCAGGAGTCGTACCCGTGCCTCCGGTGGCTCACCCGGGGAGCAGCCAGCGGAGCAGGGAGCCCCGAACTTCGGATGGGCGTCCAGGTCCGGGACCGGGGCGGGCGTGCCCGGGGTCACTGGCCTGGAGGGCGGACAGTCCGGTAGAGGACGGAACGCGGCCTGCATCGCTGGCCCGGCATCCCTTTCCCACCCCACGTGCCCATGCGCTCCGTGCCCCATCCCTCCGTCCTGAAGCCGACCCCGTTCGCGCTGTTGCTGTGCCTGCTGTGCACCGCCGCGCAGGCCGCGCCCCACCGGCTGGTGGTCTCCAGCGGCGACTGCCGGGACGCGGAGCTGAGCGGCCAGTCGAAGGCGTTCTACGACGCGCTGCGCGCCCGCCCCGAGCAGCGCGTGCTGGGCGCGCCGGAGTTCGCCGAGCGGCTCTTCCCCGCGCCGCAGCGCTCCTTCGAGGACCTCCAGCGGCAGCTCGACGCCGCGCAGGACCAGTTCTACGAGGGCCGCAACGGCAAGGCGACCCAGCTCGTGGACGATGCGCTGCGCGACATCCAGCGACTGCCCGCGGGGGAGGAGCGCTGGAAGCTCTACGTGCACGCGCAGCTGCTGCACGGCCTCAACTACCGGGCGCTCGGGAAGCTCAAGGACAGCGACGCGGCGTTCCATCAGGTGCTGCGGCTCCAGCCGAAGTACCAGTTGGACGCGGACCAGTACGCGCCCTCCCTGCGGCAGGCGTTCGAGAAGCTGCGCCGCGACCTGGCCCGGGCCCCGAAGGTGAAGCTGTCGGTGAAGTCCACCCTGCCGTCGTCGGACGTGTACCTGGACGGCTTGAGCGTGGGCCAGACGCCGCTCACGCGGGAGCTCCCCGCCGGGGCGTATGACATCTCCGTGGTGAAGGGGGACGTGACGAGCTTCCCCCGGCAGGTGCAGGCCCAGGGCGCGGACACGCCGCTGCTGGTGGACCTCGCGTACGAGGGGTCGGTGACGGCCGCGCCCTTCCCGTGCCTCGCCGTGGCGGATGGCAACGAGGAGCGCACGCTGAGTCACGCGGTGCGCCTGGGCGGCACGCTCGGGGTGGAGGAGGTCATCGTCGTGCGGCTGGAGCGCCCGAGCAGCGGGCCCAAGTGGTTCGCCGCCACGGTGCTCAACGTCGAGGGCGGGCAGAAGCTGCGCGAGGGCGGCTTCAAGACGCAGGGCCTGGAGGCCCCCAGCGAAGCGCTCCATGCGCTCGTGGACTTCGTCACCACCGGGCGCTCGCCGTCGAACCTCGTGGTGATGAACAACGCCAACGGTCGGGCCCCCTGGGACCCGAGCGCGCGGAACACGCCGGCCGCCAGCACGGGCGTGGAGCTCACCGCCCCCAGCCGCCTGCCAGAGGAAGCGGACCTCACCGCCAACACGGCGCCAGCGCGGACGGGCCTGCGCACGGGGTCCTACGTGGCGCTGGGCGTGGGCGTGGCGGCCCTGGGCGGCACGGGCGTGGTGCGGCTGCTGGCGCAGAAGGACCTGGACGGCTTGCAGGACCGCCGCGCGGCGAATGGGGGCCGGTTGGTGGGCTCGGATGCCCAGACGGTCGCGCTGCGCGACTCGCTCGTGAACAAGAGCCACCTGATGACGGGCCTGCTCGTCGGCGGGGGCGCGGCGCTCGTCACGGGGGCGGTGCTCTACCTCGTGTCCTCGCCCGCGAAGCCAGCGCCCTCCATGACCGTGGGCGTCGCGGCGGATGGGACGGGCGCGGCGGCGAGTGTCTCCGGGTCGTTCTGAGCGGACATTCCTGGAGGAAGCGCCGGGGGCCGTGCGCATAGAGTGCCGCCCCATGCGAGCTTCCCTCCTCCTGCTGCTGCTCACGGCGAGCACCGCCCTCGCCGCGCCCCGGACCTTCCGCGTCGACTACTTCCACACCGGCAACGCCACCGAGGAGCGCTTCAGCCTGGAGCGGCTCGTAGTGGAGCCGCTGCCCTGGCCGGGCCATCCGGCGCGCCCGCTCGACGACACGAACCTGGGCAAGTACTTCTTCGAGGTGCGGGACCGGAAGACGAACCGGCTGCTGTACTCGCGCGGCTTCGCGTCCATCTTCGGCGAGTGGGAGCTCACGGGCGAGGCGAAGCAGGGCCACCGCACCTTCAGCGAATCACTGCGCTTCCCCAGCCCGGATCAGCCCGTCCAGGTCATCCTGAAGAAGCGCGACGCGCAGAACGCCTTCCGCGAGGTGTGGTCGCTGGTCGTGGATCCGAAGGACCCCTTCGTCGACCCGTCCTCTCCTCCCGCGCCGGGCGCGTTGATCAAGTTCCTGGAGAGCGGCCCGCCGCAGGACAAGGTGGACTTCCTCATCCTGGGGGACGGCTACACGGAGGCCGAGCGGCCCAAGTTCGAGAAGGACGCGCGCCGGATGCTGGACATCCTCTTCAGCTATTCCCCCTTCAAGGAGCGCAAGGGGGACTTCAACGTCTGGGGGCTGATGCCTGGGGCGGCCGAGTCCGGCATCTCGCGGCCCTCCACCGGCATCCACCGCCGGCCCCCCCTGGGTTCCACGTACGACGCCTTTGGCGCCGAGCGTTACATCCTCACCTTCGACAATGCCGCGCTGCGTGACACCGCCGCCTTCGCGCCCTACGAGTTCGTGGAGATCCTGGCCAACGGCAATACCTATGGCGGAGGGGGCATCTTCAACCTCTTCGGCACCGTGGCGGCCGACAGCCTCTGGGCCCCCTACGTCTTCGTCCACGAGTTCGGCCACCACTTCGCGGGCCTCGCGGACGAGTACTACTCCTCCGCGTCCGTCTACGGCCCCGCGCCCGAGGACCGCGTGGAGCCATGGGAGAAGAACGTCACCGCGCTCAAGGACCCCGCCCAGCTCAAGTGGAAGGACCTGGTGTCCCAAGGCACTCCCATCCCCACGCCGTGGAACCAGGCCGCGTTCGACGCGCATGCCGTCCAGGTGCAGCAGCGGCGGCAGAAGATTCGCGCGGACCGCAAACCCGAGGCGGAGATGGACGCGCTCTTCACGGCGCAGCGGGACTGGGAGGAGAAATTCCTGGGCGCGCTGAAGGTCGCCGGGAAGGTGGGGGCCTACGAGGGCGCGCAGTACGAGTCGCGCGGCTTCTACCGCCCGCAGACGGACTGCGTGATGTTCACCCGCGACCGTGTGCCCTTCTGCGCCGTCTGCCAGCACGGCATCCGTGAAATCATCGACCTCTACGCAGGCCCGTCCCGGGATCAAACGCGGAAGACTCCCTGACTTTCAGAGATTCCAAGGGTCCTGTGCGTGACAGGGATGTGGCAGGGGGTTGGGCAAATGGACGACCCCGCGTTTTCAGGTGTAAGGGGGACGCAGTCTGCATTCTGGAAAACCCCCATGGGAGGCATTCACATGCTGAAGCGGAGCTGGCTGCCGGCGCTCGTGACCACCGTGCTCGTCACGGTCGGTACGGGTTGTGGAGACGAGTGTGTCGATCAGTTCGACTGTCGCGACAAGGGCAACCCGCCCGCGGGGCAGGTCTATGCCTGCGTGGAGAACAAGTGTGAGCTGCGCACGCTGACGCCGGAGCCCGAGGAGGACGCGGGCACGGACGCGGGCACCACCACGGACGCGGGCACCACCACGGATGCCGGCACGGACGCGGGCACCACCACGGATGCCGGCACGGATGCGGGCACCACCACGGACGCGGGCACCACCACGGATGCCGGTACGTCCGACGCGGGCACGGGCCCGACCTCGTGCACCCCGGCGTGTGACCTGACGCAGTCGTGCAACATCGAGACGAACACCTGCGAGGCCTCCACCGTCCCCACGACGCCGGCGGAGACGAGCACGCAGCTCGCCGCGGTCGTCGCCGCGGCGGCGGGAGCGCAGTCCCCCGCGCTGCCCGTCAGCGGCGCGTTCGTCACCTTCGTGAAGCCCACCGTCGCGGGCAGCACCGAGGCGGGCGGCTTCTTCCTGCAGGCCGAGGCCAACGGCCCGGCGGTGTTCGTGCTGGGCTCCGCTTCCGCCACGCCGGTCGCCGTGGGTGACCGCGTGACCCTGAACGTCACGGAGACGGAAATCACCAGCGGGCTGCACACGGTGAAGACCGTCACCGACCTGACCGTGGTGAGCAAGAACCACGGCGTGTGGAACCTGAGCACCGCGACGCCCGCGGGCCTCAAGGTGGACGTGTCCGGCGTGAGCAGCTTCGAGGACGCCGGCACGACCGGGACGTATGAGAGCCGGCTGGTGACGGTGTCCGGAACGGTGGAGGCCCCGGCCGCGAGCGGCGCTGGCTTCACCGGGTTCCCGCTGGCCACTTCGGGTGAGCCCACGCCCAGCCCCCTGCGCCTGCGCGTCCCCGACGCCGTCGCGTCGGAGCTGGACCTGACGACGGGCTGCGCCGTGTTGGTGCCCACCGGCATCGTCTGGCGCTTCAACGCCCAGCCCCAGGTGTCCGTGTTCACGGCGTCCCAGCTCACCGTGAACGCCTGCCCCGCCCCCAAGCTCACCGGCGCGCAGGCGCTGAGCACGACGGAAGTGCGGCTGACCTTCGACCGCAAGCTGGACGCGGCCACGGTGCAGGCCACGGACTTCTCCCTCACGCCGAGCGTGGCGGTCTCCGCCGCGGCGGTCACGGGCGTTCAGGTCAACCTGACGACGGACGCCCTGGCGGCGACCACGTCGTACACGGTGACGGTCAACGGCGAGGTGAAGGATACCGCCGGCACGGTGCTGAACGCCTCGGCCAACAGCGCGACGTTCACCAGCCTGACGCCGGCCCCGTCCGGGCCCGCGCTGGTCATCAATGAGATCGACTACGACAACGTCGGTGCCGACACCGCGGGCATGGAGTACGTGGAGATCTACAATCGCGGCAGCGCGGCGGCGGACCTGAGCGACGTGCTGCTGCTGTTCGTCAACGGTGACGCGCCGGCCACCCAGCCCCGCCGGGAGTACCTGCGCTTCGCCCTGTCCGACACGAAGGACGCGGCCGGCGCGGCGGCCACCTCGCTGCCCGCGGGTGGCTACATCGTGGCGGCGCCCCAGCCGTTCTTCGACACCGTGACCCTGCCGGCCGGCACGCTGCGGCTCGTCATCAAGGGGACCTCCGCCACCACCCCGAACGCCGACGTGATGCAGAACGGCTTCGGCGACGGCGTGGGCCTGGTGCAGAACGCGACGGGGACGCTGATCGACAGCCTCTTCTACGAGTCGGGCGCGCAGAACGCCACGTTCACCATCAACACGACCGCAGGCGACAAGTCGCTGAACTTCGAGGAGGGGACGCGCACTGTCGCCGCCGACTCGAACGCCGCCGTGGGCTCGCTGCAGCGCGTGCCGAACGGCAACGACACGAACAACAACAACGCGGACTTCAAGTTGGTGAACACCCTGACGCCCGGTGCGCCGACCCCGTAGTCGGCAATCCCTGAAGTCCTGAAGTAACAGGGCCGCGATCCTCCTCGGATCGCGGCCCTTCTTCTTGTCGGTCGGGGGATATGTCACGCTGTCGCCTGTCGGGACGCGCCGCCCGCCATCGCGGTGGGCCTCTGTCTCGAGTCCGCGGCCAACCCAGGCGCCCGGCTCGCCGGCTCGGATGGCCCCCATGTCGCTGCCTCGCGTCATCGTCCCGCTGCTGGCCTTGCTGCTCGGCGCGTGTCCCGGCCCCACGCCCTCCCCGCCCCCCGACAGCGGCGTGCCCGTGGATGCGGGCCCGATTCCCGAGCTCGCCATCACCGGCGCGCCCCTGGCCCCCGGCGAAGCGCTCGCGCCCTATGAGGCCGCGCTCACGGCCTCCGGAGGGCAGGCGCCCTACACCTGGCGGGTGACGCTGGGGCGGCTCGTGGACGGACTCACGCTGTCCTCCGGGGGCGTGTTGACGGGCACCCCGCGCTTCTCCGGGGACAGCACGTTCACCGTGGAGGTTCAGGACGCCCGGGGCACCCGCGTCGAACAGACGCTGGCCCTGCGCGTCAGCGGCACCGCGTTCGCTCCGCTTCCGGAAGCCTATGTGTCCGAACCCTACGCCTGGACCTTCCCCACGCCCGACGGCGCCGTCGCCCCGGCCTGGAGCTCCACGAGCACGCTGCCGGACGGGCTGCGGCTGGAGGCCGGTGGGACCCTGTCCGGTGTGCCCGTCGTCCCGGGGAGCGCCGTCCTCACGGTGGGCGTGCAGGACTCGGGACGCGCCGCGTCCTGGACCCACGCGCTGTCCGTCTTCGCGCTGCCCTCCATCACGTCCACCCTGCTGCCGGACGCCGAGGACGCGCAGCCCTACTCCACGACGCTGACGGCGACGGGCGGCAAGGCCCCGCTCGTCTGGAGCGTGGCCGCGCTGCCCTCGGGCCTCACCCTGTCGGGCGCGGGAGTCCTGTCGGGCATGCCCCCGGCGGAAGGCGCGGCCTTCACCGCCATCGTCACCGACGCCAACGGTCGCACCGCCTCGCATGAGGTGCGGCTGTCCATCGCCTCGCGCGACTTCGAGCTGAAGTCGCTGGCGCTCGCGGAGGGACGCGTGGGCGAGGCGTATTCAGAGACGCTCGTCGCGTCCGGCGGGCGCAAGCCGTACACGTGGAGCTTCACCGGCACGCTGGCCGCCGGCCTGTCCCTGGCCTCCGATGGCACCCTGTCCGGCGTGCCCACCGCCTCGGGCACCGTGCCCTTCATCGCCACCGTGCGCGACGCGACGGGGCAGACGGTGTCGCGCCGCCTGCCGCTGACGGTGCTCGCGCCTTCGAAGCTGTTCACCGTGGGCCACTGGAACCTGGAGTGGTTCGGCGCCCCCAACCAGGGTCCGCCGCGCTCCACCTCCGACGGCGGCCTGACGGATGATCTCCAGGTCGCGGGCGCCCGCGAGGTGCTTGGCTCCGTCAGCGCCCATGTCTGGGGCCTCGTGGAGATGGTGGACACCGTCGACTTCGACACCCTCAAGGCCGGGCTGCCCGGCTACACGGGCTTCCTCGCGAACAACCCCACGTATGTGCTGAGCGGCACGTCGCTGTACTCCGCCGGCGAGCAGAAGCCGGGCATCCTCTACGACAGCTCGCTCACCTACCGCAGCGCGCAGATCATCCTCACCGCGCAGGCCGCGGACTTCGGCGGACGCCCTCCCCTGCGCGTGGACTTCACCACCCGCATCCATGGCGAGGACGCGCCGCTGGTCGTCATCGTCGTGCACATGAAGGCGTTCGAGGACATGACCTCCTACGGGCAGCGCCTGCGCTCCTCCGCCGCGCTCAAGAACTACCTGGACGTCTGGCTGCCCGAGGCGCGCGTGCTCGTCATCGGCGACTGGAACGATGACCTGGACCACTCCATCTCCACGGAGAACGGCACCGCGCTGCCCACGCCGTTCGCGAACTTCCTCGACGACCCCACGCACTACACGTTCATCACGCAGACGCTGACGCTCTCCAACACCCGTACCACGGTGGAGTACGACGACGTCATCGACCACACGCTCGCCACCGACGAGATGACCGTCGAGGCCGTGCCCGGCGCCGTGCAGGTGCTCCGCCCCGACATGACCCTTCCGGACTACGCGGGCGCCGTCAGCGACCACTTCCCCGTCCTCAGCCGCTATGACTTCAGCGGGCCCCCCGGTCCGCGCGTGAAGCTCACCGCGCCCCTGGGCGGCACCTTCGTCGCGGGCGAGACGCTGACCTTCACCTGGCGCTCGGCGGGCGTGGACACGCTGCGCATCGAGGTCTCCTACGACGGCGGCGAACACTGGAGCGTCATCGCGCCGTCGGTGTCCGCGGCCCTGGGGCGCCATGCGTGGACGGTGCCCGACCTGGACAATTCCATGGTGCGCGTGCGCGTGGTGGACACCTCGAAGGAGTCGCGCTTCGACATGAGCCCCGACTCGCTCTGGTTCACGCGCACGCAGCCGCGCGTGTTCATCAACGAGTTCTTCGCGAGGCCCCAGGGCAGCGCCGCGCTGGAGTTCATCGAGGTCTACAACGCGGGCCCCGCCCCGGTGGACCTGTCGCGCTGGAGCCTGTGGGACGCGCTCTCCTCCCGTCACATCTTCGCCCCGGGCACGACGCTCGCGCCGGGCCGGGCCCTGGTCGTCTACGGCGGTGCCACGGCCTTCCCCTCCGGTACGCCCGACACCGTCGCGGCCTCCAGCGGGACGCTGAGCCTCAACAACGACCGTGACACCGTGCAGTTGCGGCGCAACGACGGCGGCGTCGTGGACACCTACGCCTACGTGAACCCCGCGGACAACGTGTCCGACAACCGCTCCCCGGACCTGACGCCGGACGCAGGCTTCGTGCGCCACAACACGCTGTCGCCCGGGCTCACGTCCTCGCCGGGCCGCCGCGCGGACGGCGGCGCCTTCTAGCGTGGGGCGCTACCGGAGGGGCGGTGAGTTGGGGTCGGGCTCGGGCGCCTTGCGCGCGGGCATCGCTTCCAGGTCGCGGGCGAGCCAGCCTTCGCCTGTGTCTTGGTAGGTGACGCGGATCTCATCGCCTTCCGTCAGGTCGCGCAGCTCCGCGTTTTGATCATCCCTGCGCAGCTGCGTGCCCTCCTCCACGCGGACCTCGCGCTCCTTGCCGTGGCCGTCCACGAAGAGCACCTCGTCGTCGCCCACCCAGGAGACCCTGCCCGCGGCCCAGCCCTGCGCTTCGGGCCGGCCGGAACCGCCGGTTCCCTCGGGGGTCGGCTGCACGGAGACAGGGGTCGCCTTGGCTTCCTCGCCCGCGGCCTTCAAGGCACCGGGGTCCACGCGCTCCTTGGAGGCCATCAGCCCGCGCAGGACCTCCGAGCGGCCCTCGCGATGCTTGGCGGAAGGGCCCTCGGGTTTCGGCTCCTGACTTCCACACGCCCAGGCACTCCCCAGGCCCACGAGGCCCAGCACCAGCAGGCCGGCCGTCCTGCGCATTCCACGCATGGGTCATGTCCTCCCGCTTCGTGCGAAGGGCCCGTGTCACACCAGGCCCGAGTCCTCACTCCCCCAGGGAAACATGCGGATGCTTCGCCCCTCCGGGAACCATGGCCTTCGCGCCCGGGGCCTGACCCGAAGTGCCCCCCGTCCTTCCTGACAGGGGAGCAGGCCAGCAGGCGCCCCCGGGGCCAACCCCTCCTTCGCCCGCCTGCCGCGCAGTGCCCTGGCCCATCGGGGCCTGGGGCATCGGACTCGGGGGCCGCATCGACCGATTCGGGGTGATACTCGCGGCCGTTGCTCCGCGGGCGCGGGGTTCGAGGAGGGCAGGCATGCGCGGGCGGATCATCGGGGTGTGGGCGGTCCTCCTGGTCGGGTGTGGCCTCGCGCTGTTCTGGGGTGCGCGCTTCGGAGGCCCGGACGCTTCGGAGAACCGCGCCACGACCGACACCGTCGCGCGTACCGGCCCGGCACTTCATGGATCCACGCCGGGTCGCGCTGAACGGTCGGATGCGGGCGACACGCCCTCGTTGGCCCAGGCACCCAGCGAGGCGGAGGGCGTGCTGGACGTGGAGGTCCTCGTGGGCGGGCAGCCCATCGCCGGGGCCCACGCGCGGCTCTACTGGCAGGGGGCGCGCGAAGGTCCGCTCGGGACGACGGCGTGGCGACGGGTGGGCGAGGGGCTCACGGACGCGCGGGGACACGTCCGGATCGCCTCGGCACCCGGTCGCTACCTGCTGGCCGTGCGCGCCCCGGGACAGGCCGCGCTGCTGCGGGAGGTGGTGCGCCCCCAGGGTGAGCACCTCACGACGTTGCGCGTCTCGCTGTCGCCCGGGCAGTCGCTCACGGGACGCACGGTGGTGAAGGGGACGTTGGAACCGCTGCCGCTCGTGGAGCTGATCCTCACGGCGCACACGCAGGAGCAGGAGCCCTGGCGGCGCGCCGAGGTCCCCGACGAGGAACGCTTCTTCGTCACGAGCGACGCGCGGGGGGCCTTCCGCGTGGAGGGGCTCGCCCCTGGGACGTGGCGACTGGAGGCCCGTGCGCCCGGGCACGCGCGCGCGGTGATGGAGCGCCTGCGGATCCCCTCGGAGGGACCGCTGACGGTGGCGCTGCGGGTGGCGGGCGTCATCGAGGGCTTCGTCGTGGACGCGCAGGGCCTCCCGGCCGCGAACGCCGAGGTGCAGGTGGACGGCAGCGCCGAGTCGGGGGTGACGACGGGCGCGCAAGGGGGCTTCTCCCTGGAGGTGGAGCCCGGCGCCCACTCCCTGTTCGCGCGGCGAGGCGAGGAGTCCGGCGCGCTCGACACGCCTGTCGTCTCCATCGCGGGGAGCACGGTGCGCGACGTGCGGATCCGACTGGGACCGGGCGCGCGGTTGGAGGGCCGCGTGGTGGAGCGGTCCTCGGGCACGCCGGTGGTGGGGGCTCGCATCGACCTGATGGTCTCGGGTGAGGACGGGGACGGGGACGCCGGCCGTGCCTTGTCGGACGCGGAGGGCCGCTTCCGGATCCTCGGGCTCGCTCCCGGCGGCTACGACGCGCGGGTGAGCGCCCCGGGCTTCTCGTCCACCGTGCGGTACGGACTGACGGTGGGCGCGGGCGAACGCTTCGCCGTGGAGCTCGTGCTCTCACGCACCGGCTCGGTGGAGGGCCTGGTGCGCGACGGGGCCGGGAGGCCGGTGGCGGGAGCGCGGGTGTTGAGTCTCGACCGGGGAAGCGATGAGGGCGCTCCAGGCGAAGCTCGCGCCGACGATACGGGCCATTACCGGCTCGAAGGGCTGACGCCGGGCCGGGTGTACCTCACCGCCCGACGTGAGGGCTCCACGGTGGGCGTCATGCGGCCGGTGAATGTGGGGGAGGACGGCGCGGCCCGGATGGACTTCACGCTGGAGGGGACGGGCACCGTGGAGGGCGTGGTGCGCGCGGCCCGGGGCTCGCTGCCCCAGGGCAAGCTGGGGGTGACCTCCGTGGGCATGGGGGAGAGCGGCTCCGGGGTCCCGGGCAGGGTCGAGGTCGGGGCGGAGGGGACCTTCCGCATGGTCCTTCCCCCGGGAAGCCACATGCTGCTGCTCACGGAGCGCGGTCGCTACGACTCGAACGTGCAGGAGCTGGTGCACGTGGAGGAGGGACGGACGGCCCAGGTCGAGTTCACCTGGGAGGAGTCGCGCGATGCGAACGAATACCGGGGCATCGTCCTGGAGCCGGAGGGCACGCCCTCGCCGGGGGCCTCCGTCACCCTCACGATCCTGGAGGGACGGAGCAGTCCCCTGATGATGGCGTCCGCGGATGAGGAGGGGCGCTTCGCCATCTCCCTCTCACCGAGGACCGGCTCCGCCACGCGCCGCGTGGTGCTGAACGCTCGCAACGGCGGTCGCTCCAGCGAAACGATGCCCGTGAGCGCCGAGCAGGAGGTCGTCGTGAAGCTGCGCCCCGCGGCCTCGCTCCGGGGACGGGTGGTGCGCGGCGAGGGCGGGCCCGTGCGCGGCTTCACCCTGGTCCTCCAACTCCAGAAGGGCTACCTGTCCCGAGGGCAGGGACCGCGAGAGTTCCCAGGCGAGCGCTTCGAGTTGAAGGACGTTCCGGCCGAGCCGCTGCGGCTGCTGGCGCGGACGGCGGACGGCTTGACGGGCGAGGTGCTGGTGTCTCCCGGCGTGGGCGGGGCGGTCGAAGTGGAGATTCCCCTCAAGGCCTCGGCCACCGTGTCGGGCCGGGTGGTGGACGCGGCCACGAAGGCGCCCCTCCCCGACGCGATCGTCTTCATCGATGGAGAGACGCCCGGGGCGGATGACTCCAGCCCGGATTCGGAGGGACGCTTCTCCTTCGTCGGCGTGCGCGCGGGTGAGCGCGCCCTGCTCGTCATGGGTCACGCCCAGGGGAGCGTGAGACGGACGCTGAAGTTGCAACCGGGCGAGATGATCGACCTGGGCGACATCGCGGTGGACACCCGCCCGCCGACCTCCGGCAACGCGACTCCGTGAGGGCCCGGGCGGTGCTCAGCCCCGCCCGCGCCGCCACTCCGGTGGACAGCCGTCGCGCAGCACCCCGGCCACCGCCACCGCGCAGGCGAAGCTGGTCGTCATGGGCGCGAGCAGCCAGTGTCCTCCCATGTAGAGCTTCACCTCGCGTTGCCGCACGACATGGTCGACCTTCACGTCGGCGCCCACCCGCTCCATGAGCGCGGCGTCACCCACCGACACCACCGACTCCAGTTGCGCGGGCAGCGTGGGCATCCCTCCCGCGGAGCAGACGATGACCGCGCCTCGCGCCGCCGCGCGGTCCGTCACCTCGCGCATGGGCGACTCCAACGCGCGAAGCGTCGTGCCCAGGCTCAGGTTCAGCAGGTCCACGCCCACCTCGTCGAGCATCCACCCCAGCGCCTCCACGAGGCACAGCGAGTGACCGCGCACGCCCTCGTCGAGGACGCGCGCCACGTACAGCTCCACGTCCGGCCAGGGACGGACCTGATCAAGCAGGATGCTCAGGATGGCCGTGCCGTGTCCGTTCGCGTCCTCCAGGTCCAGCGCGGTGTCGCCAGCGCGCCACGCCTCCAGCTCCTCGCGCTCGTAGACGCTCGCCTCCAACTCCTTCGCGTCCAGGTCCAGCGTGAAGCGGGCCGCCCCCGCGAGGTGCAGCCCGTGCTCGCGCAGGAAGGCCACCTCCACGCCGCTGTCGATGATGCCCACCTTCATCACCGGGCCCCCCCTCCCGCGCCCGGAAGCCTTGCGTGCTCCAGTTGCCGGAACACATAGGTGCCCAGGGTGATGGACTCCGTCCGGGGAGGGACGGCGTCCGGCACGGACACCGTCAGGCGCACGAGCGAACCCGCGAGCAGCATCCCCGCGCCCAGGCCCACCACGAGCAGGAACGTGAGGATGCCGATGCGCCGCACGACGAAGAGGCCGGGATGATCCGGATCCTCCAACAGGGGCAGCCGCGCGGGGAGCGGCGAGGCGACAGGACGTGGGGGCTCGTTCGTCATGACCGTTCGTTCCCGTCGCCGCGTCAGGCGGCGTCCGCCTCGCCCACGCCCGTGCGGTACAGCCGCCGGTAGGGAGCACAGCGCGCCAGCAGCTCAGCGTGCGGACCCCGGCCCACCAACTGGCCTCCCGCGAGCATCCACACCTCATCGGCCAGCGGCGCGTTGGCCAGCCGGTGGGTGATGAACAGCACCGTCTGCCGCCGCTCCCGGGCCCTCGCGAGCAACGCGTGGACGATGGTGGCCTCGGTCTCCACGTCGAGCTGCGAGGTGGCCTCATCCAACAGCAGCACGGGCGCATCGCGCAGCACGGCGCGGGCCAGCGCCAGCCGCTGCCGCTGCCCGCCGGAGAGGCTGGCGCCCGCCTCGGCCACCGGCGTGTCGTAGCCCTGGGGCAGTCCCGTGAGCACGGACTCCAACCCGCACAGCCGCACCGCGACGCGCAGGTCCTCGTCGGACACGTCGGACAGGCCCAGCGTGAGGTTGTCGCGCAAGGTGCCGTGGTACAGCTCCACGTCCTGCCACACCACGGCGAGCTGTCGGCGCAGCTCGGACAGCTCCAGGCTCCGCGCGTCGCGGCCGTCGTACAGCACGCGCCCCTGACCGGGCTCCTCCAGCCGCGTCAGCAATCGCGCCAGCGTCGTCTTCCCGGAGCCACTCGCCCCGACGATGGTCACCACCGCCCCGGGCTCGACGCGCGCGCTCACCTCGTGCAGCACGTCCTGGCCCGGCGCATAGCCGAAGGACACGTTCTCCAGCTCCACCCCACCGTCCAGCCGCCGCGAGAGCGGGGCCGGGAGCTGGAGCGAGCGGTTCGGGTCCTGCTCCGGCGTCTCGTTCAGGTACTCGAAGAAGCGTCGCAGGTGGACGCCGCGCTGCTGGAGGTTGGTGACGAAGGAGATGACCTCGATGACCGGACCGCGCAGGTACGCGGCATAGGCCACGAAGGCCACGAAGCCACCGAGCGTGAGCTGCCCCTGGAGGATGAGCCGCCACCCGAGCCACGTGAAGAGCGCCGTCTGCGCAGCCTCCACCGAGCGCTCGAACAGCCGCAGCACGCCCTCCACGCCATGGGCCCGCAGGTGCGCCCGCAGCACCGAGCGCATCAGCCCCGCCGCGCGCTGGTAGACGAACGGCTCCAGCGCCAGCACCTTCGTCGTGCGGCTCTGCCGCAGGGTCTCCACCTGGAGCGCGTTGAGCGAACCGTGGACGCCCATCACCTCCTGCCACGCGTGCCCCATCGCGCGCCCCATGAGGAGCGGCACGGCCACCGCGAACGGCAGCGTGGCCAGGGCCGCCAGCGCCAGCTCCCAGTGCAGCGAGACGAGCGTGAAGGGGATGATGAGAAGGAAGCTGAACTGCGAGAAGACAAGCCGCAACAGGCCCAGCACCAGCGACATCCCGGCCTTCGCGTCCTCGAAGCGGCTGGTCAGCTCTCCCACCTGTCGCCGGGAGAAGAAGCGGTCCGGCAGGTGTTGCAGGTGGTTGAACAGGTAGAGCGCGGCGGAGCTCTCCAGCTTGATGTTCAGATAGGCCGAGTAGTAGCCCAGCAGCGCGTCCGCGAGCGCCGCCGCCACCGACGCGGCGAGGATGCTGACCACCAGGACGTGGAGCAGCTCCAGGTCCTTCAGCGACGACACGTGGTCGAACAAGAGCCGCGTGAGGAATGGCGGCACCAGACACAGCAGCGTGATGAGGGGGCCCAGGAGCGCGCCCCGGGCGAGCGCGCCCCAGGCGGGCCGCAGCAGGCGCAGAAGCGCGACGAGGTAGCGCGCCGACTGCCGCAGCCCGGGAGGGTCCTCCTCCTGCATCGCGCCGTCGTGTTCCATCAAGGCTCCGTCACAGGGACGTGAGCACGCTCCGGGCCAGCGCGTCCACTTCCTCGGGGATGGCGTGGACGCGCAGTCCGGTCCGCTGCTCCAGCCGCTGCCGCGCGGCCTCCAACACCTCGTCCCGGACGCCCAGGAACCACGTCTCCGTCCACCGGCTGCCCAGCAGCTTGCGCCCGCCCATCATCGCCAAGCCCACCACCGTGCAGGGCACGTCGTGCTCGCGGGCCAGCGCTTCCAGATACTCGCGCGTCGCGAGCACGTCCTCCGGCTTCGTGTCCACCGACACGCTGAGCACGATGAGCCGGGGCAGGAACGTCTCGTAGATCATCGTGGAGGCGTTGCTCCGTCGGTCCGCGCCGGCCGGTGCGTAGAGCAGCCCGTTCTGCCCGCCGGTGATGACCACGTCGCAGTCCCGGGCCAGCTCCAGCATGAGCCGCCGCTCGAAGGCGAGGCGCGGTCCGGCCTCCACGCGCAGCACGCGCGAGTAGCCGGTGTCCGCGCCCAGCAGGATGCCCGTGGGCTCCGTGGAGTGGTGGCGCACGCGCACGTGCTTCGCCAGCGCCTCGCGCAGGTAGACCTGCGTGGTGAACTTGCCCTGCACCGTGTCCGTTCCGAAGACGCCCAGCAGGTTGCGCGGCCGGTAGTCCACCGGGCCCGGGTGCGCGAGCGCGTCCTGCTCCGGCACCGCCACGCGGTGGAAGAGCGAGGGGTCCGGCTCCAGCCCGTCGAAGAGGTCGTAGTAGAGGATGTCGTCGTACAGCGACACCACCGGCAGTCGCTTGCGCGTGGCCACCTCGAGCAGCGCCCGGACGTGCGGCACCTCGGACTCGAAGTTGAGCGAGCACGTGAAGACAACGGCGTCGAAGTCCTGCTTCGCAATCTCGGCGGGGTCGCTGCTCACGGGCACGGACAGCGAACCGGCCTGGATGTAAGCGCCCGCGTCGCTGAGCGACACGGTGTCGTCGAACACGACCGACGCCGGAGCCACGCTCTGCTCGCGGAAGCGCAAGAGCGCGTAGCCCTCCTTGTTGTACTTGAAGACCGCGGTCCGCTTGCCGCCGAGCACCTTCGTCACATGCTCGCGCGTGTACATGTGCTGGCTGCGCAGCGTGGGGGTCTGGAGGATGGGCAGCCGCTGGTCGCCCTCCCAGATCTCCGCCAGCTTCCGGTACAGCACCTCCGGGTCGTACTTGGGATAGGTGCGCGTGTCCGGCGCGATGAGCAGCGGCACGCCGTAGTCCGGCATCTGGAAGGTGTGCTCGCGCTCGGAGCCCTCCACGCGCAGCGCATAGCGGGCCTGCGGGTGCAGCAGGAAGTACTGGAATGAGACGCGCAGCCCCGCGACGTCGACCCCCTCCGGGTCGAGGGTGATCTCTCGGCGCGCCTCGGCAGCGCCCTGGCGCGACAGGCGTCGCAGCAGGAACGGCGGCGGTGCCTCCTCCCCCGGCTTTCCCACATGGACGAGTACGCACTTGAACGGATCCACCGGGAACGCGGTGAGCAGCTCCGGCGTGAAGTCCGGCAGGCGCGAGACGACGTCCGCGTAGCGCTGGAGGAACAGCGTGCGAGCGCGCTCCCGCTGCGAGGGGTCCGGCATCATGAACAGCATGTCGCTGCCGCTGAAGACCTCGAAGCGGCGCCACGTCTCCCGCGACTCGGCATCCACCGGCGCGGGGAGCTGCGCCTCCACGAGCTTGATGAGCCCGAACATCCAGCAGTTGCCCGGCGTCAGCCAGTGCTCGCTGTAGAAATCCCGCCCCCACGTCGAATAGTAGAGCCGGGGCAGCGAAGGAGGAGGCGACGGCGTCACGGGCGCGGCGACGGCCACCTCCTGGGGCAGCTTCGGCTGCATCACGCCGTCGAGCCACTCGATGCCTTCGTGCCACCAGTGGCCGAACAGCTCCGTGTCGAAGGCCAGCACGAACGTCCGACCGTCCTGCACGAGCGAGCGGCGCGACTCCAACAGGTCCCAGAACGCGCGCACGTGGTGCGGCACCTGCGCGCGAGCGGCCTCCAGGTCGTAGAGGTGCTTCTCTCCCAGCCCCACCTGCTGGCCCGTCACCGCGTGGTACTTGAGGCCCGTCCACACATGCCCGCGCTTGTGCGGAGGCACGGGGATGCCCAGCTCCTCGAAGTACTCGGGCCGGACATCGAAGCCCACGTCGCGGAAGAACTCGCGGTAGAGGGGGTGCGCCGGGAAGGTGGCGTCGGGCGACTTCCACAGGTGCAACCCGATGCGGTAGTCGTGGACGAGCACCTCCAGGTCCTCGTGGCGGAACACGCCGCTGGGTTCCTGCGGCTGCGAGGCGCCAATGCCATTCAGGCTGAGCGCGGTCCGCCGGATGCCGTGGCGCGTGAGCACGCGCTCGACTCCGGGCTGGAAGGCGCACTCGGGCAGCCAGAAGCCGTCTGGCTCGCGGCCGAACACCTCCTGGAAGGACTCCACGCCGCGCGCCACCAGCCGGTCCGCGGTGGCGGGCTCGAAGAAGGGCAGGAAGTTGTGCTGGGGCGAGGACGTCCACAGCTGGACGCCGGGCAGTCGCGAGCGGCCCAGTTGCGCGAACACGTCGCGCAGGCTGTGCTCCTGGAGGAACGCCAGGCTGTCCTCCACGCGCCGCAGGTACATGCCCGCGGTGCGGTGGACGCGCGACAGCGCCTCCTCGGAGAGCGACTGTGGGAACTTCTCGTAGCGGTTGTAGAGGTCCAGCCGCGACGTGCGCTCCAGCTCGCGCGTGGCGATGCGCCCGAGCAGGTGCAGATAGCCCGTGTAGCGCTCCTCGCAGTCGAGGAGCTGATCCACGAGGCACGGGGTGAAGGACATCACCAGCGTGCCGGCGAAGCGCCGGGAGTCCCAGCGCTCCAACATCCGGAACAGCGGAAGGTACGTCTCTGTCAGCGCTTCGAAGAGCCAGTTCTCCGGCTCATCGAAGAGGGGCCCCGTGCCCAACACCTGAGGCATGTGGGTGTTGAGGATCAGCGTGAGGCTGGGATTCATGGAGGGGCCGTGAGGCGAAGTGAAGCGTGAGGCTGGAGGCTAGCGACAATCCTCGGAGGGGGACGTGGCGCCATCCTCCGAACACACCCGGTGGGCCGAGTTGTAGAGGTCCTGCCACACCGTGCCCGGCCCCGAGGCGACGAGCGTGTACGTGGTGGAGGAGAAGTTCGACGTGGCGAAGCCCATGACGTCCGGGCCACCGTTCACCGTCTCCAGCAGTTCCGACACATCCTTGCGCGTGTAACGCATCCGTAGACTCCGTGTATCTCGATGGGGTTGAAGACAGCGGGCGCTAGCGACAGGCGGTGGCGGCGTCCTCGGCGATGACCTGGCCGCCGTCCTCACAGACCTTGTGGCCGGGGTAGCTCACGTCCTGCCAGATGGTCCCGCCCGCGGAGGGAGTCATCGTGAACGTGTAGCCGCCGAAGGTGGACGTCCAGAAGCCCATCACGTCGGGGCTGCCCTGAACGGTGTCGAGCAACTCGGAGATGTTCTTGCGCGTGTACCGCATGAAAGAGACTCCAGGAGATGAGGGGGTTTCCGCGAAGGATGGCAAGCGTAGGAAAGGACCTGGGAGGGAACAAGCCAGGCAAGCCAGGTGAGCAGGGCCCCTCCAACACTTCCTGGATTCCGGATGCAATCCCATGCTCCGCGTCTTGATCAGCACACGCAGGCAGTGCTGAAGAGAGGTTACCTCTCCTCTGGAATGTCACGTTCCCGTCAGTAGGTGCCCCAACGTGAGGGCAGCGGGCCGCTCCACTGCGTCGCCAGTCCCGGGGTCGCGAGTGGGGTGGTGCCGACGATGCGCATGACGCTGGAGTCCGTCATCGGGTTGGTCCAGTTCACCGCGATGTTGCGGCAGTAGCGGTCCTTGGCGAACTCCGACGCCGGATTGTCGATGCAGGGCGTGGCATCCCAGACGCGATCCGCTTGCAGGCGCTGGACCGCGGCGACCGTGCCGTCGGGCATCACCCCGGAGGCCCTGACGAAGGGAACGCCATCCACGGGCGAGCCGTTTGACGCGAGGAGTTCGAAGACCTTGCCGGAGTAGCTCAGCGAGCCCGGCGTGCTGAAGTCCCAGGCCGTGGCGGTGAAGGGAGCGGTCTGGCCACAGGAGGCCGGTGTCCCGGGCGCGTCGGTGCAGTTGCCCCCCAGGTGGAGCACCAGCACGGCCCCGGCCTCCACCACGTAGCCCTGGGGGAACGTGAAGCTGAAGTCGGCGTTGGTCAGCTCCACGAGCGAGATGCCGCCCAGCGTCCCGCCGGTGACGGCCACCATTTCGATGAGGTCCTGCGGGAGGTTCGGGTTGATTTCGGTGATGCGCAGCGAGGCTTCCGGAACGGAGGTGCCTCCGTCCGAGCCCGCGTCGGACGGGCCGGCGTCCGTGCCCGCATCGGTCTGCCCCGCGTCGCTCGGACCGGCGTCACTTACACCGGCGTCCGTGCCCGAGTCCGTCTGACCGGCGTCCGTGGACCCGGCATCCGAGGCGGGGGCCTGGACACAGAGTTCGTCGACACAGACGACGTCCGGCCCACGGGCCGCGCAGTCACGATCCTCCGTGCATTCGGGATCCGCCGGGCATCCGGCGAGGAGTGGGAACAGCACGAGGGCTGCGAGCATCGGGACGCTGCGCGGACGGAACATGGAGGGACCTTGGGAGGGGGACACGCAGACAGAGTGCCAGCCCAGTGTGACGTGCCATGCACTCCGGTCCATCGCGAAGCCTCGGGGGTCGCGCGAAAACAGGTCCCGGGCCGCGTAGACTCCCAGCCATGAACCTCTCTCGTGGACTCGCGCTGGTGGCGGGCGGGCTCTTGGTGCTCTCCGGGTGCGCGACGCTCGACACCTCGAACATGTCGCCGTCGTGTCGCAGCCGGTACGACGCCTGTCTCAACAGCTGCCAGCCTCCCTCCTGGGCCGCCTTGCGGATTCCCCAGGACTCCGAACAGGGCCAGTCGGTGGGCCGCACGCCCGATACACAGACCCCGGGGTGCGTCGACGAATGCAACCAGCAGGCGAAGAGCTGCTCCTGAAGGGGATGGGCGCATGCAACCAGAGCACTCCGAGACCCTGGACGGCTCCACGCCGGACGTCACCCCGCTGGCGGCGGAGGTCGGAAACCGTCAGCCCCTGAGCGCCTTCACGCTGCTGGCGGGAGGCGATGTCTTCGAGGCGCGCGGAGGCCGTCCTCCCGCGGAGGGACCCGCGCGCGCCCGCGCCTACGTGCAGGCGAAGCTGGAGTTCAAGACCTACGGCGCTCCCGCAGCGCAGGTGCAGCGGGTGCAGGAGGAGATCGCCCGACAGCTCTCCGGCAACCTCGCGCTCATCGCCCGGTTGGAGGCGGCCCGGCCCATCACGCTGGAGCTGATTCCCGCAGGACACACCCTGGCGAAGTATGGCTATCCGAAGGCGGTGTCACCAAAAGCCGCGGGGTTGTTCTGGGACCGTCCGGACTGGCCCCGCGCACGCATCGCCCTGCGGCAGGATCGGCTGGAATCGGAGCAGTACCTCGTCTTCCACGAGATGGCGCACGCCATCCAGGGACTGGCCTTCACGAAGGACGAGAGCGAACTCATCTACCGCACCGTGCTGCGCACGTACCGCAGCCGAGCGGCGGTCGACGAGGTGTTCGCCATCTACAGCGAGCGCGAGTTCGTCACCGGCGTCTCCGCCCACGACCTGCGAGCCCCGGGCGTGTACGGCATGGCCCGTCAGCGGTGGAACGAGGAGCACCTCTTCACCCGCTTCGTGCGGAACCTCTACTTTCCCTACAAGCCCCTGGCGGGCGGCAACGCAGGCTCGGCGGATTCGAGCTTCGGCTGACGCGGGCGCACCCTGCCGGTTCGCGAGGCCTGGTGCTGGTCAGGCTTCTTCGTCGGGGAGGAGTGCCCGAAGAAGCTCGTCGTCGGGGCCGAGCGGGCGCCATCCAGCGGGGGGCGGGTTCGCGCGAAGTGCCGCCCTGGCCAATCTCGCCCGCTCCTTATGGGTTTCTGGGGTGTATGCGGACCACGATCCGAGTGCCTTGGCTACCCTGAATAGGTTCGCGTCATCCAGCACGGCAGGCCAACCGTCGGGAAGGCTCTGAGACAAGAGACGCACGAGAACATCGCGGACGAAGCGCGTGACCTTCTTGCGCTGTTCCGCTTCTGCAAGCAACCCACTCAATACCTGCACTGCGGCAACGTCATCGTTACCAAGCTCATCGGCCAGCGCGTACAGCGGGACAGCAGGGCGCGCATCGGCGAAGGCCGTGAGCGAGTCGTAGCCGCGCGCACGGACTCGTTCATACAGGCGTGCCTTGATGTTGCCCCGCCAGGCATCTCCGCCGCTCATCGTCTTCTCCCGGACGTGAAGCTCATCGGGATCCGGTAGTCCTTCATTCGATCCGCAACGATGTCCAGGACTGCATTTCGCGTCAACATCCGTCCAGCTTCGGCCTCGGCATCGCGCAGTACCTCCATGATCAGCCGGTTCCACTCACCGGGCCATGTACGCCCCAGCTTCCAGTTCCCCCCGCCGTGAATCGCCTCATGCTGGGCCTGCTCCAACCTGACGCAGAACTGATCGATGTCCATGGCGCCCTTGAAGCCGCGCTTCTCGAACCATTGACGATGTTCCTGCGGGAGCACGTGATGCTTCGGCGCACCAGACATACCGGCCCCCGCCCTTCCGGTTTCATGCATGGCACGCACTTCGGGGCTGTCTCCCAGCGCGTCGCGCACGCCCTTCGGCAGGTCCCGGTGGGCTTGCGCCATCATCGCCTGCCCCGCATGGACACGGACCGCGGCGC
>SECN01000415.1 GCA_004173515.1 Myxococcaceae bacterium | reverse complement strand
GTGCACGGCGGCGGTCGCCACCGGGGGCGGCGACGAAGCCATGGGCGGCGCGGACACGGGGGCCACGGGAGGAGGTGGCGGCGCGCCCGTCCATCGCGGTGCCCTCCGTGGCCCCGCTGACGGCCGCGCCGCCACCTCCTCCCGTGGCCCCCGTGTCCGCGCCGCCCATGGCTTCGTCGCCGCCCCCGGTGGCGACCGCCGCCGTGCACTCCCCGGTGCGTTCGACCGCAGAGCGGGCGCCCGTGGCGCCGCCTCCGCCCGTCCATGCGGTGCCGCCGTCGCCTCCGCCCGGGGGGCCGGTGGCCGCGCGTCCCCCGGCCGCCACTGAAACGCCTCCCGCTTCCGGCAAGGGCCTGACGCCCGGACAGCGCAGGGGGATGGTGGTGGGCGGAATCAGCGTCATCCTCGCGGGCCTGGCGCTGGTGTTCGTGCTGCCCGGCGGGGGCGTGGAGGTCCGCAACGCCCAGGCCGGCGAGCGCGTCTACGTGTCGGGCGTGCTGCTGGCGGCGGACCGCTCCCTGCCGGAGGACCCGGGTGGGTGGCTCGTCTCCACCGCCGTGGATGGCCGGCTGCGCCGCTTCGGCAAGGTGTCGAAGGCGGAGCACATCGACCTGCGCACGCTCGCGGACGCCGCCCCCCAGGCGGACGCCAAGGGCATGCTCAGCGTCACCGGCCCCGCGGGCTGCCGCGTGGCCCTGGGCTCACAGGTGCTGGAGAGCGCGACGCCGCTCGTCAGCCCGCTGCCCGCGGGCCGCGAATTCGAGGTGCGCGTCACCTGCGGCGGCAAGCCCGACGTGGTCCGCTGGGTGATGGCCGTTCCGGGCCAGAGCGTCGCGCTCGACGTGCCCTGAGCGGTGTGTCGGCCATACGGGACGGGGGCTGCCTCCATGAGGCGCCCCTTCGCCCGGACGGAATCGACGCCCGCGCCTACAGCGTCCGCAACAGGTAGCGCTTGTAGTCGCCGTAGCCCGGAAGGTCGCTGCCCAGCGACCCGTCCACCTTCGCCTTGACGGTGAGGGTGCCCCCCGCCAGCTCCAGCGTGTAGCCGGGCTCGTCCTTGTGGATGACGTGCACCGTCTTGATGCCGTCGCGCACGGCCTCCTTCCCGATGGCGTCGCTACAGACGGCCTTCAGGTCGTCGATGAGCCGGTCGAAGATGCCATTGGAGATCATCTGGATGGCGGACACGCTGGTGAAGCTCGCCTCATCGAGGGTGACCTGGAGGTCCGCGCCGCCCGCGGCCGCCTTCAGCTCCTCCAGCTTCGGCGCGAAGGACTCTTCCTTGAACGCCGCCAGCTCCTTCCGTTCCGCGAGACCCATGGTGCCGTTGCTCCGTGATGTGTCCGGGCGGAAGTGCCCGACGTCCCGGGACCGTCCCGGACGTGACCCCCGGCTGTCAACGCCCGGGAGCGGATGAGGCCCCACGCCGCTTCAGTCGTGGTTGCCCACGTGCAGGTCGCCGTGTTGCACGCAGACCCAGTGGAAGGCGCAGGAGCAGGCCACCGCGCGTGCGTGCGTGCAGCACCGGCCACCGAAGTGCTCCGGCAGGGGCTCCCGGCCGTGCGAGGGCGGCTCGGGCAGCTCGCGCGGCGCGCCCCGGCCGGAGTCCGCGGGCACGGTGCCGCAGCAGCCCCTGGGCAGGCAGTCGGGACACAGGGACAGCTCGCAGTGCGCGCACCAGTCGAACACTTCACCGGCGGTGCCACGGCGTTCACATCCTCCACAGGCGTCGAACATGGGCGTCCTCCAGGCTCACTCCCGACGAAGGTAGAGCAGGGGTCCGACATCACCGGCCGTGCGAGGGCGGGCAGGCGCTTCGGGCGGGGTAGGCGATGGATGGTCGACGAACGCGCCGCGCACCTTCCACGGGTGGACGCGACGCAGGCGGTACGTCGGTCCGTGATCCCTTGCGTCACTGACTGGGGATTCGCATCGAACATAGGTCGTAGACGTGAGTTCCGGAAATCCGGGGAGGACTCGGCCATGCGCAGAAACCGCCGCATCATCGGAGTGTTCGGCTCCGGAACGGAGGCCCACGAGGCCTGGGTCGTCCCCCTGGCGCGGTGGATCGCGGAGGCGGGCTTCGACCTGCTCACCGGGGCGGGCGGGGGCGTGATGAGCACGGCGGCGGCGGCCTTCGTCCAGGTGGAGGGGCGGCGGGGGGCCTCCATCGGCATCATCCCCGGCACGGTGGGGCCGGATGGCCGCTACCTGCCCCGGGCCGGCTATCCGAACCCGGACATCGAGCTGCCCATCTACACGCACCTGCCGCTCAGCGGGGAGCAGGGCACGGACCCCATGAGTCGCAACCACATCAACGTGCTGACGCCGCACGCCCTGGTGGCGCTGCCGGGGGGCGCCGGCACCGTGGCGGAGGCCGTCCTGGCCCTGCGCTATGGCAAGCCGCTCATCCTGCACGGGCCCCCCGAGGGCTTCCGGCGCTTCCCGGCGGAGGCCGAGCGCACCACCTCCCTGGAGCGGGTGGCGGAATTCATGCTGGCGGCCACCCGGTAGCAGGGGGCCGCCAAAGCCCTACAGGAGCGAGCAACCCGCCAACCCCGGGCTGTGGGTGGGGGGAAGGCGCCCCACGGGGTGGGAAAAGCTCTAGGATGCGAACGTGGGGCAGGGTGCGCCCAGCATGCGGACACCCAACCGCTGCCACACCCCGTTCGCGACCATGATCAACCCTGACTATCCGCTGGCCAGCTGGTTCCTCGCGCTCTCCACGTCGCTCTTCCTGGTCGGCTACGCACTGCCGTTGTTGTTCGTCCCGCTGCGCTGGGCGCGCTGGTTCGGGTGGGAGCTGCCCACGGGGAACAACGACCTCACGGTCTACTTCGCGCGCTGCCTGGGGGGCCTGGCGCTGTCCGTCATCATCGCGGTGGTGCAGTTCATCCCGGATCCGAAGAGCCACCTGGTCATCTTCGAACTCATCGGCCTCATCGGGTTCCTGATGACGGGCGTGCACGTGTGGGGGGCCATCAAGAAGCAGCAGCCCTGGACGGAGACGGCGGAGATTCCCCTCTATGGAGCGGTGTGCGTGGCGGCCCTGTGGCTGCGCTACGCCTCGCTGTCCTGAGCCCAAGGCCCCGGGATGCCCTCCGAGCAGCACATCGATCCGGTCGTCGCGGCGCTGGCGCCCTACATGCCGGCGGGGCGCCATCCTGCTGCTGGACATCGCGGGCTTCACGCCCATCGTGGTGGGGCTGAGCGGCGCGGGGCCTCGCGGCATCGACGCGCTCCAGCGGCTGCTCACGAACTACTACACGGAGATGATCGACGTGGTCCGCGACCACGGCGGGGACATCTACCAGTTCGCCGGCGACTCCATCCTCGCGTGCTTCGAGGCCGCGCCCGGGGAAGCGGACGGGGACGTGGTGCAGCGCGCCGCCGTCTGCGCGCTGGGCGTGCAGCGCAGGCTCGCGCGCTTCGCCCGGCTGGAGCTGTTGGGCCAGCGCTTCGGCGTGTCCTCGCGCATCGGCATCGGCTTCGGTGAGTCCAACCGCATCGTGATGGGCGCCTCCGGCCTGTGGATGCACCCGGCGCTCGTGGGCGAGCCCCTGGCGCAGGCGGTGCGCGCGGAGAAGCAGGCCACGGTGTCGGAGGTCGTCCTGAGCCCCCGCGCCTGGAGCTCGCTCCCGGAGGGCGCGCGCAAGGGCGAGGCGCGCGAGGGCGGCAACCACCGGCTGGCCCTGGACGCGCCGGTGGAGTCCGTCAAGCGGCCCCTGCCCGCGGCGTCGGGAGGGTCCGAACTGGTGGGGCGGTGCGCGCTGCTGCTGCACCCGGTGCTCTTCACGAAGATCACCACCGCGCACCAGGAGTTCTCCGGAGACTTCCGCGACGTCACCTGCTTCTTCGTGCGCTTCACGCACGCGCCCGCGGATGGGGACGCCTCGTCGTTCACGCGCGACCTGAACGCCTACTACGAGTTCGTCCAGCGCGAGAGCGCGCACCACGGCGGCGTGCTGCTGATGGACCTGCAGATCGGCGTCGCCACCGGCCACGCGTACTGCGGGGACATGGGCTCGCCGTGGCGCAAGGGCTACTCGGCGCTGGGCGAGGTGGTGAACATGGCCGCGCGCCTGATGACGCACGGGCGGGGCGGCTCCGTGCACATCTGCGCGAACACGCAGGGCCGGCTCCAGCAGGGCGGCTTCGCCACCGAGTTCGTGGAGGACGCGAAGCTCAAGGGCGTCTCCCGCACGGTGCCGGTGTACCGGCTCCTGGGGGAGACGCGCCGCAGCCTGTTCATCAAGGGCCGGGGCGACATCATCGGCCGCAGGCGTGAGCTGGCCGTGCTGCACGAGGCGCTGGACGCGTCGCTGAAGGGCCGGGGCAAGGTGTGCGTGGTGTCCGGCGAGGCGGGCATCGGCAAGTCGCGCCTGGGCGCGCGCGTGCTGGAGGACGCGGAGGAGAACGGCGCCGGGGCGCTGTACGGCATCTGCTACTCCTACGAGATGTTCACCCCCTTCTTCCCCTGGAAGGAGGTGCTGCTCCAGGCGTTCGGGCTGCATGACTCGGACGACTTCGCGACGCAGATGGTGCGGCTGTCGGAGGGGTTGGACGGCCTGGTGGACGTGGGGCCGGAGTGGATCCCCGTGGTCGCGGGCATCCTCGGCATCGCGCTGGAGGAGACGCCCGACACGGCGTCCATGGACGCGCGGCGCAAGCAGCAGAAGGTGTTCCAGATCGTCCACCAGCTCCTGGAGAAGCTCAGCCTCGCGCAGCCGCTGCTGCTCTTCTTCGAGGACCTGCACTGGGCGGACAACATCTCGTTGGATCTGCTCCAGTACCTCGCGGTGCGCCTGGGCTCGCACCGCATCATGGTGCTGGCGACGATGCGGCCGGGCGATCAGCTCCGGGGCCTGCGCGAGCTGCCGGAGTTCTGCCCCGTGGAGCTGTCCAGCCTGGACGACGACGACACGCGCGAGATGCTGCGCGCGCACCTGCGCCTGTCGCCGCCGGACCTGGAGCTCAAGCGCGGCCTGCAGGACCTGCTGCTGCCGGACTCCATCCAGGACGTGGTGCTGTCGCGCATCGACCTGCTGTCGGAGACGGAGAAGCTGGTGGTGAAGGTGGCGTCCGTCATCGGGCGCGTCTTCACGCTGGATGCGGTGTCCGCGCTGGTGCCGGGCTCGCTCGTGGGCTCGAAGCTGCGCGAGGCCGTGGACACGCTGACGCGCCTGGGCCTCATCCTCCTGGAGACGGAGGAGCCCTACACCTGCCTCTTCAAGCACATCGTCATCCGCGACGTCGCCCCGGAGGCGATGCTGCTCAAGACGCGCCGGGTGATGCAGGAGCTGGCGGAGACGCTGCTCCAGGCGGGCAACTACGCCGCCGCCATCATCATGTTCGAGCAGTGCCTGGTGGACGAGGAGGAGGTCCCCCAACAGGCGGAGCTGCACCTGGGCCTGGGCCGGGCGCACCAGGAGAAGGGCGAGTCCAGCCGCGCCACGCACCACCTGGAGCAGTCGCTGGTCCTGCGGGGCCGCAGCCTGCCGCGCAACCTGCCCGCGCTGGGCCTGCGCACGCTGGGCAACCTGCTCCTGCGCGGGCTGGCCACGCTCCTGCCCTTCATCCTGCGGCCCATCCCCGCCGCGCGCCTGCCGCAGTACCTGCAGCAGTTGAGCCACCACGGCGAGCGGGCGCTGGAGTACGCGCGGCGCTCCAAGGATCCCGTGGCGGAGGGGCTCGCGCTCAGCCGCCTGGGCATCCAGGCCTTCTTCGCCAACGAGCTGAAGCGCTCGCGAGACTTCCAGGAGCAGGCCGTCTCCACGCTGCGCGTGGTGGGCGAACGCTGGGAGCGCCAGACGTCCCTCATGATGCAGGCGACGGGTGAGTTCCTCTGCTCGCGCTTCAAGACGGCCGAGGAACTCTACGAGCAGATGAAGACCATCGGCGTGGAGCTCAACGCGCTGATGCACCAGGGCTGGGCGCACTCCTGGGCGCCCATGTGCCGCTACCTGCTGGGCGAAGGCGACGTGGGCGAGCTGTGCGCGGAGATGGAGCTGGTGGACGCGGCGGAGGCGGCCCTCTTCGCGCTGGAGGAGGGCGCCACGGTGGTGCCGCGCAAGAAGCTGCTGCGCATCGTGCGGCTGGCCTGCATCAAGGCGCGGATGATCTCCAAGCTGTACCCGTACCTGAAGGGCCCGGCGCTGCGTGTGACGGCGCGCTCGCTGCGCCTGCGCAAGGGACCGAAGGCGGCGGAGCCGGTGTTCCTGGAGGCCATTACCCTCCTGGAGGCCAGCCCCAACCGCTGGGAGACGGGCGTGGCCTACTTCGACGCGGCGGTGGCGCTGCCGCACCGCCGGGACGCCTTCCTGGCCCGCGCGAAGGAGATCTTCGTGGAGGTGGGGGCGCTCGCGGAGCTGCGCCGCATCGACCGGCTCCAGGCCTCCGCGCAGGCCCTGCTGCCGGGCGCCACCGTGCGGCCCCCGCTCCGGGACGTGGCACGCCGCGACCTGAGCGTGATGTGAGCGAAGGCGTTCCGCACCTCGGGTGAGGCATAAGGCGGACCGTCAGTCCGCGCGGGGGGCGTGCTTGTACCGTCAGGCCCGGCTCCTACACTGGCGCCTTCCTCCTCGAACCCACACCGGGCCATGACCTCCGTTCCGCTCCGCTTCCAAGCCAGTCCCGTCATCGTCGGCTACATGCTCGTGGTGCATGCCCTGGCCGCGATGGCGTTCCTCCTGCCCTGGCCCCCGTACGCGCTGCCGGTGGGGCTGACGGTGTACGTGTGCATCGGGCTGGGCACGACGGTGGGGCTGCACCGCCTGCTGTGTCACCGCGCCTTCGTCTGTCCGCGCTGGGTGGAGTACGCGCTGGTGACGGTGGCCATGCTGACGGCGCAGGGCAGTCCGCTGCTGTGGGCCGCGACGCACCGGCTGCACCACGCGAAGGCGGACGCGGAAGGGGACGTGCACTCGCCCCAGCGCGGCTTCTGGTACGCGCACATGGGGTGGATCCTCAACGAGGCCTCCACGGACGACGACGGCTGGCGCACGTGGTGCCGCGACATGGCGCAGGATCGCTACTACCACTGGCTGTTGCGCTACCGGATCGGCCCGCAGGTGCTGGCGGTGCTCTTCGTGGGGCTGACGTTCGGCTGGCGCACGGTGCCCGCGTACTTCTTCCTGCCGGTGGTGTGCTGGATGCAGAGCACCTACGCGGTGAACTCGGTGTGCCACGCGAAGTTCGGCGTCCGCGTCCACGACACGCGCGACAGGAGCCGCAACGTGTGGTGGGTGGGCGTGCTGGCGCTGGGCGAGGGCTGGCACAACAACCACCACGCCTTCCCCGCGTCCGCGCGACACGGCTGGGTGTGGTGGCAGTGGGACCCGGGCTGGCTCTTCATCCGGGCCCTCCAGTCCCTGGGGCTGGCGTGGGACGTGCGGCTGCCGTCCCGCATCCGCTGACGAGCACCGCTCAGGTCACGAGCTGGGGCTTCAGTCCCAGCCGGGCCATCTCCCGCACGTCCCAGTCTTCAAGGGCGTCCAGGCCCGCGATGTAGCGGCGCGCCGTGTTCTTCACCGGGTTGCGGATGCTGACGATCTCCGGCCCGGAGAAGAGGATGGTCTGCTTGTAGCGGGGCATGTCGCTCATCATCAGCTTGGACGCGTAGTGCTTGGCGATGTTGGGCAGGCTGCCCAGCGTGCGGCACAGCCGCAGGAAGTGCTCCACCACCTCCGATGCGTGCAACTGCTTGGGCCGGTGGCACAGCGTGTAGCCGTCGTAGTCGCGGCTGGTGGTGCCGGGCAGCAGGCGGTCCTCGGCCTGCAGTTCGCGGAAGAAGGGCGTCTCCGGGTAGGGGCACACGATGCCCAGGAACGTGACGGAGAAGTACTTCAGGTCCGCCAGGTACTCCGGCAGCTTGTGCAGGTACTCGTTGGTGTCGCCGTCCGAGCCGACGATGAGCCCGAAGGACAGCAGGATGCCGGCGGAGAAGACGCGGCGGATGACGGCGTCCACCTCCGACAGCTTGTTCTGGCCCTTGTTCATCGCCTTGATGGAGTCCGGGTTGAGCGACTCCAGGCCGGTGTAGACGTAGCGGCAGCCCGCCTTCGCCATCAGCTTCACCAGCGACTCGTCCTTGAGCACGTTGAAGGTGAGGGCGCAGCCCCAGGTCTTCTTCAGCGGGATGAGCGCTTCGCACAGCTCGCGCAGGTACTTGGGCGAGCCGCCCAGGTTGTTGTCCAGGAAGATGAACGCGTCGTCCATCATCCCCAGGAAGTTGGGGTTCCAGCGCATGCGCGTCTGGATTTCGTCGATGACCGCGGGGATGGGCCGGAAGCGGTAGCGCTCATTGCCGGTGAGCACGCAGAAGTTGCAGGAGAAGGGGCAGCCGCGCGACGCCTCGATGCCGGGCAGGCGCACCTTGTTGTGCTCGAAGTTGATGAGCTCGTAGCGGTACGGCCGGATGGCGGAGGCGCCCAGGGATGGGCGGCTGTAGCGCGGCTGGAGCTCGCCCTTCTCGAAGTCGGCGACCAGCGCGGGCACGTTCGCCTCCGGCTCGCCGGTGATGACCGCGTCGAAGTACAGCGCCGCGTCGTCGGGGAAGTAGCCGGCGTGACGACCGCCCGCCACCGTCGTCATCCCGCGCTGGCGGAAGAGGGTGGAGAGCACCTTCGTGTGCTCGTAGTACGAGTGCAGGTACGAGAAGAAGACCAGGTCCCAGTGCCGGTCCAACGGGATGTCCGCTTCCTTCTCGTTGAAGATCTCCACCTCCGCGTGCTCCGGGCACAGGCCGGCGATCAGCTCCGGCACGGAGGACTGCATGATGGACGGCTCCTTGATGCGCAGGCGGGTCGGGTGCGTGTACGTGGCGATGATGGCGATTCGCATGCGTGCGTTTTCCGGACGAAGACGCGGAAGGAACGGCACGCACCCGTTCACGAATACGACTGCCGGACTGCGTCCCCCTCCGTGGCGGGAGAATCACCCGGAGTCCGGGCACGGGTAAAGGATCTCCGCGCGCACGTCGCACTCCGCGTGCTTCCGGTGGCAGCGGACGACCCGTGGGGACCTATCTCGTGGGGGTCTCACGCTGATAGATCTTTGAAACATGGATCCTTCCTCTTCGCCCACCGCTCCGGGTTGGCCGTTTCGACGTTATTTCTGGATTTCAGTCGTGGCCGCGGCGCTGCTGGGCGCGATGGTGTTGCGCGTGGGCTTCATGCCGGATGACTACATCTGGCTGGGGGTCTGGGACCACTTGCGGCCGCCCGCGCCGCTGGGCAACACGCCGCTCGACGTGTACCGCACGGCGACCGGCGTGCCGGAGCACACGCACGCCCTGGCCGCGGCCGGCGTCTTCCCGTGGTGGGTGGAGCCCACGCTGCGGGTGGCCTTCTTCCGGCCGCTGGGCAGCGTGCTCTACGGATTGGATCACCTGCTCTACAACCGGCAGGCCTTCGGCTACCAGCTGCACTCGCTGCTCTGGTACGTGGGGCTGGTGATGCTGGCGGGCGTGTTGCTGCGGCGCGTGCTGCCGGGCGCGGTGGCCATGCTGGCGATGTTCCTGTTCGCCATCAACGGCTCGCACGCGGCGCTCCTGGGCTGGCTGTCCTACCGCAGCGTGGTGGTGTCCATGCTCTTCGGGCTCGCGGGCCTCTACTTCCACGTGGAGTGGCGCGAGCGTCAGCGCAAGGGCGCCCTGGCCGCGGCGCTCGCCTTCTTCGTGCTGAGCCTCGCGGGCGGAGAGACGATGATGATCCTGAGCCCGTACCTGTTCGCCTACGAGGCCTTCTCCGGGCCGGGGCGTCCGGCGCAGCGGCTCAAGGGGCTGGTGCCGTTCGGCGTGCTGATGGCGGGCTACTTCGTGCTGTACCGGGCGATGGGCTACGGCGCGGGTGGCTCGGACATGTACCTGGACGCCGTGGGCACGCCGGTGGAGTGGTTCAAGGCGCTGGTGATCCGCGTGCCCGCAGCCATCGCGGGCCTGACGCTCACCGCGCCGTCCGACTACATCCTGGACCTGTCCTACGTGCCCCTGTTCACGCAGCTGGGCGCGGTGGGCTTGGCGGTGTTCTCGCTGCTCTTGTGGGGCGTGTGGCCGCTCATCTCGGCGGGGGAGCGCCGCACGCTGGGCTGGATGCTGACGGGCTCGTTCGTGTCCACGCTGCTGGCCAACTCCGCGTTCGCCGGATCGCGCACGCTGATCGTCCCCAGCCTGGGCTCCGCGGTGGGCATCGCGATGGTGCTGTACTTCGCGTGGCGGGGCCGGGCGCGCACCTTCCGGGCGGGCGCGGTGCTGGCGGGCGCGGCCGTGATGTTCCTGCTGCACATCGTCGCGGCGCCCTACGTCTGGTGGCAGACCACGGACATGTACGTCCAGATGCAGGCCGTGATGGACCGCGTGCAGCTGCGCTTCGACGAGGCGCTGGACGAGGGGGCGCTGCCCAACCAGCGGCTGGTGGTGATCAACTCGCCCAACGGCCTCATCGGCATCTACGGCTCCGTGCACTGGTGGTCGCTGGGCAAGCCGCTGCCCAGGGCGTGGTGGACGCTGTCCTATTCCCTGGACGAGCAGCTGGCGACGCGCACGGGCCCCAACACGCTGGAGCTGGCGCTGCCGAAGGGGAACTTCCTCACGTCGGTGGAGGAGCGCATCCACCGGGGCGAGCGCTTCCGGTTCAAGCAGGGCGACGAGGTGGATTTCCAGGGCCTGAAGGTGCGCATCGAGGAGATCGACGCCCAGGGACCCAAGCGCGTGTCCTTCACCTTCGACGTGCCCCTAGAGGATCCGTCGCTCAAGCTCGTCGAGTGGAAGAACAAGAAGGTGGTGCCCTGGACGCCCCCCACGCTGGGCGGACCGCCGGCGGTGGTCAACGCGAAGGTCGTCCAGTAGCGGGCAAGAAGAAGGCGGGCCTCTTCCGGATGTTCCTCGGAAGGGGCCCGCCGTGGTGATGCATCGTGGGGCAGGGGGCTTTTCTCAGCCCGCCAGCCGGACCACGACGAGCGTGATGCCGTAGACGAGGACGGACACCAGCGCGGCGGCGGGGATGGTGAACACCCACGCCCAGATGATGCGTCCGGCGGTGCCCCACTTCACCGCGCGCCAGCCGCGCGTGGAACCCACGCCGACGATGGCGCCGGTGATGGTGTGGGTGGTGGAGACGGGGATGCCCAGCTCCGCCAGGGCGATGATGGTGACGCCGCCGCCAGTCTCCGCGCTGAAGCCGCCAATGGGCGCCAGCTTCGTGAGGCTGTGGCCCATGGTGCGGATGATGCGCCAGCCGCCGAAGAACGTGCCCATGGCGATGGCCGCGTGGCAGGAGATGATCATCCACCAATCGATGTGGAACGGGCGGTCGCGCCAGATGGTGCCGAAGAGCACCACCGCGATGATGCCCATGACCTTCTGCGCGTCATTGGTGCCGTGGCTGAACGAGAAGATGGCGGACGACACCAGCTGGAGCCGGCGGAACCAGGTGTCCACGCGCAGCGGCGTCTGCTTGTGCACCGTCCAGGTGCTGATGACCATCATCGTTATGCCCAGGAACATGCCGATGAGCGGCGACAGCACGATGAAGGCCGCGATGCGCGCGATGCCCGAGCCCACCAGGCCCTGGAAGCCCAGCACCGGCAGCGTGGCGCCAATCATCCCGCCCGCCAGCGCGTGCGAAGACGACGACGGCAGGCCCCACCACCAGGTCAGCAGGTTCCAGGTGATGGCCCCCATGAGGGCGGAGAAGATGACCATCAGTACGGCGGTGGGGCCGGCGGCGGTTCGCGACACCCTGGCACTTGTCGGTGGCGGTCTCGATGAGGTCGTAGATCTCCTTCCACTTGATGATGGTCAGGGTATCCACGCCGCTCTTGAACAGCCGGCCCATGCCGGAGCGCAGCACCTCGTCCGCCTGCGACTCCAGGCTCTTGATCTCCTTGCAGCCGGCGAGGATCTGCTCCGGCTTCTTGATGAGCCGCAGCGCCGCGACGACCTCCTGCACCTTCAGCGTGGAGAGCACCAGCAGGCGCGCCAGCTCCGCGGCGTCCGCCCGGGTGGAGTCGATCTCGTAGTACAGCAGCCGCGCGGCCGCCGCGTTCGTCAGATCCAACACGTCGTCGATGCGCGACAAGAGCGAGTGGATCTGCGTCCGGTCGAACGGGGTGATGAACTGCTGGTGCAGGCGGTTGAAGGCCGTGTGCGTGACGTCGTCGCCTCGGTGCTCCACGTCCTTGAGCGCCTGGACGCGCGCGGGCACGTCCCGGTAGTCGCTCAACAGCTCATGGAGGATCTTGGCGCCTTCGACCGTGCGGGCGCATTGGGCGTCGAAGTCGTCGAAGAACTCATCCGACTTCGGCATCAGCTTTTCGAGCATGGGATTCCCTCGGCGCCTGGAGCGACAGGCGCGGTCCGCCGCGGGAGGTGGTTGCGCGAGGGTGTTGCCCTCCCGTGACGCGGCGTGACTACCCTACTTTGGGAGTTTCGCCAGTGTTCCGTGCAGAACTTCACGGATTCCGGGGGGTTGGGGAGAACCGCGCCGGCTTGCCCGGCGGGCGCGCTTCTCCCGGAAGAGGATGACGCAGGGGCCTGTTCCGGATGGGGCTTCACGTCCTACAGTCGGAAAATCGGCAATTCGTTCCTGGTCCCTCTTGTCGCGGAAGGCGCATGACCCTGTTCCGGCACCCTGAAGATCGCATCCCGGTCCTGATGTTCGCGTGCGTGTTCGCGCTCGATGTGACGGTGTTCCTCACGGCGAAGAGCTGGTGGTTCCCCGTGTTGTGGTTCGGCCTGGGCATCATCCCCAAGGGGTGGATCTGCTCGTGGAACCACCACCACCAGCACCTGACGATGTTCCGTCACGCGATCCCCAACCGGCTGTTGGAGATCATCTTCGCGTTCCAGACGGGCGTGACGTCGCAGGCGTGGTTCCTCCACCACGTGGTGGGCCACCACCGCAACTACCTGGACCAGACGAAGGACGAGTCCCGCTGGAAGCGCGATGACGGCACGACGATGGGGGAGCTGGAGTACTCGCTGAAGACGATGCTCACCGCGTACCCGCGCTCGTTCCAGGTGGGCCGCAAGCACCACCCGAAGGCGCTGCGCCTGTTCGTGGCCATGGCCGCGCTCCAGGTGGTGCTGCTCGCGGGCCTCTTCTGGGTGAACCCCTACAACGCGCTGTTCGTCTTCCTGCTGCCGATGGCGGCGTCGCTCTTCGTCACGGTGTGGGCGACGTTCTTCCACCACGTGGACCTGAACACGGCGGTGCACGCCGAGGCCTCGTACAACATCCTTCACCGGGGCTACAACCTGATGACGGGCAACCTGGGCTACCACACCGCGCACCACTCGCGGCACGGCCTGCACTGGTCGAAGCTGCCGGAGCTGCACGCGCAGCTGGCCCGCGACATCCCCGCGCACCTGTACCGTCAGCCGGGCATCCCGTTTGTCTGGCTCGGCTCCGAAGCGAAGCTCGTGCTGAGCGAGCACGAGGTGGAAGCGCTCGCCGCTTCGACCGCGAAGGCCAAGGCCTCCGCGGCCGCCGCGCCGACCTCCGGCGAAGAGCTGGCGGCCTAGCTTCGCTTCACGGCGCACCGCCGGGCCCGGAGTCGGGCTCGGCCGCCCGCTTGCGCGCCAGGTACTCGCGCACCTCCGCCGGGAGGGTCTCTTCCGGCAGGGGGAAGTGCCGCGTCACGACCTCCAGGATGTTGAGGTACTGGGGCAGCTCGAAGCCGTAGAACACCACCCGCCCGATGCGTGAGTCCTCCCGGGCGGACAGGTGGGTCTTCAGGGTCGTGCACGCGATCCGCACCGGGTCGTTCACGCCCAGCCCGCCGGTGGCCGCGCCCAGCGCCACCATGGCCACGGAGAGCGGCGTGCCGTCGTCCGGCAGGGCCTCCAGTGCGTTCCACAGGTGGACGCAGCAGACCTGGATGCGCGCGAGGTTCGGCGCGGAGCTCGCGGACAGCCCATGGCGGTAGTCCATCACCGCCACGTGCGCGACCCACTTCGCCCTCGGGTGTTCGCCCGCGTCCGTCACCAGCACCTGGCCCGGATCCATGGGACCGCGGAAGCGGGCCTGGAGGGCCTCGGTGATGTGCTCCTGGTAGTCCGGGCCACACGCGAGCCGGATGGCCCGGGAGACCCCGGAGCCCAGCTGCACGTTCGTGTTGGAGGCGTTGACCAGCACGCGCTCGGAGCCGTCCGTCAGGCTTCCGAGCGCGACCTCGATTTGCGGGAGGGGAGCGCTCATCTCCCCAGTCTAATCACGGCTTCTTCGGCTCGGCCGGCTCGGTCGTGCGGTTGGCCGCGATGTGGATGACGTTGAGCATCAGGTCCTTCACGCGGCGGGGCTTCTCGCCGCCGTTGTCCTCGATGATCTTGTCGATGTCGTCATCCTGCCGGTGGTACTCGGGGATGAGGTCGCCGCCGCCGTTGGGATTGGACAGGCCCTCGAAGAGGAAGAGCACGTCCTCGCCCTTGCGCCCGAAGGACGCGCCGTCCTGGCGGTCGCGGTACACGTTGATGTCGCGGTTGATGCGGTCGAACGGATCCGCCAGCTGCTGGTTGGCCTGATCCACCACGTCCCGGAAGTAGTTGGGCTGGCCCTTGGTGTTGGTGTCCACGACGGACAGGCGCTGATCATCCCAGCGGCCCACCATGTCCGTGTTGATGACGCCGGCGATGTTCTTCAGCTCCAGGCCGGGGATGGGGTGGTCCACGAAGTACTGCGAACCCACGAGCCCCTTCTCCTCCGCGCCCGTCCAGATGAAGAGGATGGAGCGATCCAGCTCGCCGCGCTTCTGCGCCTCCGCCAGCTCCGGCACCGCCGCCATCAGCACCGCGCTGCCGGACGCGTTGTCGTCCGCGCCGTTGTAGGCCTGGCCCTTGCGGTCCACGCCCACGTGGTCCAGGTGGGCCATCACCACGATGACCTCGTCCTTGTGCGGGCCGGTGCCGGGCAGCATCGCCATCGTGTTCACGGCCTGGCCCGTCGCCGTGGCCACCTGCCGCAGCTCCTCCACGCTGCGCTGCGTACCGGAGCGCGCCGGCACCAGCGGCTGGCCCGACGCCTTCATCGTGGACTCGTACTGGCGGTTGAGCAGCGCCAGCGTGTCCTTGGGCATCTTGTCGTCCAGGTAGAAGCCTTCCTCGAAGGTCTTGTGCCCGAACTCCTTGTGGGCACCGTGCGCCGCGCCGTGCTCCTCGGCCTGCGCTCCCGCGAAGGAGAAGACGTTGAACTTCTGCTGGAAGGGGTTCTCCGGGTTGTTGGAGTTGGGGCCCACGAGGCCGTACTTCTTCACGTGCTCCTGCACGTAGGCGGACGCCAGGTCCAGGCCCTCCGAGGGGCTGTTGCGGCCCTTCAGCTCGTCGGACGCCAGGTACTCGATGTGCTTCATCGGATCCGAGTCGACGTTGACAGGCGGCTCGGTGGGCTGCGTGGGGTCCGTGGGAGGGAGCGGCGCCGGGGTGGTGGGCGCCGCTCCCTCCCACGGACCCCACGCAGCCCACCGA
>SECN01000414.1 GCA_004173515.1 Myxococcaceae bacterium | reverse complement strand
GGCGTGGTGGGCTGGGAGTACTTCGCCGAGCACAACATGGGCGAGCTGTACTACCAGGCCGGCGACGTGGAGGCCGCGGCGCCGCACATCGCCCGCGCCATCGTGCTGGAGCGCCGGCATCCGGAGGTGGCGCACCGCCCGTGGGCCCTCTTGCTCCAGGCGCGCGCCATGGCCTGGACGGGCCGGCACGACCGGGCCCGGGAGCTGCTCGCGCAAGTGCGCCAGACGATGGCGAACAGCCGGCATGGCGTGAACCTGAGCCCGTCGGAGGAGGTGCTCTTCTCCATGGTGGAGCTGGCCGCCCGCGACGCGACGGCGGGGGAGTGGCACGCGCTGCGCGAGCGCTCGGCGCAGGTGTCCGTGGAGCAGGAGCCCCTGGAGGTGCTGGAGATGATGGGGCTCGCGGCCTGGCGGCGAGGTGACTTCGCGGAGGCGATGCTCGCGCTCGGGGAGGCGCTGGCGCGAGCCGCGCAGCTGCCGAACCTGATGGAAGACCGCATCCGCCGTTCGCTGGAGCGCGTGCGGGACCTGACGCCCGCCGCCTGAGCGGCAGGGCGCGGCGCTACACCGACCGCTGAAGCGCCGTCATGGCGGCGATGCTCAGCCCCATCGGCGACGCGCACCCAGGCGCGCCGCTACACCGACCGCTGAAGCGCCGTCGTGGCGGCGATGATCAACCCCATCAACGACTCACCCACCAGCGCCCCGGAGCCCAGCGCGGGCACCTGCGCATCCGTGAGCTTCGGAGACCACCGCCGCGCGAGCGCCGCCATCCCCGCGCCCAGGCACAGCGTCACCGCGAAGAAGGCGGGCGTGATGAAGCCAATGCCCATCGCCACCGGTGACGGCAGCCACTTCGCCGCCCTGCCTCTCGCGGCCAGCGTCAACACCGCGCCCACCGCGCACCCCACCAGCGCGCCCATGCCCGCATGCGGCGGCAGTCCGGCCAGCCCCCGCACGGACACCTCCGCCACCGCGCGGAACTGCGCCGCCGCGGGCACCGGCAGCGCGGCCGTTCCCAACCCGTACGCGTCCACCAGCAACAGGTAGGCCGGCACCGCCACCACCGCGCCCACCGCCACGCCCACCAACTGCGCGGCGAGCTGCTTCGACGACGAGGCCCCCAACAGGTGCCCCGCCTTGAGCGACCACAGGCTCACGCCCGTCTGCGCCGCCGCGCCCGCCACCACCGAGCCCGCCGCCACGTTGGGCGCCAGCTCCCCGGGCCGCACGAAGCCGAAGGCGACCTGCGTCAGGTTGCCCATCTGGCTCACCGGCGACACGTCCGTCTGCCCCGCGCCGCGAGCACACACCGCGCACAGCGGCACCAGCAGCGCGAGCGCCAGCAACATCGACGGCACGCCCAGCCCGAACAACACCCGGCCCAGCACCACCGCCAGCACGCACGCCACCAGCGCCACGCCCAGCGTCCACCGGGGCAGACCGCTCTTGTTCGCGCCCACCGAGCGCAGGTCCCTCGCCGCGCTCAGGAAGTCGCGCGCCTGCGCGCCGAGCGACACCACCGCCGCGCCCACCATCAACCCCACCCCGGGCCACGCCAGCCACGCGGACAGCGCCCCATACTCCGCGCCCACGACGACGCCCGCGCTCAAGAGCGCCGGCGCCAGCACGCCCCAGGCCACGACCGCGCCCAGCAACATGCTCAGCGCCAGTTGCAGGCCCGTCATCATCCCCACCGCCAGCAGCATGGGGCTCACGCCCACGCCCCAGTTCAGCGACTCCAGCGAAGCGCCGCCCACGCGGCCCGGCAGGCCCACCATCCCCGGCAGCGACCCGCGCGAATCGCGCAGCCACGTCACCACCATGGCCACCACGCCCGCGCCCACCAGCGTCCGGCCGCGCCCCACGGTGGTCCCAGGCGCCTCCGTCGGCGTGGCCGCGTGCAGCGTGGAGATGAGCTCCGCGGTGGCGATGCCCGTGGGGAACGGCAGCGCCTCCTGCACCAACAGGCGCCGGCGCAGCAGTCCCGCCACCAGCACGCCCACCGTGCCCAGCACCACGCCCCAGGCCGCGATGCCCCAGCCCGGCACCGCCACGCCCAGCAGCGCCAGCGCCGGCAGCGCGCCCAAGAGGCCCGCCGCCGCGGGCATCGCGCCCACCGCCGACGCGGCCGTCTGCGTGAGGTTGTTCTCCAGCGGCGTGTACGGCACGCCCCGCCTGCGCCCGTAGGCGGCAAGCCCGCTGAACCCCAGCACCGTCGCGGTGATGGAGCCGCTGTCCCACCAGCCCGTCTTCATCCCCATGTAGAGGTTGGTGACGGCCAGCAGCGCGCCGATGAGCAGCCCCATCCCCAGCGCGCGCACCGTCCACTCCCGGCCCTGGGACGCCGGAGCGCCCACGAGGTCCAGGCCCTGCCCCACGGGCAACGGCTCCCCCGGCCCCGCCGCGGCCTCGGGAGGGGACGCGGGGTGACCGGAGGGAGGACTCATCGCCCGGCCTCCGCCGAGCGTCCCACCAGCTCCCGCAGCTGCGTCAGGTCCAGGGGCTTGCTCAGCTTGAGGTTCGGCACGTCGCGCAGGAAGGACACCGTGCGCGGCGTGAAGGCCCCGCCCGTCATGAACACCATGCGCCCGGCCTGCTCCGGCGCGGAGCGGCCCAGCTCGAAGTACAGGTCCATGCCCGTCATCCCCGGCATCATCACGTCGCAGAGGATGAGGTCGAAGCGGCCGCCCTCGTTCACCAGCCGCAGCGCCGCCTGAGCGCTGTTCGCCGTGGCCACCTCGTGCTCCGTCGCCAGCGAGCGCTGCAGCGCCACCGTCACGTTGGGCTCGTCATCCACCACCAGGATGCGAGCGCGCGCCCCCGCCTGCGCCGTCGCAGACAGCCTCGGATAGAGGTCCGGCTCGTGCTGCGCCGAGCGCAACACCACGCGGAAGGTGCTGCCCTGCCCCGGCACGCTCTCCGCCTGGATGGAGCCGCCCATGGACTCGATGATGCCGTGGCAGATGGACAGCCCCAGCCCCGTGCCCACGCCCACCGCCTTCGTGGTGAAGAACGGGTCGAAGATGCGCCCCAGCACCTCCGGCGTCATGCCCACGCCGGTGTCGCGCACCTCCACCACCACCTTGCCGGGCTCGCCCTGGCGGATGATGGCGCGAATCTCATGCTCCGTGACGGAGGAAGGGTCCTCTGGAATCGCCTGCGCCGCGTTGAGCAGCAGGTTCAGGAACACCTGACACAGCCGCGCCTCGCTCGCCTCCACCGCCGGCACCGGTTCAAATTCCGTAATGAGCCGCGCGCGGTGGCGGATGACGTTGTCCGCCATCTTGCACGCCAGCTCCACCGAGCGGCGCACGTCCACCGGCATCGGCCGCGACTCCTGCTCGCCGCGCGCGAACACCTTCAGGTCCCGCACGATGGTGGCGATGCGCTCCGCACCCTCCGTCGTCTCGCGCACCAACTGCTGGATGGCCGCCACCGGCTCCGACGGCGCGCCCTCCGCCTCCATCTTGTCCAGCCCCTCGCGGATGAGGTGCAGGTTCACCAGCATGTACGCCAGCGGGTTGTTGATTTCGTGCGCCACGCCCGCGCCCAGCGTGCCCACGCTGGCCAGCCGGTCCGCCACCACCAGCCGCGCCTGGAGCTGCCGGCGCTCGCTCATGTCCCGGTGGACCATGATGTTCGCGATGATGCGCCCTTCGGCGTCGCGCAGCGGCACCACCACCGACTCGCAGACGCACGCCATGCCGTCGTCGCGCCGGAACTCCAGCTCCCCGGACCAGCGCCCGTGCACCTCCAGCGCGGTGAGGATGGCGCCCGTCAGCCGGTCCGGCTCGCCCGGGTGCAGCACGCTGAAGAGCGTCTGGCCCATGGCCTCCTTGCGGCTCCTGCCAAACATCCGCTCCGCGCTGGTGTTCCAGTCGATGACCCCGCCCGCCAGGTCCGTGATGACGACGCCGTCGGAGATGCTCTCGAAGATGAGCGCCTGCCGGTGCAGCTCCTGCTCCGCCTGCTTGCGCGCGGTGATGTCCATCACCGTGCCCGTCACCCGCGCGGGCTGCCCCGCCGCGTCCAGCAGCACGTCGCCCTTGCACGAAATCCAGCGGTAGCCGCTGCCGGAGGGCTCGATGCGGTACTCCACGTCCACCTGCGACTTCTGCTGGAGCGCCGTCGCCAGCCCCGCGCGCAGCCGGGGCAGGTCCGCCGGGTGCACGACCTCCTCCAGGTCCATGGCGCGGCCGGACAGCTTGCCCACCGCCAGCCCCAACAGCCGGTCCACGTGCTCGCTCCACGTCACCTGACCGCTCTTCGCGCTCCAGTCCCAGATGCCCACGCGCGCCGCGGACAAGGCCTGCCGCAGCTGCTCCTCGCGCTGCTCCAGCACCTCGCGCCGGGAGAAGCGGAACACCGTGACGGTGCCCACCTGGAGCCGGTCGCCCTCCTGCAACTCCGCCGTGGACACCGGCAGGCCGTTGAGGAACGTGCCGTTCGTGGATTCAAGGTCGGTGACGTGGCACGTGCCGTCGGCGGCGCGGAGGATGCGCGCGTGCTTGCGCGACACCCCGTGGTCGTCGATGCGGACCTCGGCTTCCGAACCCCGGCCGATGACGTGCTCGCCCGGCTCCAACCGGTACGCCTTGCCGATGGCGGCGGGCGTCGTCGTGCTGATCAGGATGAGGCACGCCCCGGTCGAGGAGGGCGCCGTCACCGACTGGCCCGCACAGGTCGTGAGCTCGTCCAACAACGTCATCATGTGTGCCAGCCCCCTGGCGTTCCCCTGCGCTCGGGCCGGCACTCTGCTCGCCGCCTGTCGTGCATGAAGCCGCGCTCCGTGATGGCCAGAAGCCTTGGCCCGGTTCGCAACCATACCCCAACGGCTTCCAATGAACGTCCCTTCCACCCCCGGGGCAGGAAGCCTGACTCCTGGTGAACGGGCAAAGGGGCAGGCAGGGAGGCAGCCAGCGACGGGTGCTCGCGACCCATCCGGCGGATGTTAGGGTGCGGGGCATTCATGGCGGCGGACTCCGACAGCACCTTCCGCATCCAGGCGCGCGCGACCGTGAGCGCCACGGACAAGGGGCATGACGCACCGCTCCGTTCCGAGCGGGGGCCGGGCACGCTCGCGGGCGAGTACGTGCTCAAGTCGATGATCGCCGCCGGAGGCCACGGCAGCGTCTACGAGGCGGAGCACCGCATCCTGGGGCGGCTGGCCGCGGTGAAGGTGCTGCACGCGCACCTGGCGGACCAGGGGGAGATGCTCCAGCGCTTCGTGCGCGAGGCCCGCGTGGTGAATCAGATCCACCACCCCAACATCGTGGACGTCTACGACTTCGGCCTGATGCCGGACGGCAGCCCCTACTACGTGATGGAGCTGCTGTCGGGGCGCACGCTGAGCCAGGTGGTGCAGGAGCGCGGGCGGCTGTCCGCGTCGCGCGCGCTGGCGTACCTGGAGCCCATCTGCGGCGCGCTGGAGGCGGCGCACCGCTCCGGCGTCGTCCACCGCGACCTGAAGTCCAGCAACATCCTGGTCGTGGAGGAGGGGGAGAAGCCCCGGCTGAAGCTGCTCGACTTCGGCATCGCGAAGCTCATCCAGCAGGAGCCCGGACAGGAGGGGCTCACCACCGCCGGCCAACGCCTGGGCACCGCGCACGCGATGGCGCCCGAGCAGTTCCGGGGCGGCCGCATCGGTCCGCCCACGGACGTGTACGCGCTGGGCGTGCTGTTGCATCAGCTGCTCACCGGCCGCTACCCGTTCCAGTCCGACGACCGGCTGGAATTGGAGCGGATGCACCTGGAGGCCCCGCCGCCGCGCCCCAGCGTGCGCGCGCCGGTGTCCCCCGGCATGGACGCGGTGGTGCTGCGCTGCCTGGACAAGGACGCCACCCGCCGCTACCCCAGCGTGAATGCCTTCCTCACCGCGCTGCGCGAAGCCGCCGAGGAGCCCGGGCAGGTCGAGGGACAGACCCGCCCCGTGTTCGCCGTGCACGCGGAGGTGGTGCTGCCCGCCACCGACCAGGACGACGACACGCTCTACGCCGCGCTCGCCGTGGTGCTGGACACGCTGGAGCAGGGCCTGCGCGCCCAGGGCTTCCTGCTGGCCCTCCAGACCGGCACCACGCTCTTGGGCGTGCGGCCCCTCACCCCCGACACC
>SECN01000413.1 GCA_004173515.1 Myxococcaceae bacterium | reverse complement strand
GGCCTTGAGGATGCCGAGCATGCCGACGATGAGCTCGAACGAACGCTCCAGGCACAGGCCCACCCGGTCGCCGGGCCTGACGCCCAGCTTGCGCAGGTGATGCGCCAACTGATTGGAGGCCCGATCCAGGGCCATGTAGCTGAGCGTCTTCTCCCCGGACTTCAGCGCGGTGGCATCCGGCGTGCGCGCCGCCTGCGCGGAGAAGAGGGCGGCCACGGAGGCATCACGCGGGTAGTCGCGGGACGTGCGGTTCCACTCGACGAGGACCTGTCGACGCTCCTGGGCCGTGAGCAGCGGGAGCCGGGCCACGGGGACATCGGGCGAAGCCAGGACGATGTCCAACAGGACCTGGAAGCGTTTGGCCAAGCCGGCCATCGTCTCCGGCGAGAACAGCGCGGTGTTGTAGAGCAGCGTCCCTCCGAAGCCAGTGGGGCCACGGCGCAGCAGGACCTGGAGGTCGAAGAGGCTGAACCGCAACTCGCTGCCCATAGGCCGGAGCGTCAACTCCGGCAGGACCAGCTCCGGCATTGGCGCGTTCTGCAAGGTGAACGTCACCTGGAAGAACGGCGTGCGGCTCAGGTCTCGCTCGGGCTTCAGGACCTCCACCAGCTTCTCGAACGGCAGATCCTGGTGCTCGTAGGCGCCCAGCGTGGTGGTGCGCACCTGCGCGAGCAGCTCGCGGAAGCTCAGCGTTTCCTTCACCTGCGTGCGGATGACGATGGTGTTGGCGAAGTAGCCGATGAGGTCCTCGGCTTCGGCGTGACGGCGGCCCGCGATGGGCGAGCCGATGAGCACGTCCTCCTGGCCCGAGTACCGGTGCAGCAGCAGCTTGAAGGCCGCCAGCAGCAGCATGTACGGCGTCGCGGACGCCTGCTTCGCCATCGCCTCCACCGCTTCGCTCAGCGCGAGAGGCAGGGAAACGAGCTGGTCCGCGCCTTGGAAGGACTGCCGTGCCGGGCGCGGATGGTCCGTGGGCAGGTCCAGGTACGGCGCGGCGTCATCGAGCTGATCACGCCAGTAGCCAAGCTGCTTCTCCAGCACGTCGCCCTGCAACCAGCCACGCTGCCAGAGCGAGTGGTCGGCGTACTGCACCGCCAGCTCCGGCAATGGAGAGGGCAGGCCCTTGGAGAAGGCCGCGTAGAACGCGCCCATCTCGCGCACCAGGACGCCCGTGGACCAACCGTCGGAGATGATGTGGTGCTGCGTCAGCGCCAGCCCGTGCTCCGTGGGGCCCAGCTTCAACAGGAGCACCCGGACCAGCGGCCCCTCTTCAAGACTGAACGGGATGCGGGCTTCGTCGGCGGCGATCCGCAGGGCTTCCGTCTGACGCGCGCCCGGAGCTTCGATGGACGTGAGGTCCACGAAGCGCACGGGCATCGGGAAGGGCGGGTGGATGACCTGGGACGGTGTCCCTTCGTGCGGGCGGAAGGTGGTGCGCAGCACTTCGTGGCGGCGCACCAGTTCATCGAACGCGTGCTGGAGCGCTGTCGTGTCCAGCGTGCCTTCAAGCTTCAACGACACCGGGATGCTGTACGCGGTCCCCGATGTGCCGAGCTGCTCGATGAACCACAGCCGCTGCTGGGCGAACGACAGCGGCAGCACCTCCGGTCGCTCCGCCCGCACCAGCGGAGGCAGGGATGCGCCCGTGCCATCCGGACCCTGGAACGAGTCAATCAACGCGGCCAACGCAGCCACCGTGGGCCGTTCGAAGAACGCACGCAGGGGCAGTTCCACCTTGAAGTGGGCACGCACGCGGGAGACCAACTGCGTGGCCAGCAGCGAGTGGCCGCCCAGTTCGAAGAAGTTGTCATGCCGTCCCACGGTGGGGATGCGCAGCACTTCACTCCACAGCGCCGCCAGCGCGACTTCCGTCGGAGTCTCCGGCGCCACGTAGGTGCTCGCGCCGAGCTGCGAAGCTTCCGGTACGGGCAGCGCCTTGCGGTCCACCTTGCCGTTGGGCGTCAGCGGAAGGGCGGGCAGGGCCATGAACGCGGCCGGAACCATGTACTCCGGCAGGTGCTTGCGCAGGTGTTCTCGCAAGGGTGCGGTGTCCACCTCGGGTGCGACGTAGCCGACGAGGCGTGCATCGCCGGGCACGTCCTCACGGACGAGCGCGACCGCGTCCCGGATGCCGGGGTGCGAGCGCAGCGTGGCTTCGATTTCGCCCAGCTCGATGCGGTAGCCGCGCAGCTTCACCTGGAAGTCCAGGCGGCCCATGAAGTCCAGCGTCCCGTCCTCCCGCCAGCGGGCCTTGTCTCCCGTGCGGTACAGGCGCGCGCCGGGCTCGGCGCTGAACGGATCCGGCACGAACCGCTCCGCCGTCAGCTCCGGACGGCCCAGGTAGCCGCGCGTGATGCCCGCGCCGGAGAAGCACAGCTCGCCCGGCAGACCGAAGGGCACCAGATGCTGGTGTTCATCCAGGACGTAGGCGCGCAGGTTGTCCAACGGCCGCCCGATGACGGCACGGGGCAGGGCGGTGCCCTGGATGTCGAACGTCGTGACGCAGACGGTGGCCTCGGTGGGGCCGTAGCCGTTGATGGCGCGCGTGCGGGTCGTCCCCGCCAGGAAGCGCCAGAGGGCTTCGTCAATGGACTCGCCGCCCAACAGGAACCGCGATGGCACCCAGGCGCGCTCCAGCAGTCCCGCATCCAGCAGGAGCTTGAGCTGCGACGGGGTGCTGGTCTGCACGTCGATGCGCCGTGCTTCCATCCACGTGAGCATCCGCTCCGGATCGCGCCGCGTGTCCTCGGGGATGATGCAGAGGCAGTGGCCGTCGAGCAGCTTGATGAACGCCTCGATGACCGCGTCGAAGTACAGCGCCGAGTTCAGGCTGACGCGCAACGGACGCCGCTGCGTGTAGAGGTTGCGGGTCAGCGTGTGGTGCAGGTGGACCACGGTGCGGTGCTGCACCATCACGCCCTTGGGCGTGCCCGTGGAACCCGACGTGTAGATGACGTACGCGAGGTTGTCCGGGCCTGCGGAGGGAGGCAGGGGCTCCTCGGAGAGCGCCGCCAACCAGGTCTGCTCCACATCCAGCTTCACGACGTGGTCGACATCGGGCTGCCACGCTTCGGCCAGGGCCCGGGTGGTCAGCAGCACGGATGCGCCGCAGTCACGCAGGAGGAAGTCCTTGCGCGCGACAGGAGCCGCCGGGTCCAGCGGCACGAACGCGCCTCCCGCCTTGAGCACCGCGAGGAACGCGATGAGTGCGTCCGCGGAGCGCTCCAGGGACAGGGCCACCGTGACTTCCGGACCCACGCCCAAGGAGCGCAGGTGCCGGGCGAGCTGGTTGGCGCGGGCGTCGAACTGACGGAAGGACAGCGTCGTCCCCTCGAACTCCAGGGCGTCCGCGTCCGGCGTGCGAGCCACCTGCGCTTCGATGCGACCGTGCAACGTGGACTCCAGATCGAAGTCCACGACGTCGCCGCGCCCGATGCTCAGGAGCCGGGCATGCTCTTCCGCCGAGCTGAGCGGCACGTCGGCCAGCGGCAGATCGGGCCGCGCGAGCACGGTCTCCAGGAGTATGCGCAGGTGCGTGGCGAGCCGCTCGATGGTGGCGGGCTCGAACAGGTCCGTCACGTATTGGAGCCGGCCCACGAAGCCCTCCGCGTCCCGATTCAGGTCCAGGACCAGCTCGAACTGCGACAGCTCCCGGGCGCCGAAGTGAGCCCCCGTCACGGACAGGCCGGGCAGCGCCAGCTCCGGGACGGGCGCGTTCTGGAGCGCGAACAGCACCTGGAACAGCGGCGTGCGGGACAGGTCACGCGTGGCTTGCAGTGACTCCACCAGCCGCTCGAACGGGAGGTCCTGATGCTCATACGCGCCCAGCGTCGTGGTGCGCACCTGCGCGATGAGCTGCCGGAAGGAAGGCCGCGCACCGAAGCTTCCGCGCAGCACCAGCGTGTTGACGAAGAAGCCGATGAGGCCCTCCGTCTCCGCATGGCCGCGGTTCGCGATGGGTGAGCCCACCAGCACGTCGTCCTGACCGGAGTAGCGGTGCAGCACCGTCTGGAACGCCGCCAGAAGCACCATGAAGGGCGTGGCGCCTTCCCTCTGCGCCAGGGTCTCCACCTGTTCGGACAGCGCGCGCGACAGGCGCACGGGCACCGTGGCGCCCCGTTGGGAGACAAGGGCCGGACGGGGTTTGTCGATGGGCAGATCCAGCACGTGCGACGCACCCGCGAGCTGCTGCTTCCACCAATCGAGCTGTGCCTCCAGCACCTTCCCCTGGAGCCAGTTGCGCTGCCACACCGCGTAGTCCGCGTACTGCACGGGCAGCTCCGGCAGGGCCGGCGTCCGACCCTGACGGAAGGCCTCGTAGAGCGCGGTCATCTCGCGCACGAGCACACCCAGCGACCAGCCGTCGGACACGATGTGGTGCACATGCACCACCAGCACGTGCTCCTCCGCGCCCAGCTTCATCAGCAGGGCGCGAATCACCGGGCCCTGCTCCAGGTTGAACGGACGGCGGGATTCCGCGAGGCCACGTCGCTTTGCGTCAGCCTCCCGCTCCGTGGTTTCCGTGATGCCCGTGAGGTCCACGGACTCGAAGGGCACGGTGGCTTCCGCGTGAATGTGCTGCACGGGCTGGCCCGCTTCCACCCGGAACGTGGTGCGCAGCGATTCATGCCGCGCCATCAGCGCGTCCAGGCTCTGGCGCAACGCTCCTTCATCCAGGACGCCGGTCAGCCGCAGCGGCAGCGGCATGTTGTAGAGGCTGGTGCCCGGTGCCAGCTGGTCGATGAACCACAACCGCTGCTGCGCGAACGACAGTGGCGGCGCGGACGTCCGATCCGCACGGACCAGCGGCGGTGACTGCGTCCGACGGGCGGTGGCCAGCTTTTCGGCCAGGGTGGCCACGGTGGGAGCGCTGAAGAGGTCTCCCAGCGGCAGCTCCACGCCCAGGGTGGAGCGGATGCGCGACACGACCTGCGTGGCCAGCAGCGAGTGGCCGCCCAGTTCGAAGAAGTCGTCGTGGATGCCCACGGACTCCAGATGCAGCACTTCCGCCCAGATGGCGGCCAGCGCCGTCTCCATCGCGTTGCGCGGCGCGACCACCTCCGCAGCGGAGACGCGCGGCGCCTCCGGGACGGGCAGGGCCTTGCGGTCCACCTTGCCGTTGGCCGACAGCGGCAGGGAGGACAGCTCCACCCAGGCCGTGGGGACCATGTACTCGGGCAACTGCTTCTGGATGTGCGCCTTGAGGGTTCCGGGATCGAAACCCTCTTCCGTGGACACGACGTAGGCCACGAGCCGCTTGTCGCCGGGTACATCCTCACGCGCCAGGACCACCGCCTCGCGCACCTGCGACGACTGGCGCAGCACGGCCTCGACTTCGCCCGGCTCGATGCGGAAGCCGCGGAGCTTCACCTGGAAGTCGGTGCGGCCCAGGAACTCCAGCGTCCCGTCCGACTGCCAGCGCACGCGGTCACCCGTGCTGTAGAGACGGGCTCCTGGCTGCGTGGCGAAGGGGTGGGGGATGAAGCGTTCAGCGGTCAGGTCCGGACGGTTCAGGTAGCCCCACGCGAGGCCGTCGCCTCCGACGTAGAGCGCACCCGGCACGCCCACCGGCACGGGTTGGAGGGACGCATCCAGCACCCAGGCGGTGGACTGCGCCAGCGGCCGACCGATGGGCACGGAAAGGCCCACGCTGTCACCAGCCCCCAGGGCATACGTGGCGGAGAAGGTGGTGTTCTCCGTGGGGCCGTAGCCGTTGACGAGCACGGAGCCCGAAGGCATCCGCGCCAGGTGCTCACGCACGCGCTCCACGGGCAGCACGTCGCCGCCCGCCAGCACCTGCCGCACACTCGCCAGCGCTTCGCCCTGATGGACGACCATCTGCTCGAAGAGCGCCGCGGTCAGCCACAGCGTGGTGATGCCTTCGGTGGTGAGCAGCGCGCCCGTCTCTTCCAGGGACAGGGCCTTCGCGGGAGCCAGCACGAGCTTCGCGCCGTTGAGCAGCGCCCCCCAGACTTCCAGTGTGGACGCGTCGAACGCGACCGGCGCCAGTTGGAGGAAGACCTCCTCTGGTCCGAAGTGGATGAAGTCGTTGCCGCGCACCAGTCGCACGATGCCGCGCTGGGGCACGCTGACGCCCTTGGGACGCCCCGTGCTGCCTGACGTGAACATCACGTACGC
>SECN01000412.1 GCA_004173515.1 Myxococcaceae bacterium | reverse complement strand
GGCTCAGCGGGGGCTTCGCGTCGGAGCGCCCGGCATTCGTGCTGCGCCCCGAGTTCAGCACGGTGCGCATGGGCACGATGGGCGTGGGGGCCGGGGCCTCCGGGAAGTCCTCCACTAGGACCGAGGACCGGCGCACGATGGGCGTCGGGGCGGGAGACTCCTCCTCCCGTGAGACGCCGGAGCGACGGACGATGGGCGTGGGGGCCTTCTCCTCGTCCTCGCTGGCGGAGGTGGGCCGGCGGACGATGGGCGTGGGCGCCTTCTCCTCGTCCTCGGCGGCCGAGCGGCGCACGATGGCCGTGGCCGCGGGTGCTTCGTCCTCCGCCGGTGCGGGCCGACGCACGATGGGCGTGGGGGCCGGCGCTTCGCCTTCGTCCTCGAGCGACGAGCGGCGCACGATGGGCGTGGGGCCGGAGGTGGCCGCGTCGGAGTCCTGCGCTCGCGGCGCCGTGTCCGCGCCGTCCGCGTCCTTGTCCTTGGAGGAGGCGGTGTCCGGAGCGGAGTCGCGGGCGGAGAGCGCCCGGGCGGAGAAGCTCGTCAGCAGCTCCGTCGGAAGGCTCGGCTCACTTCGACCTCCCCCCAGGGGCTCCGGGTCCTCCTTCTCCGGTGCGGTGGGGAGGGTGGTCCGGGCGGTGTCGCTCCCACTGTCGACCGACGGAGGGGCTTCGCTCCGCGAGGTCTCCGGAGCGGGGGCGGGCGCGCTCTCCCGCAGCGGCAGGCCCAGCACCATGGGGACTTCATCCGGCCGCATGTCGGGCTCGGTCTTCACGAGCCGCGTGTCCATGCCGTCGTCCAGGGCCATGCCCATCACCAGGGGCAGGTCCTCGGCGCCTTCCTTGGACGCCGCCGATTCCGGGGACGCGGCCTCGGGCGTGGCGGCCGGCGCCGTGGGCTTCGCGGGGGGCTTGGGCGTGGGCGCGGGCTTCGACGCCTCTGGCATGCCCAGGCTCGCGAGCCGGTTGGTGGGCGTGCCCGTCATCGTGACGTCGGGCGGCTCGTTGGCGGCGCCCACGGGCAGGTGGCCACGGTTCTTCAGCAGCGAATCATAGAGGTCCAGCAACTGGCCCCGGATGAGGCCCGCGTCCAGCACCTTCTCCGCGTACTCGCGACCGGCCCGACCCAGCGCCACGCGGCGGGGCACGTCGCGCGCCAGCTCCACGATGCGCTCGGAGAGGGCCCGGGCATCCCCGGGCGGGAAGAAGACGGCCGCGTCCTGCGGGATGAGCTCACGGGTGACGGGCAGGTCCGCGGCGATGACGGGCCGGCCGGCGGCCAGGTACTCGGAGACCTTGGCCAGCGGTCCGCCCTGGACCCGGTTGCGCTCCGAGTCGTCCAGCGGCAGCACGCCCACGTCCGCCAGGGCCAGCACCTTGAAGAGGTCGTCGTGGACGACGGGCGGCTGGAAGTCGACCTTCTCCTTGAGTCCCAGGTCCTTGACCAGGTCGTCCAGGTGGGGCTTCCAGTCCGGATGGTGCGCGCCCACGACCGTCAGGCGCACGTCCACCTGCTGGGCGGCGAGCGCCGTGGCCCTCAAGAGGGTGGGCAGGCCCTGCCAGCCGACGTGGCTGCCCAGGTACATCATCCTCAGGGACGTGCCATCCGGGGCGCCGAGCACCTCTGGGTCGTACGGCTTCAGGTCCACGGGCGCGCGCAGCATGCGCAGCTGGTCCTCCGCCGCGCCCAGCCCCTGGATGTACCCGCGCGTCGTCTGGGAGCCCGTGACGACCAGGTCCGCGTTCATCAGGCAGAAGAGTTCCTGCCGGCGGATCTTCGACAGGAAGCGGCGGTCCCCGTCCGTCTGGGGGTGGGTGTAGCGCAGCTCCTGCGAGGGGAAGGTCTGCGCCTCATAGATGAGGCACCACGGAGAAGCGGTCAGGCAACGCCTTCAGATACTCGGTCAGTCGGCGTGAGGAGCCAGACGGGCCGGGGATGACGTCGAAGCTGCACAGGAGAAGTCTGGGCAGGTCACTCAAGCGGTCGCAGGATACTTGGACAAGGGGAAGGTGTCATCGGTCGTGACGGAAGAAGAACGGGGTCCGCAGACAAACACATCCCGTGACGGATGCGTTGACCCCCTGTATGCCGCGACATAACGAGGCGGGGTGTCCATGGATGAGCGGAAGGGCGTCACCTTGAGCTACCTGCGCGAGCTGGCCCGGAAATACCTCCGGGATCGCTCTGGCGCGTCCCGAGGGCGTGAGTTCGTCGCCGCGCTGGCCGAGCGTGTTCCCGCCCTGGGGCGGCTCGCGCGCCTGGCGGGGCTGAACGTGTCCCAGCGGGGTTCGGGTGACGTGGGCGGTGAAGAGCGCACGCTGGATTCCGGACCGCCGGATTCCCGTCGGGTGCCAGGCGCGGCGCCCGTTCCCCTGCCGCCGCCGGAAGCTCCTGGCGCCGAAGCAGCACAGGCACGGGAACTTTCCTCGGAACCCATCACCGAGCCCAGTGGCGGGCCCCGGACGCGACCGGCTCGGGTGGTGACGTTCCCCGCGCGCGGCAAGTCGCGCCGGGACCCGGACGACGAGGACACGCTGCCCTCGTTCCCCGAAGCGCCCACGCCGCGTCCGTCGAGCGCGCCGCGAGCGGAGGGGGCTTCCCCGGACGCCGTCGGAGCGGACCCTGTGTCCGCGAGCGAACCCCCGCATGCCGCCGAGCCCCTGGTGGAGGGGTTCTTCGTGACGAAGGTCGCGGGGCAGGCCGAGGCGCGCCGCCATCATCTGTTGGAGGAGCAGGCGCCGCGCCTGCCCCCCGTGGACCCGACGCCCGAGCGTCAGGAGCACCTGGCCGAGCTGCCCCTGGACTACCAGGACGACGCGATGGTGCTGCTCGCGCGCGATCCGCACACGCTCTTTGTCCTCTGGGACTTCAGTGATGCCAGCCGGCAGCGGGCGCTGGATGGGCTGCCGTCGCCGCGCGCGGTGCTGAAGGTGTTCGACGGGGAGGGCGTGGCGCGCGAGGTGGACTTCGCGCTGGAGTCGCGCAGCTTCTACCTGCGGGACATGCCCCCCGGGCGCACGTACCGGGTGGAGGCGCACTTCGTCGGCACGGATGGCCGTTCGCGCCGCATCGGACATTCGTCGAACCGGGCGACGCTGCCTCCGGCGGGACCGTCCTCGGACACGTCCATCCGGTTCCTGCGCATGCCGCCCCCGCCCGTCGTGAACCGCGCGCGTGAGCAGGCCGTGCCGGTGGTGGCCCCGCGCGCTCCGGAGTCGCAGGAGCGCGAGTACGTGACGTGGCGCCGCGTGACGCTGCCGGGCAGCGCGGGCGTGCGTGACGTGCCGGAGGTGCACCGTGAGCGGGCCCCGGGCGCTTCGGATCAGCGCTACGGAGAGGCTGCGTATCTGGAGGGGGTTGCCCGGGCGCCGGGGGCTTCGGACCAGCGGTATGAGGCGAGCCGAGCGGAGGTTCCGGCAGGTGAAACTGGGCCCCTGGCTCCGCCGCGTGCCCCGGGTGCTTCGGATCAGCGCTACCTGTCCGTGGATCGCGCGCCGGGGGCTTCGGATCAGCGGTACGGGCAGACCGGGGGCTCCGAGGGCCACCGCTACCTGGAGGTGCCGCGTGCGCCGGGGGCTTCGGATCAGCGTTACGGACAGACCGTGCTTCCGGGCGGTGTGGCGGAGTACCGCTACCTGGAGGTTTCTTCCCGCGCCGCCGGGGCTTCGGAGCAGCGCTACTCGGAAGGTGCGCGAGGGCAGGGCGCGTCCGAGCAGAAGTACATCGACGTGCCGCGTGCGCCGGGTGCTTCGGACCAGCGCTACCTGACGGTGCCGCCGGTGTCCGGGGCTTCGGATCAGAAATACCTGACGGTGCCGCGTGCGGCGGGCGCTTCGGATCAGCGTTATCTGGATGTGGATCGTGCGCCCGGGGCTTCGGATCAGAAGTACCTGACGGTGCCGCGTGCGGCGGGCGCCTCGGAGCAGCGCTACCTGGGCACGGAGGGCGCTTCAGGCCCGCAGCACCCGACGGTGCCTCGCGCGGCCGGGGCTTCGGATGCGCGGTCTGTGGAGGATTCGCGCGCAACGGCGGGGCAGCCCGCCGCTTCGGGTCCTGCTGCACCACGTCCCGTGAATGGCCGAGGGGTGGGCAATGGCTCGCGCGCGCCCGCGACGCCGGTCTCCGCGAAGCGGCCCGCGGACGCCTCTGCGCCGGATTCCCGTGCTCCAGGGGCGGTGACTCCCGGGGCACCACGAGCCTCGGAAACGGAGACTCCCAGCGCGCCGTGGGCCTTGAGCGTGATTCGCGGCCTGTCCGCGTCCGAACAGCGAGCCCTCGACAAGGCGAGAGAAGCCGCCGAAGCCTCGAAGGAGGCCCCTCCGGCTCCCGCGCCTTCAAGTGTTGCTCCGTCCAAGGACGTGGCTGCGGTCGCATCGAAGGCAGTGCCTTCGACCGAGGCTCCGAGCGCCGCGCCCGCGAAGACCGCTGCTCCTTCGGCGGCACCACCTGCTCCGAGCGCCGCGCCCGCGAAGACCGCTGCTCCTTCGGCGGCACCGCCTGTGAAGACCGCCGTGCCTCCCGCCGCACCCGCCAAGGCCGCTGCTCCTGCGCCAGCGACTCCTCCCGCGAAGGCCGCCACGCCTCGCACGGAAGCCGCCCCCGCTCAGCCTTCCTCGCCCTCGAAGCCCGCCCCTCCGGAGCCGTCGTCCCCGGGCGCCAAGACCTCCAACTCCAAGTCCCGGCGCTCCTCGCGCCGTGGACGTTCGTGAACCCGCACGGCCTCTTCGACTGACCTATGAGCCTGGGCTCCCTCGCGCTGGTCCTCCACGCACATCTCCCCTTCGTCCGTCACCCCGAGTACGAGGACTTCCTCGAGGAGGACTGGCTCTACGAAGCCATCTCCGAGACGTACCTGCCGCTCTTGCGCGTGTTCGACGCGCTGGTCGAGGACCGCGTCCCCTTCCGGGTGACGATGACGCTCTCGCCCACGCTCGTCACGATGCTCAACGACGACCTGCTGCGCGAGCGCTACGCCCGGCGCCTGGACCTGCTCTGTGAACTGGGCGCCCGCGAGGTGCACCGCACCCGTCACGACGCCACCTTCCATCCGCTGGCCGTCTTCCACCGCGACCACTTCGAATCGCTGCGACTCGCGTACCACAACCACTACCGGCGCGACCTGGTCGGGGCATTCCGCAGGCTCCAGGACGCAGGCCACCTGGAGATCCTCACCTGCAACGCCACCCACGGCTTCCTGCCGCTGATGCAGCAGACGCCCGAGGCCGTGCGCGCCCAGGTGACCGTGGCGGCGAACCACTACCGCCAGAACTTCGGCCGCGACCCCGCGGGCATCTGGCTGGCCGAGTGCGGCTACTACCCGGGCCTGGAGCGCGTCCTCTCCGCCGAGCGGATCCGCTACTTCTTCGTCGACACGCACGCGCTCACCGACGCCACGCCCCGCCCGCTGCACGGCCCCTACGCCCCCATCTTCACCGAGCCGGGCGTCGCCGCCTTCGCGCGTGACCCGGAGAGCAGCCAGCAGGTGTGGAGCACCGAGCACGGCTACCCGGGCGACCCCGTGTACCGCGAGTTCTACCGGGACATCGGCTGGGACCTGGACCAGGACTACATCCGGCCCTTCATCCAGCCCACCGGTGACCGCAAGAACACCGGCTTCAAGTACTTCCGCATCACCGGCAAGACGCACGACAAGCAGCCGTATGATCCGGTCGCCGCCCGCGAGCGCGCGGCCGTGCACGCCGGCAACTTCCTCTTCAACCGCGAGCGCCAGTTCGAATACCTCGCCTCGCGCATGGGCGGCCGCAAGCCCGTGGTCGTCGCGCCGTACGACGCGGAACTCTTCGGTCACTGGTGGTTCGAAGGCCCCCACTTCATCGAAGCGCTCATCCGCCAGGCCGCGCGCGAGCCCCGGAAGTTCGACCTCATCAGTCCACTGGACGACCTTCGCGCGCACCCGGAGAACCAGGTGGCCACGCCGCCCCTGTCCTCGTGGGGCGCGGGCGGGTACGCGAACATGTGGCTGGATGGCAGCAACGACTGGATCTACCGGCACTTGAACCACTGCGCGAAGCAGATGGTGGAGCTGGCCCGGGACTTCCCCGACGCCTCGTCCCTGCCGCGCCGGGCGCTGAACCAGGCCGCGCGCGAGTTGCTGCTGGCGCAGTCCTCCGACTGGGCCTTCATCATGAAGACCGGCACCATGGTGGACTACGCCGTGCGCCGGACGAAGGAGCACCTGCAGCGCTTCCTGCGCCTGCACGACCAGGTGCGCGCGGGCACCGTCGACGAAGCGTGGCTGTCCCACGTGGAGGGCCGCGACAACCTGTTCCCCGAACTGGACTACCGGGTGTACCGGCCCGGTTGAGCGCTTCGGGAACAGGCGGGCTGGCCGGGAGTTAACCCCTCGCGAGCGGACGATGTCGTTCCGGTTGCGGGGACTCGTTTCCGCTTTAGCTTGAAGGAATCCATGACCCACACGCTCCTTCCGTTCCGTCGCAAGCTCGTCGCCGCCGTGCTGGTGCTGGCGTCGCCCACGCTCGCCCTCGCGCAGGCTCCGGCGCCCAAGCCGGCCGCGCCGCAGACGCAGCCGGCGGCCACCGGACAGGCCGGCAACCTGCAACCCGCCACGCGTGAGGCCCAGTCGCTGTCCTCGCTGGCCCCGCTGGTGGACTCGGTGAAGTCCGCCGTCGTGAACGTGGATGTGCAGGCCCGTCCCGAAATGCCCGAGGGCATGGAGGACAACCCGCTCTTCGACCGCTTCTTCGGCGGCAACGGGGGAGGTCGGGGCGGCGGTCGCAGCGAGCGTGAGCAGGTCCGCCAGGGCGCCGGGTCCGGCTTCATCATCGACCCCAAGGGGCTGGTGCTCACCAACAACCACGTCATCGAGGACGCGGTCACCATCACCATCCGCCTGGACGACGGCCGTTCGTTCACCGGCGAGGTGGTGGGGCGCGACCCGCTCACCGACGTGGCCGTGGTGAAGATCAAGGAGAAGGTGGATCAGCTGCCCACCGTGAAGCTGGGCGATTCCGACGCGGTGCGCGTGGGTGACTGGGTGCTGGCCATCGGCAACCCCTTCGGCCTCGCGTCCAGCGTGAGCGTGGGCATCCTGTCCGCGCGGGCCCGTGAAATCGGCGCCAGCGCGTACGACGACTTCCTCCAGACGGACGCGGCCATCAACCCCGGCAACTCCGGCGGCCCGCTCTTCAACATGAAGGGCGAGGTGGTGGGCATCAACACCGCCATCGTCGGCGGCGGCACGGGCATCGGGTTCTCCGTACCCAGCAACCTCATCAAGGCGCTCTTGCCGCAGTTGGAGAAGAGCGGCTCCGTCACGCGCGGCTGGCTGGGCGTGGGCATCCAGCCCCTCACGCGCGACCTGGCGCAGGCGCTGAAGCTGCCGGTGAACGAGGGCGCCATCCTCACGCAGATCAACCCCGGCTCTCCCGCGGCCAAGGCGGGGCTCAAGGCGGACGACGTGGTGGTCGCCGTGGACGGACAGAAGGTCCGCTCCGACAGCGAGCTCACCCGCACGGTGGCGCTCAAGAAGCCCAACAGCGTCACCACGCTCAGCCTCTACCGCGACGGCAAGGCCCAGGACGTCAAGGTGACGATGGGCACCCGGCCGGACCTGGAGGGCCTGTCCAAGAAGAAGCCGGAGGCCGCCGAGGAGCAGGACACCTCGCGCCGCGTGGGCGTGTCGCTGCAGGACCTCAATGCGCGCACCGCGTCCCAGGCGGGCTTCACGGAGCGCGCCGGAGCGCTCATCACCGACATCGTCCCCGGCTCGCCCGCGGACCGCGCGCAGTTGTCCCCGGGCATGCTGGTGGTGGAGGCGAACCGCAAGCCCATCGCGAGCGCGAAGGAACTGGCCTCGGTCATCCGCGCCGCGCCCGCGGGCAGCACCCTGCTGTTGCGCGTGGCCGGTCCCGGCGGCGGGCGGCTGCTGCGTGCGTTGAAGATGCCCTGAAGCGGACCGAACGGCGATGAGCGTCAACTACGTTTCACTGGGGGACAGCACGGCGGTGGGGGTGGGGGCATCGCAGGG
>SECN01000411.1 GCA_004173515.1 Myxococcaceae bacterium | reverse complement strand
TGGGCGCACTGCTGGGGGCGGGGTGGAACGCTGACTCCCAGCAGTGCGCCCATGTCGCGGAAGAGCTTGTCGAAGGAGTCCGCGCGCCTCGCGGCCTCGAGGTCGAAGACGCTCGTCAGGGCCGCCTGGTCGATGGTCTCGCTGTAGCCCTGGGGCATGCGCTCACGCAGCCAGCCCTTCGCATCACGGATGCGCTCGAAGTTGGGTGGAACGCGCAGGTCGGCGGGCAATCCGCGCTGGCCGCGCAGGGACTCAGCAGCTGCGAGGAACCACGCTTCATATTCGCACTGCGCGATGACCACGGAGATGGCCCGGTCGGGCCGATGCTTTCGCGCCAGCCCGAGGAGTTGGGGGCCCAATACGCAGGGCAGGTCCTTGTCGGCATCCAGCAGGACGAGGATGCGCCCGTCGCCGCCGACCTTCCGGGCCGTCAGTTCGATGGCGCGGCGCAGGTCGTCCTCCTTGACGAGCTGACCTCGCGGGATGCGGTGAGGAGGCAGGACCTCCAGGTGGTCCGTGGGGGCCAGGATCCGCGCCAGACGCCTCATGAGGATGGGGGCGGCGTAGACTTCTCCGTGTCCCTCGACGATGAGCCCCAGCTTCATCAGGCCTCGTGCTCCCAGAGTTTGAGTTGATCCGCTTGGGGGACCGCCTCCCTGTCGGGAGGAAGTTGGTTGGCCTTCAGCAACTCGCCCACCGTGTAGAGACGGTCCTTCAGCGCCGAGCGGGTTTCCGCATCCACATGGGCGATGAGGCTTCGGCCTTGCTCCGAAACCACGGAAAGGATCTCGTCCGCGTGGATGCTGGAGTCATCCAGCAGTTCGGGACTGTGGCTTGTGACGATGACCTGAGTGTACTGCGAGGCATCCCGAAGGGCATCGCGCAGGACACCTGCCGCAGCGGGATGGAGCGCGACCTCCGGCTCCTCGATGCCCACGAGCTGGATCCGCTGATCAAATCGGGTCTGAAACAACGCCACCAAAATGCCCAGGGCGCGAAGCGTTCCATCGGACATGGTGATGGCTGGGAACTCCATGGGCCCGTCGCTACCCTCAATGGCCTGCAGGAACTTCAACGTCTCCAGGTGGCCGATGCTTGTGTGCTCCACACCGGTCAGTCCAGGCACGATGGCGCCGAGGTACTCTTCGATACGCCGCATGGTCGTGTCGCCGGGCCCTCTCTTCATCCGATCCAGGACGCTGGGGAGGTTGGAGCCATCACGGGCAAGGAGATCGCCCGTGTCGGGTGGCTGGAGCGCTCGGATTTGCTCCGGGTTGATGCTGTAGATGCCCATGTTCGAGAGTGCGTCGAAAACAGGGCGGAACTCCGGGAGGCCGGCTGCGTTGACCAGATAGAGGCGGTCGTCCGAAGCGGGTGGTGAGACCGGCGAGGGCTTGAGGATCAGTAGCCTGCCTGCGCGAACGTGGTACTTCGCTTCGCCCACCACGCATTCTTCCTCTTGCACCGTGTAGTTCCTGGTGCCTCCGACCCTGACGGAGAAGTGGCCGATGGCTCCGTCGGGGAACTGGAAGTCGATGCGGACGCTGAACAGACCGGAGCCCCCAGGGGCGCGGCGCACGAGGTTGAAGACCCCGCCTCGATCTCGGATCGCGTTGTCCAGAGATGTCCGCAAGGCGTCCGTGATGAGCCTCAACGCGTCCAGGAAGTTGCTCTTGCCCGAACCGTTGGGACCCACGAGGAACGTCAACGGCCCCAGAACGACATCGCAGGCTTCGATGCTGCGGTAGTCGCGCAGTGCCACGCGGGTGATGAAGGGTGCCCGGCTTCCGGGCCGGTGGACGGCGGGCTGCCCGGAGTTTTCGGCGGAAGGCATCAGGCTCTCTCCACGGACACGACCACTGCTCCGGGCTGCCCATCGTGCCAGCAGCACCCGGAGAGCGGTAGCGTTGCGTGAACACGTCGCGTCCGCATCCTGAATCCAACAGGTCCCCCGCTTCGCTCTAACATTCGGGCACATGCCCATCGTCCATGACTGGCTGGCCCGGCGGGCATTGCTCGCCCCGGAGCGCACGGCGCTCATCGACGCGCTTCGTGACAACCGGCGCATCTCGTGGCGCGAGTGGAACGCGGCGGCGCAGCGGACGGCGTTGCTGTTGCTCGACCTGGGGGTGACCTCCGGGGACCGGGTCTCCGTGCTGGCGTACAACGGCGTGGAGACGCTGGACCTGTTGTTCGCCTGCGCGAAGCTCGGTGCCGCGCTCCAACCCCTCAACTGGCGCCTGGGAGTGACGGAGCTGCGGGGGCTGCTCGCGAATGTCGCTCCCCAGGCCGTCTTCTTCGGTCCAGAGTTTCGTTCCCAGGTGGATGCGCTGCGCCTCCTGCTTCCCCAGGTCCGTCACTGGATTCCCCTGGCGGATCCGCTCCCTGGTGAACGCTCCTTGGCTTCACGCGATGACCTGCCTTCGTCCCGTGCGCTGCCCGTCGTCCCTGTGGATCCCGATTCTCCGTGGGTGTTATGCTCCACCGGAGGGAGCACCGGCCTTCCGAAGTCCGCCGTGCTCACCCATGGGTCGCTCACCGCGAACGCCGCGAACACCGTCGTGAGCTGGGGCCTCACCCAGGACGACGTGGCGCTGCTCAACGCGCCCCTGTTCCACACCGGCGGCCTCAACGTGTTCACGCTGCCTCTCGTGTACGTGGGCGGCGCTTCCGTCGTGTGCCGGGGCTTCGATGTGGAGCAGACCTTCGACCTCATCCACTCGGGCAGCGTCAGCGCCGTCTTCGGCGTGCCCACCATGTTCATCGAGATGCAGCGTCACCCCCGCTTCGACTCGGTGGACTTCTCCCACTTGAAGCTGCTGATCAGCGGCGGCGCCCCCTGTCCCGCCCCCGTCTTCGAGCGCTTCTTCGCCCGCGACATCCCCTTCAGCACCGGCTACGGCCTCACCGAAGCGGGACCCAACAACTTCTTCCTCCCCGCCCACGCCGTGCGCTCCCACCCGGGCTTTGTCGGCGTCCCCCTGTTCCATGTCGAAGCGCGCATCGACGGCGAACAGCAACCCGGAGACGTGGGCGAGTTGCTGCTTCGCGGCCCCCACCTGTGCTCGGGCTACTGGCGCAACCCGGAGGAGACCGCTCGCGCCTTCGTGGACGGCTGGCTGCACACCGGCGACCTGGCCTCCCGCGACGCGGCCGGCTTCTTCCGCATCGAAGGTCGGCGCAAGGACCTGATCATCTCCGGCGGTGAGAACATCCACCCCTCGGAGGTGGAGAGCGTCCTCGCCGGCCACCCCGACGTCGCGGAGGCCTGCGTCATCGGCGTCCCCGACCCCAAGTGGGGGGAAGTACCCCGTGCCCTCGTCGTCCCCCGGACTGGGACGGCCCCCACGCTCGCGGCGCTCCTGGCCTCCTGCGAGGGCCGCCTCGCCCGCTACAAGCTGCCCCGCACGCTGCGCCTTTTGACCGCCCTGCCGCGCACCCCGGCCGGCAAGGTGGACCGGCGGGCCCTCGCCCTGTCGCACGGCGGGGACTGAATACCGGACCCACCCCCGCCGTCATGTCCCGACACGGAGCGCACCCCCAGGGCGGGCCGGTGGCCCCTGCATGTCCGGCCGGACACGAACCCGTAATATTTGGTCATGAAGCGGAAGCCCCCAGGAAATATGGGGGTGACAGGTTGTGGGTGCGGTCTGGAGGCGGAAGGCGGGGCTCCGGTCTTTTGGAGAGAAGCCCGGGTCCCCGCTTCCACCTCTGGCCCGCATCCCGGGAGACCGACCCATGGAGATGCCCCCCCGCCCCACGCCTTCGGAGGAAGCCACCATCCAGGTGCTGCTCGTCGAGGACGACGAACGCCTGGCCCGGCTCACCGCCCGCTACCTCCAGGAGCACGGCATCATCGTCACCATCTCCGCGTCCGGCACCGACGCGCTCGCCCAGACGTCCCGCCACGCCTACGACGTCATCCTGCTGGACCTGATGCTCCCTGGCCGCGACGGCCTGGAGGTGTGCCGCGAGCTGCGCACCCGCACCGACGTGCCCATCATCATGCTCACCGCGCGCGGCGAGGAGGCCGACCGCGTCCTGGGCCTGGAGTCCGGCGCGGACGACTACCTGCCCAAGCCCTACTCGTCGCGCGAGCTGCTCGCCCGCATCCGCGCCCAGGTGCGCCGCGCCCGGGGCAAGGCGGGCCCCACCAGCCACCCCGTGCACGCGGGCCGGCTGGTGTTGGACCCCCGCAGCCTCAGCGCCTCCCTGGACGGCAAGCCGCTGACCCTCACCACCTATGAGTTCAGCCTGCTGCGCGTGCTCGCGGAGCGCGCCGGCCGCGTGCTCAGCCGCGAGCAGCTGCTCGACCTGGTGAAGGGCAGCGCGGACGAGGTGTTCGACCGCTCCGTGGACGTGCACATCTTCCGCCTGCGCCAGAAGCTGGAGGTGGACCCCCGCAACCCGCGCCTGCTCAAGACGGTCCGCGGCGCCGGCTACCTGCTGGCCACCGGGACCGAGGCGGAGCCGTGAGGCAGGCCCGGCGCCTCTTCCGCCTCCCCACCGGGCTGCTCGCCCGCATCTACCTGGTGGGCGTCATCCAGATCGTCCTCGTGGGCATCGCGCTCACGCTCGCGCGGGACTTCCTGCGCAACGAGGCCTGGCGCAACCGCTTCGATGACGAGCTGTCCTACTTCGTCGACGAGTGGGCCGCCCTGCGCGACGACCCCGCCGCGCTCCAGGCGTCGCTCGACCGCGCGCAGCAGCGCATGGGCATGCGCGTCACCCTGCGCGACGCGGAGGGCCGGCTGCTCGGCAACACCCGCCCGGAGCCCGCGCCCGCGCTGGGCCCGGACGAGCTGCGCGTCAACTCGCGCGTCACCCGCAAGGGGGCTCCGGGGTCCTTCCCGGGCCACGGCGGCGCGGGGAGGGGCCTCCTGGTGGTGAGCCCCTATCCGGGCCCCATCCAGGTGTACGCCTCCGTGTCGCTGCCGCCGCCGCCCCCGCCGCCGGACGGCGAGCGCCAGACGGCCATCGTCGTGGGCCTGGTCCTGGCGTGCACCGGCATCACCTCCGTCCTCTTCGCGCGCACGCTCGCGGGCCCGCTGGAGAGGCTGGCCTCCGCGGCCCGGGCCTTTGGCGCGGGCCGGCTGGACGTGCGCGCGGGCCTGCGCCGCACCGACGAGCTGGGCCTCGTGTCGGAGGCCTTCGACGAGATGGCCGGCCGCATCACCCAGCTGCTGCGCTCCCAGAAGGAGCTGCTGGCCAACGTGTCCCATGAGCTGCGCACGCCCCTGGCGCGGATCCGCGTGGCGCTCGACCTGGCCGCCGAAGGTGACGCCCAGACGGCGCGCGAGCTGCTCCCCGACATCACCGAGGACCTGGCGGAGCTGGAGCGCCTGGTGCAGGACGTGCTCACCACGTCGCGCCTGGAGCTGGTGACGGAGGGCGCCAGCGGCGCCGCGCCCCCCCTGCGCCTGGAGCACGTGGACGCGAACGCGCTGCTGGACAAGGCCGCCGCCCGCTTCCGCGCCGCGCGGCCCCAGCACCGCCTGGAGGTCCAGGTGGACGGCGCGCTGCCCGGGCTGGAGGCGGACCCCGTCCTGTTGCGGCGCGTGTTGGACAACCTGCTGGACAACGCGGGGAAATACTCAGAGGCGGGCACCACCGTGAGGCTGCTCGCCCGCCCGGAGGGCGACGGCCTCCAGGTGGAGATCCGCGACGAGGGCATCGGCATCGACGCGGAGGACCTGGCGCGGGTCGGCACCCCCTTCTTCCGCACCGACCGCAGCCGCGCCCGCACCACGGGGGGCGTGGGCCTGGGCCTGGCCCTGGTCCGGCGCATCATCGCCGCGCACGGGGGCCGCCTGACGCTGGAGAGCCAGCCGGGGCAGGGCACCACCGCCCGCGTCCTGTTGCCAACCACCGGGGCGGCGGACACACCGGACGGCCGCCTCGTCGCGGGTCATCTTTCGTAATAGAGACGAGATTCGCCGAAACATTCCAAAACGTACAACAAGGGGCATGAAGGCCTTGAGCGAGATGCCGCGGGAAGCGCCGGCCCTGGCGCCGGTGCCATTGGAAGAGGACGAGGTTCGCAAGCGCCGGGTGCCTCGCTGGGCCTGGGTGCTGGGGCTGCTGGTGGTGGCCGCGCTGGTGGGCTTCTGGCGCGTGCGGGCCGCGCGCCAGGCGGACGTCATCACCTATGAGA
>SECN01000050.1 GCA_004173515.1 Myxococcaceae bacterium | reverse complement strand
GGCTTCGTGTTCGTGAAGGACGCCACGCGCCCCAGCCACTTCACCCTGCCCAGCGGCCAGGTGGAGCTGCTCACGCTGGTGGGCGTGACGAAGAACGAGATGGCCTTCTCGCGCTCCAACGGCATGGACAAGCTGGTGCAGAAGCTGGCGGATCCGGCGAACCCGGCCACCGCGTACATCACCCGGCCGGAGCGCGAGGAGCTGAAGCTGTAGCCGCGCGTTCCTGGACCTTCACGCGCGGGGAGCCGGAGGACGGTCCCCCGTGCGTGGCGGCGCGGAGTCCACCAGCGACAGCAGGAGGCCCGGCTCGAAGGGCTTCTCGATGCGCGGCAGGGGCACGGCCAGCAGGAACGCCCGGGCGCGCTCGGTGAAGCTGCCGCCCGTCATGAACACGAAGCGTGAGAGCAGCTCCGGCTGGCGCCGCGACAGCTCCGCGTGCACGTCCATGCCGGTCAAATCCGCCATCATCAGGTCGCAGAAGACGCGGTCGAAGGCGTCGTCCTGCTCCAGCAGCGCCAGGGCCTCGCGGCCGCTGTGCGCCACCACCACGTCGTGCTGCCGGCCCAGCATGCGCTTGAGCACGGCGGTGAGCTGCGGCTCGTCGTCCACCACCAGCACGCGCTTGCGCCGGGGGCCTTCGGCCTCGCGCACCGCGGGGACGCGGGGGTGCGTGGCGGCCTCCGAGATGGGCAGCCGCACCTGGAAGGTGCTGCCCAGGCCGGGGATGCTGGTGGCGGTGAGCTCCCCGTGCATGCTGCGCACGAGGCCCAGGCAGATGGACAGCCCCAGCCCGGAGCCTTCTCCCACCGGCCGCGTGGTGAAGAACGGCTCGAAGGCGCGCTGGAGCACCTCCGGCGTCATGCCCAGGCCGGTGTCGGACACCTCCACCAGCACCCAGGCGCCCTCGCGGCGGGTGGTGACCGTCACGCGGTGACGCTCGAAGTCGCCGACGGGGATGGCGTGCGCGGCGTTGATGAGCAGGTGCAGGAACACCTGGCCCAGGCGCGCCTCGTGGGCCAGCGCGAGGGGCACCTGCCCGAAGGAGCGCTCCACGCGGGCGCGGCTTCGCAGGTGCGTCATCGCCATGGAGATGCCGAACTCCAGCGCCGAGTGCACATCCACCGGCGACAGCCGCAGCTCGTCCGCGCGGGCGAAGGTCTGCAGGTCGCGCACGATGACGCGGATGCGCTCGGCGCCCTCGCGCGCCTCGCGCAGGGCCTCCAGCGCCTCGCCCAGGGCCGCCTGCACCGCGGGGCCGGAGCCGGCGCGGCGGGCCAGCGGGGTGAGCTGCTCCACCGCGAACTGGAGGTTGCCGGCGACGTAGGACAGCGGGTTGTTGATTTCGTGGCCCACGCCCGCGGCGAGCTGCCCCGCCATGGCCAGCTTCTCCGACTGCACCAGCCGCTCCCGGGCGGCCATCAGCTCATGCGTGCGGCGCTGGGCCAGGGCCTCCGCCTCCAAGCGGCCGGAGTGCTCGCGGGCGAGCAGCGCGTCGCGCTCCGCCTGGACGCGCTTCTTGTCCGTGATGTCGCGCGCATAGGTGGAGATGTTGCGGCCGCTGGACCAGGTGTGCACCTCGTGCCAGCGGTCCGGCCCGGTGCGCAGCTCGAAGAGGCGGTAGCCCTCCTCGGTGGACACCTCGCGCAGCGCGCGCTCCAGGGGCGTGCCGCACAGCTGCGGGCAGGCTTCCCACAGCACGCGGCGGAAGAGGGTCTCCTGGGTGTGGCCGGTGAGCTCCGCGGCGTTGCGGTTGACGTAGGTGATGATCCAGTGGGTGTCCACGGTGAAGAAGGCGTCCGGCATGCTCTCCAGCACGTCGCGCACCCAGTCCAGCGTCTCGCGCAGCCCCTCCTCCATCCGATAGGCGCTGGTGACGTCGCGCATCCGCACCAACACCCCGTCGCGCAGGGGCATGGCGGTGCTCTGCAGCCGGACCTCCCCTTCGGCGAAGTTGTCCGCGCGCTGCCGGCCGGACTCCACCACCTGGCGCAGGACATCCATGCGGCCCGCCAGGCCCTCCGGCGCGGACACCTCGCCCAGGCGCCGGCCGCGCAGGAACTCCCGGTCGTGGCCCATCGCGCGCGCGGCGGCGGGGTTTGCCCACACCCATTCGAAGTCGATGATGGCCCCGGCGTCGGAGCGCACGGCGCGCAGCAACATGCTCGCCTCGGGGTGCTCACGCTCGGCCTCTTCGAGCGCGATCAGGAGCGCATCCGCGAGCGGACGGGGCACGGTCGTGTCGGTCGCGGACATCCGCCTCCTCCGGCGCATCCAGTGGGAATGGGAAACCTCCCCCCGACAGGATTCCCCTGCGCGGCCCCGGCCCTACCCACCCCCCGGGGACCCGCATGTCGCCACGAATCGCACGGCGGCTCAAGTGAGGGGCCCCCCGTACGCGTCTTTCACATCACTCTGGAATTACGGGTAATTGGAGCACAGACAGAGGGCCCTGCGAGGCAGGACAAAGCGGTGCGGGTTGTCTTGTGAGGGGTGGGCGGGCCGGGTGCACGGGGAAAGCAGGGTTGGATGCCCGACAGGCGCGCCAACGGAAGGTGTCTTCGTTCGACGTGTGGGCTGACCCCTCAAGGCGATGGGCCGCGGGACGAGGCGTCCGCACCATGGCCATGGGCCATTGCCCGCCCCCTTCCCCCGCGAGGTCCTCCCATGCCCCGGTTCGCTTCGTGTTCCATCGCCCTCTTCGCCCTGCTGCTCCTGCATGCGGCACCCGCTCAGGCCCTGGTGGACGTGCAGTGCGATGGCGCCATCGAGCAGACCTGGACACCCGGCCTCAAGGCCATTTCGCGCGTGGTCACCCACACCAACGCTTCCGACTACACCCACTGCACCACGAGCGTCTCCGCCATCACGTCCGGCACCCTGGAGGTGTCCGCCAGCTTCAACAACAGTTGTGTCGCGAACCTCGGGCCTTCTCAGGCCACCATCGCGTGGAGTGATGGCTCCACGTCGACGTTCACCTTCCAGGGCGTGGGCGCGAGCGTGGTGGGCAACATCCAGGTCTTCACCGCCGAGGGGAAGGTGACCCACGGTCGCTTCCAGGGGGACCAGGTGCTGCTCGTCCACCGCTTCCTCAACACGGACCTGCTGGCATGCCTGTGGCCCCAGGGGCTGACGCGTCTGGCGGGCTCCACGTCGCTCACGTTCACCCGTCTGTAACAACGGCAAGGAAGTGCTCCCCATGGGCTGGGGACGTCGGCCACACTCGGCCCGCCCATGCGCCCCACCCTCGTCACGCAGGTTTCCTTCGAACCGCTGCACCTGCCCCTCACGGAGCCCTTCGCCATCGCGACGGGCGCGCAGCACGCGGCGGAGAACGCGCTCGTGCGCGTCACGCTCGCGGACGGCACCGTGGGCCTGGGCGAGGCGGCCCCCTTCACCGCCGTGAGCGGGGAGACGCAGGCCAGCACCCTGACCGCGCTGGAGTCGGTGCGGGGGCTGCTCATGGGCCGCGATGCCCGGGCGTGGCGGCCGACGTCGGAGGCGCTGGCGGATGCGCTCGCGCTCGCCCCGTCCGCGCGGTGTGCCGTGGAGATGGCGCTGCTGGACGCGCTGGCGCGGCACCACCGCATCCCGCTGCACGTCTTCTTCGGCGGGGCGGGCACTGGGCTGGACATCGACATGACCGTCACGGCCGGGGACGTGGCGCACGCGGTGGCGTCCACGCGGGCCATCCTCGGGCGGGGCATCGACACGTTGAAGGTGAAGGTCGGCGCGTTGGATCCGGACGCGGACGCGGCGCGGCTCGTCGCCATCCACCAGGAGGCCCCGAAGGCGCGGCTCTTCGCGGACGCGAATGGCGGCTACGACGTGGCGGAGGCGCTGGCCTTCCTCAAGGAGCTGGAGCGGGCGGACGTGCCGCTGTCGCTGTTCGAGCAGCCCGTACCCGCCTCCGACTTCGCGGGGCTCGCGGAGGTGACGCGCCGCTCGAAGGTGCCGGTGTGCGCGGATGAGTCCGCGCGGTCGTCCAAGGACGTGCTCCGGCTCATCCGCGAGGGCGCCTGCCACGCCATCAACATCAAGACGATGAAGTGCGGAATGGTGGAGGCGGTGACGATGTGGAGCCTCGCGCGCGCCGCGGGCCTGGAGCTGATGGTGGGCGGCATGGTGGAGAGCGTGCTCGCGATGAGCGCATCCGCGCACCTGGCCGCGGGCCTGGGCGGCTTCACCTACGCGGACCTGGACACGCCGCTGTTCATCGCGAGTCACCCGTTCCAGGGCGGCGCGAGCTACGCGGGCTCGCGGCTGACGTTGGACGCGGACGCACCGGGCCACGGCGTCACGCTGCGCTGAGGCTTCAGCCCTTCAACAACGACGCGGCCACGTCGAGCGCCCGGGCCTTCTGTGCATCCCCGCCAGCCGCGTACGGCAGCGCGTCCGGGACCTCCACGTCCACCGGGACGCCCACGCCTTCGAGCCGCTCGCCGTCCACCGTCCCGTCCATCACCGCGAGGTAGAGCAGGTCCCCGTTGGACAGCTTCTGGGGTCCGCCCGCCATCACCGCGCCCGCGGTGCGCTGCCCCACGAGCGTCGCCAGTCGGTGGCGCTTCATGGTGAAAGCCACCAGCTCCTTGCCGCTGCGCGAGTTGCCGTTGACGAGCAGCACCACCGGCTTGTGCCACGCCATCGACAGGGTGTGCGTCTTGCCGTCGCGGTCGGTGCTCACCATCGTGGGCACCTGGGGATTGAAGAGGTTGACGAAGGTCGGGCTGCATCCGCCCCAGCCGTCGCGGAAGTCGATGACCAGCGCCTCCGCGTCCGCGAAGGCCTCCTGCATCGTCTCTTCCAGCAGTTGCTGGTGGTCCTCGCCCGCGCACGAGTAGAGGTGCTGGTACGCGACCCGGCGGCCCTGGTGTTCGACGACGCGCGAGCTGGCCTTCTGGTACGCGAGCCATTCCTTGCGCGGATCCACGGCGCGCGGCGTGACGGTGAGTGACAAGGGCTGCGCGCCCTTCGTGCGCTCCACGGTGAGCCGCGTGGCCCTGCCGGCGCGGTTCGCGAAGGCGCGCCAGGGATGGAAGGGCTGGCCCTCCACGGTGACGAGCCGGTCCCCGCGCAGCAGGCCCGCCTTCGCGCCGCGCCCCTCCACGAAGGCGTGGCGGACGAAGAAGCCATCGGGGGTCTCCATCACGTCCACGCCGATGCTGGGGACCTCCACCTTCTTCGGCTTGAGGAAGCCCTGGAAGATGGAGGACACGTCCGCGTGGCCCGGGGACTGCTTCGGGTAGTAGGCCGTGTGGGAGGTCTTCAGCTCCGCGAGCGCCGCGTTCGTGCGCCGGGAGAAGTCCTCCGCGTCCTTCACGTCGGCGGCATAGCCCTGGTGTGCTTCCGCCCAGGCGGCGCCCTTCTTCGCGTCGTGGAAGCGCGTGCGCACGAGCGTGACGATTTCATCGCCCAGCTTCGGATAGGGCCCTGGGGCCGCCGGGTGGGCGGGGGCCGACACCAGCAGCCCCGCCACCGCCAGCCATCGTCCGGTTCGCCGCACCGTCTGGACCGTCATGTGCCGCCTCCCGTGGGGACTTCACGATTCTTCACAGGCGCGCGCCCCAGAGGGAAGCAAAGGGCTTCCGACACGGTGCGGGGTGGCGAACGCGGCGGGCGCGGTTAGGGATGAGGGGCCCATGTTGGATGCGCCCCCTTCATCGCAGCGGCTCGCCCTCGTCTCGGAGGACCCCCTGGCCCGGGGTGCGCTCGCACGGGCCTTGAGCGACCAGGGGGAGGGTTGGACGGTGGTGGCCTCCGGCACGCAGGTGGAGCTGGAGACCACGCGGGGCGGGCCCCCCGACGTGGTGCTCTGGGACACGGGCCTGCGGCTGACGGAGGGCGCGGCGCCGGACCTGGGCGCGCCAGTGCTGGCCCTGGTCGCGGACGAAGCAGCGGGGGAATTGGCGCTGGGCGCGGGGGCGCGCGGGCTGCTGTTCCGCGACGTGGCGCCGGAGATGCTCGTGGCCGCGCTGCACGCCGTGGCGCGCGGGCTCACGGTGTTCGAACCCGGGCTGTCACAGGTCCGCGCCGCGCCGCGCAACACGGCCCCGGCCGGAGCACCGGCGCACGACACGCTGACGCCGCGCGAGCGCGAGGTGCTGGGACTGCTGGCGGAGGGCCTGTCGAACAAGGCCATCGCGGACCGGCTCGCCATCAGCGAACACACGGCCAAGTTCCACGTCAACGCGGTGCTGGCCAAGCTGGGCGTGCAGCGGCGCACGGAGGCCGTGGTGCGCGCGGCGCGACTGGGGCTCGTGACGCTCTGACGCGGGGGCCCGCGCGTCAGGGTTCGACGAGGAGAAGGTTCAGGTGCTCCCATTCATTGGCCAGACTCGCCTTGAGCCATTCGCGATGGAGTGACGGCAGCGGCCAGCGGTCGACCGAGAGCTGGCTGGACGCGGCGGAGACCGCGTACCCCTTTCGCAGCTCCGAAGCCGCCAGGGCCTGCTGCCCCTCGTCTCCCATCAACCCGGCGCCCTGCTCGATGAGCCGAAACCCCAACTGGTGCTCCAGCAGCGTGGTCCCGGCGGCGACGCGTCCGCCCAGCATCCACACCGACCGGCCCAACCGCATCCGCTCCTCGGAGGAGAGCCGGTCCTTCGACGCCTCGACCCGCTTGAAGAGCCAGAACGGTGCGTCCGTGTGCAGTGACGTCACCGCGACCATGAAGGGCGCATTGCCGGGGTGCGGGACGCCCACGGCCTTCAGCCGTCGCTCCGCGTCCGCGTACACCTGGGACACCGGGAGGCTCCTGTACGACGGCAGCGCGGCGATCCGCTCCAGCGCCAGGAGCTCCTCCCGCGTGAGCAGCGCATCCCGTGGCGCCCCCTCCAGCAACAAGAGCAACGGCAGTTGTGATTCGCGCGCCTCGACGGCGGCGACGGGTGCCAGTCGGGCCCTCAGCACCTCCCGAGCCCGTGCACGGACCTCTGGCAGCGGGCCTTCGCGGGGCTGGAAGTATTCCAGCGCGGAGATCAGCAGGTCGGGGTCCTGGAGTTCCGAAACGTGGTCGGCGATCCATCGCACCTGCGCATCGGAGGCGCTGTCCGCCAGCACGGCCATGAAGCGATCGTCCGCGGACTGCGTTCGCGCCCAGACCGTGGGGGACAGGGCCTCCGTGTCCGCGGTGAGCAGCGGTGGCAATCCCTCCTCTGACAGGTTCCGGGTCCCCGCATCCCACCACGCCCGCCGCAGCGCTTCGCTCCATCCGGGCTGGGGCGTCCGGCGGCGCTGCTTGAGGAGCTCCTGGAGGATGTGCGTCTCCGGTTGCAACGGGGCCACCGCGTCCAGCCGCTTCACGGTCTGGCCCGCGGCCTCCAGGTCCCCCTGCTCCAGCAACAGGCACGCCTGGAGCACCAGGGCGGAAGGATTGCCGGGAGCCTCCTCCAACACCCCGGAGAGCTGCTTCCGCGCTCCAGCCAGGTCGTCCAACCAGACAAGCGTCGCGGCCTGACGGATCCGTTCGTCGAGGTGACCCTCCGCGTCGGACGGCCGGCCCGTAACGGACGCGCAGGAGAGCAGCACCGCGAGGGTCGACAGTGACAGGGAGCGCCAGAGGGCCTTCATCGCCCCAGCCTACTGGAGGACCGGGCAGCCTCCATCCCCTCCCCCAGCCCCTCGCGCACGGGCTAGAGTCCGCCTCCTCCATGGCCAACCAGGATTGGGTCTCGCGCCTGCTCACCGGACGCGCATCGGCGGACAAGGGCCTCAGCGTCCACCTCTCCGAGCGCGACGGCGGCAGCCTCCACGACAAGATGCGGCAGGCGTATTGGTGGATCACCAACAACGCCGTCATCTGCCCCTACTACGACATCGAGTTCGGCGGCACCGCCGCGCTGAAGAACGCCGCCGGGGACGAGCTGCACCTGCCGGAGGACATGAGCTACAGCTCCTTCGTCCTCATCCCCCTGCTCACCCTCTTCACCTGCCGCCGCGCCCTGCTCGTGGGTGGACCGGGACGGGGCAAGACGACCAGCGCCATCCTCATGGCGCTCCTGTCCGGCATGGGCCGCGAGGACGTGCACCGGGGCATCCAGCGCGGCCATCCACAGTTGTCCATCGCGGACCTGCTGGGCGCGCCCCTGCCGTCGGACATGCTCAAGGCGGAGGACCTGTCCGCCGTCAAGGTGAGCTGGCGCAAGTGGATCAGCCAGCGCGTGAAGATCATCGACGAGTACAACCGCATCCCCACGAAGACCCAGTCCGCCCTGCTGTCGCTGCTGGGCGAGGGCTACGCGGAGATGATGGACCAGTACGTCTACACTGGCCGCTCGTCCTGGTTCCTCACCGCCAACGACGACCAGGGCGGCGGCACCTTCCAGGTCATCGAAGCGCTCAAGGACCGCATCGACGTCGTGGTGCGCGCCGTCCCGTTCAACTCAGGCTTCGTGGACACGCTGCTCCAGCGCATCGAGTCCGACAAGTCCCCCGAAGAGCTGCTCCCGAAGGACATCGTCTTCACGCCGGGCGAACTGGAGAAGGCCTACAACGCCATCCTCGCCGTGGAGGTGCCCAAGGGCGCGCTGGAGCGCGTGGCCTTCTTCCTGGGGCAGCTCGACTTCTGCCGCATGGCGTCCCCGCGCTTCGAGTTCAAGCACAAGGACACGCTGAAGCTCGCCGGCCAGACGGTGTCCGCCGTGTGCAACGAGCAGTGCCCGTTGGACAAGAAGGTGCACCTCTGCACGCAGACGGAGAACGGCACCAGCGTGCGCGCGTACCAGACCATCCTGCACTTCGCGAAGGCGCTCGCGTTCTTCCGCGGCCACCGCCCAACGCGCGCAGCCCCTTCTTCGAGGGCAAGGGCAACAAGCTGCTGCTCCAGGACCGCGTGGCGTGGATCCGCAACATGTTCGACATGGCCATGGCCCGCTACGGCACGCACGCGCCGCTGCGCCAGAAGGTCGTCCAGCTGCGCACCGAACTGGACCTGGGCCTGTCCGGCGTGGACCTGCGCACCACCGAGAAGCGCCTGTCCGCCGTCACCGTGCTGATGAACGAGCTGATGTCCCGCCACGAGCTGTCCGGCCCGGTGTACGAGGACATCATCCACTTGAAGTCCCTCTACAGCCGCTACCGCAACTACGCGACGTGGCTGAAGGAAAACCCGGGCGGTCAGCCATGAGCGAGTTCGTCGACACCGTGGAGAAGGAGGCGCGCTCGCGCTTCGTGCGCTGGGACCGCGCGCTGTGGACGGGCTTTGTCCAAGGCCCCGTGGCGCGCATGGGCCAGGCGATGGCCGCCTCCGGTCAGAACCTGAGCGAGAACCTGGAGTCCGCGCCCCCCTGGGTGCAGCGCCTGTTCTGCCGCGTGGGCGCGAACATGCCCTCGCTGGACGACATCGAGGGCCACCTGCACGCCATCGCCAACGCGGCGATGGAGCCTCCCGCCGACACGCTGGGCGACACGTCCACCGCGCTGTGGGTGGACCTGTCGCAGGAGGACAACCGCTTCATGCCGGGAGAGGTGCACTTCCTGGCGCCCACCGTGGTGTGCGTGCACGACCGGCACCGTGCCACCGCCGCCGGAGGACGCGACGCGGCCACGCAGGGCGTCTGGCTCTCCTCCAAGAAGCCCATGCTCCTGGGGCCCATGGGCTGCAACGAGCGGCTGGAGCCCACGCGCACGCCGGTCAAGGCGCTCACGTCGCTGTCGCAGCGCGACCCGCGCGCGGGCGACTGGTACAGCACCCTGCGCAACGAATGGCGCGCGGTGGCCACGATGCACACGTCCCAGTGGCTGGCGGTCATCCTGCCGTCATGACCCGCCGCGCGGCCTTCACCCAGGACGAGGTGGCGCGGTGCTGGCGCGACGCGCTGGCACTGTGGGACGTGCACGTGCAGTTGAGCCCGCCCGAGCCCCACGTCCCCTTCCGTCCCGGCGCGGACGTGAAGGACGAACCGCTCGCGTACATCGACATGGTGCGCCGGCAGGTGTTCGTCCACTTCGAGCTGCTGGACCACATGGGCGCGCGCGACAGCCTCACGGCCGTGCTCGCCCATGAAATCGGGCACCACGTGCGCTTCCCGCACACGCTCGGGTGGGACGCGGAGCTGCGCGTGCTGGAGCAGCGGCTGTTGCCCGGGCTGAGCCAGTCGCTCACCAACCTGTTCTTCGACCTCCAGGTGAACGAGTTCGTGGGGCGCACCCACGCCGAAGCGCTGTGCGAGGTGTACCGGGGCTTCCTGCGCGCGCCGGGGCCGGGAAAGGACCCGGGCGCGGGGACGACGCCGCTGTTCTGCTTCTACCTGGCTGTCTACGAAGAGCTGTGGCGCAAGCCGCCCGGCGACCTCGTGCCCAAGGGCCGCCTGGAGAAGCTGGAGCAGGACTACCCGGGCTTCCGCAGCCAGGCGCGCCTGTTCGTGCAGACGTTCTACGCGCTGCCCGACCCGCGCCTCCAGTTCCTCTACTTCTGCGCCGCGTTCATCCGCTACATCGACGAGCCCGGCAAGACGCACTTCCGCATCCCCCTGGCCATGGACGTCCCCGAACCGGACGAGGGCGACCTGGACGCGGCGATGCAGGCCGGCGGCCGGTGGGCGGACGCGCTGGAGGAGGCTCGCGAGCAGGGCTGGCTGGATGCGACGCACGACACGAAGGAAGCGGATCCGCTCACCACCATCGCGCGGGTGACGGACCACCTGCCCGGCAAGGGCGGCGGGAAGCTGCGGCGGGCCCTGGTCGCGCGGCACTACCGGCGGCTGGTGGACCGGTACATCCTCAAGCTGCCATCCTCGCCCGCGAAGCCGGAGCCGTACCTGCGCACGACGCCGGAGGCGTGGGAGTACGGCGACGACCCGTCCACCATCGACTGGACGCTCACGGTGGTGACGCAGGGACACCTGGCGGCCATCTCGCCCCTGCGCCGCGAGCTGGAGGCGGACCTGCCACCGCCGTCGGACCTGGGCGTGCCGGCGGTGGAGCTCTACCTGGACACCAGCGGCTCCATGCCGAACCCCGAGCACCAGCTCAATTCGATGACGCTGGCGGCGCAGGTGCTGTCAGCCTCCGCGCTGCGCAAGGGCGCCAAGGTGCGCGGCATCGTGTATTCGTACGCCGAACCTCGGGTGTCTCCGTGGATGTACGACGAGGAGACGGCGCGCGACTTCTTCCTGCACTACATCGGCGGGGGGACGTGGTTCCCGGTGGAGGAGATGTTGAAGTTCTCCGAGGAGCGGCCGGACGTGATGCGGGTGATCATCTCCGACAGCGACTTCCTGGCGAACATGCAGGTGGGGAGCGCGCGGGAGCGCATGTGCCGCGCGGTGAGGAAGTCGCGCCGGGTGGTGGCCTTCCTCGCGGTGGCGGATGAGCACCTCGCCCGGCAGGTGTTGGCCCCGGTGCTGGAGGACAGGCGCTTCCGGCTCGCGACGGTGCAATGGATGTCTGACTTCGGTCCCGCCGCCGCGGCGCTGGCCGATGCCTTGTTGGAGAAATGATGGCGATCTCGCTCGCACACCTTCGTGATCAACTGGCGGCCTCGCCCATCGTGTCGCCGTACCCGCACGACCTGGCGGTCGCCATCATCTGCGACACCTTCCGCCAGGGCAGCCAGAAGCCGCCCTCCCAATCCGAATGGGACAGGATCGAGAAGGGGGTGAAGAACCCGCTGTTCCGCGAACAGGTGGGCATGCTCGCGCACGTGCTGGTGGCGTCGGAGCTGCGCAAGAAGACGGTGCTCTACCTCACCGCGGACCGCACCCCGATGGCGCGCCTCCAGCAGTTCTTCGAGGAGGTGAACCCGCTGACGGCGGAGATGATCCGCTCCAACGCCTTCCGCCAGGAGGAGTTCCTGCGCAAGTGGGCCTCCGCGCTGGGCGCGGACATCGAAGGCGAGACGGAGCGCGAGTCGAAGGAGCGCCTCAAGGCGCTGGACTACCGGCAGGCCGTCACGGACCTGCGCAAGGTGGAGGAGGCGCGCAAGCAGGAGGCGGAGCGGCGCACGAAGATGTTGCAGGAGGCCCAGCAGAAGGACGCCGAGGCCCGGGGCTGGCGCGAGTGACGTTGGCGGTGGCCCCCAGGGCCCGCATCCGCCGCGACGCCCACACCCAGCGGCCCCACCTGCCGTGGGCGCTGGACGTGGCGGAGGGGCTTTCGCGCGGCGCCTCCACGGTGGACGAGGCCGTGGCCCGCGCGGAGCTGGAGTCGCGCATGGGCTGGCTGCGCGACGCGCTCCAGGGTTCGCCCTACTACGTGCGCGTGCTGCGCGAGGCGGGGCTGCACCCGGGCGACCTCCAGCGGCTGGAGGACCTGCGACACTTCCCGGCGCTGGACCGCGCGACGCTGGCGCGCCACTGGGAGGACGTGCCCACGCTGCCGGACGCGTCCGACGAGTGCGTGGTGGTGAAGAGCTCCGGCACCACGGGAGACCCCGTGAACGTGCTCAGGGACCGGCGCGACTGCCTGTTGATGTGGGCCGTGCTGCGCTTCTTCACCGAGCACACCGGCACGGTGCCCCCGCCGCGCCCTCGCGTGGTGTTGCTGGACGTGCTGCCGGGAGGGTTGGAGTACTCGGTGCGGCTGCCGCTGTTCCACGACGGCGCCCTGCACCGCGTCTCCGTGCTGCGCGACGACGCGGTGGCCCGGTTGCTGCGGGTGCGCGCCTCCGTTGTCTTCTCCGACCCGGAGGGCCTGCGCTGGCTGCTGGAACACCCGGAGGTGCCCGCCCCCCGGCTGCTGCTCACCTCCGCGCAGCACCTGCCGCGAGCCCTGCGCGACGCGTGGGAGCACGGGCGGGGCGTGCCGGTCCTCAACTACTACGCCGCCACGGAGACGGGGCCGCTCGCGTGGGAGTGCCGCGAGGACGCGAACCCGGGCCACTTCCACGTGCTCACGCCGGATGTCTGGCTGGAGCCGGACGGGGACGAGGTGGTGGTGACGCGGCTGCGGCCCAGCGTGCTGCCGCTCTTGCGCTACCGGCCGGGAGACACCGGTGCCGTCCGCCGGGACGCCTGCGCCTGCGGCTTCCACGGCTGGACGCTGACGGGCTTCGGTGGCCGGGGGGCCTGCGCATTCCGGACCCCGGCGGGGCGCTCGGTGGACGCCTGGTCCCTGGCGTGGGTGTTCAAGCACCACCCGCTGCGCGCCTTCCGGCTGACGCAGGTCTCGCTGGAGCACTTCACGCTGGAGCTTTCAGGCGCGCCCCCGGACAGCGTGCGCCCGCTGTGTGAGCGCCTGACGGCCGCCCTGCGCAACCTGGGCTGGTCCTCTCCCCGGGTGGAACGGGTCGTGGAGGCGCGCGAGGCCGAAGCACGGCCACCGAACGCCAAGCCGCTCCCCTTCCGCAGCGAGCTTCCGTCTTCGGGGTGAGCCGTCCCGTCGGACGGTCGTTTGCCCTGGACTCCCATGCGCCGCGTGACGACCCTGTGAAGAGGGAACTCGCAGGGGAGGACGCAAGACATGGAGACTCGCACGCTGGGCAGGCAGGGCCTCACCGTTTCGGCGCTGGGCCTGGGCTGCATGGGCATGTCGGAGTTCTACGCGGGCCGCGACGACGCGGAGTCGGAGGCCACGCTGCTCCACGCGCTGGAGCAGGGCATCACCTTCTTCGACACCGCCGACGCGTACGGCCCGGGCCTCAACGAGGAGCTGGTGGGCCGCGTGCTCAACCCCCACCGCTCGAAGCTCGTCCTCGCCACCAAGTTCGGCCTCGTCCGCGACCCCAACAACCCGCAGGCGCGCGGCGTCAACGGCCGCCCCGAGTACGTGAAGCAGGCATGCGAAGCGAGCCTCCGGCGCCTGGGAATGGACGTCATCGACCTCTACTACCTGCACCGCGTGGATCCGAAGACGCCCATCGAGGACACCGTGGGCGCGATGGCGGAGCTGGTGAAGGCCGGCAAGGTGCGCTTCCTGGGCCTGTCGGAGGTCAACGCGGACACGCTGCGCCGCGCCTGCGCCGTGCACCCCATCAGCGCGCTCCAGTCGGAGTACTCGCTGTGGAGTCGCGAGCCGGAGGACGGCGTGCTCCAGGCGTGCCGCGAGCTGGGCGTGGGCTTCGTCCCCTACAGCCCCCTGGGGCGCGGTTTCCTCACCGGACAGTTCAAGCGCTTCGAGGACCTGGCCGAGGACGACTACCGCCGCCACTCGCCCCGCTTCCAGGGGGAGAACTTCCAGCGCAACCTGAAGCTGGTGGAGCACATCGACCGGCTCGCGCGGCAGAAGCAGTGCTCGCCCGCGCAGCTGGCGCTCGCCTGGGTGTTGTCGCGCGGGCAGGACGTGGTGCCCATCCCCGGCACCAAGCGCCGCAAGTATCTGGACGACAACCTGGGCGCCCTGGCGGTGAAGCTCACGCCGGAGGACCTGCGGGACATCGAAGCCATCGCGCCTCCGGGCGTGGCCGCGGGGGAGCGCTACCCCGCCTCCATGCAGGGGCTGACCCAGTCCACCCCCAGCGCTCGCGCCGACAGGTAGGCTGAGCCGCGTCCATGTCCGTCCCCTCGCCATCAACATCCCGGGGCTCCGACCCTCCTTCGGTGGCGTCTCCTTCCCGGGAGGCCCCCAAGCCTTCGGTCGTCTCGAAGGAGGAGGGGTCCGCGCTGCTGCGCTACGGGCTCGCGGTGGGGAGCGTGGCCCTGGCCTTCCTCGCCCAGGACCTGTTGTCCGCGTTCACCGTGGGCATGCCGTTCCTCGCCTTTTTCGCCGCCGTGATGTTCTCCGGCTGGCGTGGAGGGTGGGGACCGGGGCTGCTGGCCACGGGCATTTCGCTGATCACCGTGGACTACTTCTTCCTGACGCCGGTCCACACGTGGAAGGTGCGCACCGGCAGCCTCATCACGCTGGGCCTCTTCCTGGCGCTGTCGCTGTTCGTGACGCTGCTCAACGCACGCCTGCGCCGGGCCAACATGGAGCGCGCCAGCCTGCTGGAGAGCGAGCGCGCGGCCCGCGCCGCCGCCGAGTACGAACGCACGCGCCTGCGCGAGCTCTTCATGCGCGCGCCCGCGCACCTGGTCATCTTCCGCGGGCCCGACCACGTCTTCGAGCTGTCCAACCCCCTCAACTCCGAGTTGCTCGGCAACCCGGACCTGCTGGGCAAGCCGGCACGGGACGTGGGCCCCAGGGAGGAGGCCGCGCGCATCTCCCGGATATTGGACCGCATCTACGCCACGGGTGAGCCCTACCAGGGCAAGGAGCTGCCGATCCACCTGCCGCAGCCGGACGGCTCCGTGCGCGAGTACTTCTTCGACGTCACGTACACGCCCACGCACGACGCCCAGGGGAAGGTGGACGGCATCGCCGGCTTCGGCTTCGACGTGACGGAGCACGTGCGCGCCCGGGCGCGGGCGGAGCAACTGGCGCGCGAGCTGTCGCACAACGAGGAGCACCTGCGGATGCTCGCGGGGGCCAGCTCCTTTCTCGCCACGTCCCTGGACTACGAGGCCACGCTGCACAACGTGGTGCGGCTGGCGGTCCCCACGCTGGCGGACTGGTGCATCGTGGACGTCGCGCTGGACGACGGCACCTTCAAGCGGATGGAGGTGGCGCACGCGTTGACGGAGTCGGAAGCGTTCGCTGAGCAGTTGCGGGCCCCAGCGCCGTCCTCGGAGAGCGTTCCCGTGACGGGCGGTCCCGCCGCGCTGCTCCAAGGCCAGTCCATCTTCGTCGAGAACGTCACCGACGAGGAGCTCCAGAAGTTCGGCCGCAACCCCGAGCGGCTGGCGATGCTCCGGAAGATGCGACTGCGCTCCTTCGCGCTGGTGCCGCTGGTGGCCGGTGAGCGGCTGCTGGGCATCCTCAGCTTCGGCACCACCCACAACTCCGGGAGGAGCTACACGGCGGCGGACTTCCCCTTCCTCCAGGAGCTGGCCAACCGCGCCGCGCTGTCCATGGAGAACGCGCGGCTGTACCGCGAGGCGCGCGAAGCCGTGCGCCTGCGCGACGAGTTCCTGTCCATCGCGAGCCACGAGCTGAAGACGCCGCTCACGCCGCTCAACCTCAAGCTCCAGTCGCTGCGGCGCGAGATGGACCGCCACCCGGGCCCGGTGTCGCGCGCGCTGGTGGAGAGCTACCTGGAGGTGGGCTCGCGGCAGTTGAAGAAGCTGGCGGAGCTGGTGAACGACCTGCTGGACGTGTCGCGCATCGCGTCCGGGCGGATGTCGTTGGACCCCACGCGGGTGGACCTGGCGGAGCTGGTGCGCGACGTGGTGGCCGCCTACGAGGGCCCCGCGGCGCGCTCGGGCTCCGAGCTGCGGCTGGACGGCGCGGACACCGTGACGGCGGGCTGGTGGGACCGGCCGCGCCTGGAGCAGGTGGTGGTGAACCTGGTGGACAACGCCATCAAGTACGGCCAGGGGCGCCCCATCGACATCCGGCTGGAGACGGTGGACGGGCACGCCGTGCTGACGGTGCGGGACCAGGGCATTGGCATCGCGGCGGAGTCGCTGCCCCGGCTCTTCGGCCGCTTCGAGCGCGCGGTGAGCGAGCGGCACTACGGAGGCCTGGGCCTGGGGCTCTACATCACCCGCACGCTGGTGGAGGCCATGGGCGGCACGGTGCGCGTGGAGAGCCAGTTGGGCCAGGGCGCCGTCTTCACCGTGGACCTGCCCCCGCGAAGCGAGGTGCCCGGCGAAGTGCCCGCGGAGGCCTGAATTCAGGGCCGGGCGCGGAGGCGGGGAAGCTGCGCGTGGGGTTCCCACGGGCCGCTGGAGCCCAGACAGTGCCGGCAGGTGGCCAGGGGCGTGTCGCGCTCCAGGTACGTGAGCAGGCCCGTCAGCAACTCCGGGCTGTCGAGCGAGAGGCCATCCGACTCCGCGAGCGCGGGCAGGTGCGGGTGCTCCGCGGCGAGCACGGTGGCGACGTGGGGCGGGCGGGTGCAGGTGAAGAAGCGGCCCCGGTAGACCAGGTGGCAGCGGTGCTTGAGCCAGCACTTCGCGAAGACGTCCTGGATGTCCGCGTCGGAGTCCAGCGGCGCGTCCGGGGTGATGCGCTGGAAGGCGTCGATGGGCTTCACGGAGAGGTGGACGCCGTGGCGTTCACAGCGCTCGGTGATGCGCGCGATGGAGCGCTCGGGCAGGGGCGCGGAGGTGTAGACGGACAGGGTCATCCGGTCGAGCCGCTCGTAGACGGCGTCGGGGGCGCTCTGCGCGAGGAAGCCGTTGGTGGTGATGGACACCTGTTCGCAGAGGCCGGAGGCGCGCACCTGGTCGAGCACGGCGGGCAGGTCCGGGTGGAGGAAGGGCTCGCCGCCGGTGAGCTTGAAGACGTTGGGCTTGAGCACGCGCGCCAGCTTGCGCAGGTCCTCGCCCAGCGCCTCCGGAGACACGGCCCACGCGGGCAGGTGCGGCGACAGCGGGCAGCACTGCGCGCAGCGCAGGTTGCAGTGCGTGGTGACGTGCGTCTCCAGGGACCAGGTGAGGACGCGGCTGTCGTGAAGCTCGTAACGCACGGGGCGCATCCTAGCGCCTGGGCCCGCTCCGGCGCAGGGATGGCGGGTGGGGGCCTGGGCGTGCGTAGAATCGCGGGCACCGACTCCCATGCGACCCACGAAGACCGCCCCTGGTTTCCTCCGCAGCTACGTGCTGCCCGCCCTCTGGCTCTTTGCCCTCCCGCTCTTCGGCCTGTGGTTCACCGGCCACGCCACGTCCCGCCTCGACGGGAAGGTGCTCTCCGCCATCGAGGAGCAGATCGCCCAGGACCCCCAGCTCGACGAGCAACAGCGGGAGGCGAGTCTTGCCTTCTTCCGCGCGGTGCCGGCCTCGGTGGCCTGCCTCGGCACGGACGAGTCGCTGGCGAACTTCCGGAGCAACCTGGGAGAGGTGTGCTCGGACGCCCGGCAGTTCGGGTGGATGCACAGCGTGGCGCTGGGCCTGCTGGTGCTGGGGCTCGCCACCACCGCGCTGGTTTTGTTGTGTGGCCTGGCGGCGTTCGTCTCGCGGCCGTTCCAGTACCTCAGCTTCGCCGTGGGCTGGAACGTGCTCCGCGTCACCGCGGCGCTCCAGGCGATAGGCCAGGGCGGACTGGCCGTGTGGTTGTCCTATTGGGTGACCGCGCTCTGGCTCAATCGCTACTCCCCCAAGCTCATCGGCATCATGGGGGTGCTGGCCGCGATGGGCATCTTCCTCGTGGTGGTCGGCATCTTCCGCCGCCCGCCCATGGACTTCGAGGTGGAGGCGGAGGTGCTCGAGGAGTCGAAGGCACCGGAGCTCTGGGCGCACGTGCGCCGGCTGTGCGCGCGGATCCAGACCCCTGCGCCCGACCACATCCTCGCGGGCATCGACGCCAACTTCTTCGTCACCGAGAGCGACGTGCGCGTCGGGGACCGGACCCTCTCCGGTCGGACGCTCTACGTGAGCCTGTCGCTGCTGCGCCTGCTGGAGCAGTCCGAGGCGGACGCGGTGCTCGCGCACGAGATGGGGCACCTGCTGGGCGGAGACACGGGCCACGGCAAGCGGCTGGCGCCGATGCTCGCGCACTTCGGCCACTACCTCCAGACGCTGCATGACGGCGGACTGACGCGGCCCATCTACCACTTCATGGTGGCCTATCGCGGGCTCTTCGAGCTGTCGCTGGGACGCAGCCGGCGCGCGAGCGAGCTGGCAGCGGATCGCCTCGCGGCGGGCCTCACCTCGGGCCGGGACATCGCCCGCTCGCTGGTGAAGGTGGGCGCGTACGCGGGCTTCCGTGCGCGCGTGGAGGCGGAGCTCTTCTCCCGCGATGAGCAGCAGCAGTCCGTGGCCATCGCGCAGCGGGTGGCGCTCGGCTTCGCGGACTACGCGCAGTCTGAGGCCGTGCATGGCGACCTGCACGGGACCGTGACACCCCATCCGTTCGACTCCCACCCGCCGCTCTCCGCGCGGCTGGAGAACGTGAACGCGCGGCTCACGCCGTCCGACATGGCGCAGGTGTTGCTGGAGCCCGTGACGTTCTCCTGGGTGAGCACGATGGCGGAGGCGGAGGCCATCGAGGCGCGGCTGTGGGGTGCCTACGAAGCGCGTTTCTCCCAGGCGCACGACCTGGTGCTCGCCTACCGCTACGTGCCGTCCAACGAAGCGGAGCGGCAGCACGTGGAGCGGCACTTCCCGCCGCTCACCTTCGAGGGCAAGGAGGCCGGGCTGGAGGTCCGGCTGGATTTCGCGCAGGTCAGCTGTACGGAGTGGGAGGAGCCCGTGCTGCTCGAGCAGGTGACCCACGCGAGCAAGGACGACCGCATGTTCAGGAAGTACCTGGACCTGCAGGTGACGGGAGCGGGGCGGTCCAAGCAGAAACGCTCCATCAACTTGAGCAAGCTCAAGGATCCGGACGCGCTGCTGAATGCCTTCGCGCAGTACCTGGGGCGCAGCAGGAGCATGCAGGAGCACCGCGCACGCTCGCAGCAGGCGGCCTGAGCCCGGGCCTACCGGCGTCCGGCCTCACAGAACGCCAGCACCTGGGCGAACGGCCACTCGGTCAGGGTGCCGAAGAGCTTGTGCCCGTTGAGCTTCGCCTTGGACAGCGCGGGGCTGCTCAGGCCGCAGAGGAAGCGCGCGGCCTGCCTGGGGTGGCCCAGCGCGTCCGGGTGCTTCGCGACGAGTGAGCGGAACGTGGCCGCGTCCAGGTGTTCACGCAGGTCCGGCCGGGGATGCGGCGGTGGCAGCACGCGGGCCACGCCGGTGCGGCAGAACGTGCAGTGGCCACACGGGGCTTCGCGCTGCTCGCCGAAGTGGGCCACCAGCGCGTTGCTCTGACACCCGTCATGCGTGACGAGCTGGAGCACCTCCCGCACGCGTGACACCTCCTGCGCCTCGCGCTTCTGGAAGCGCTCCTGCAACAGGGTTACGAGGGCCTGCGCATCCTCGTGTTCTCGCAGCCGGGTGTAGCGTTGGCGGGGTTCGGCCACCTGCGTCTCGGCGTAGCCCTGCTCCTGGAAGTAGTCGAGCGCCTTCACGATGCGGTCGCGCGGCTGTCCCATCGCCTTCGAAATCTCGGCGGGATCGAACGTGTACCAGGTGCGTCCCTTCTTCGCGTGCGCGAACAGATCCTTCACGAAGCGCGCGCGCTCGCCCTGGAACTTCCCGATGAGCGCTTCCAGCGTGCCCGTGGGCTGCACCTTGTAGCCTGCGTAGAACGGCGTGCCCTGCTTCAACACACCTTCCAGCTCCAGGTATGTCAGCGCCGTGCGCAGCACCAGGGGCCGCAGGTCGTGGCGGTTTCCCAGCGCATACAGGTCCAGGTGGAGTTCGGGCCCAGCGGCCAGCAGCCCCGTCACCAGTCCTTCCAGCGCCTCGGGCAGCGGCGTGTCCCCGAGCGCGAAGTTCTCCAGCGTGGGCACGTCGTCCGGACACACCAGCAGCTCCACCACGGACGGCTTGCCGTCCCGGCCCGCTCGGCCAATCTCCTGGCTGTAGCTCTCCAGGCCCTTGGGCAGGTTGTAGTGATACACGGCGCGCACGTCCGCCTTGTCGATGCCCATGCCGAACGCGATGGTCGCGACGACGATGCCCTTCGCGGAGTGGGTCCAGGACTCCTGCACCCGCTCGCGGTCCTCCGACTCCAGACCCGCGTGGTAGGCGTTCGCGGGCAGCCCCGCCGCGGACAGGAGCGCCGCGATGCGCTCCGCGGTCTTCTGGAGCGTGACGTAGACGATGGTGGAGCCGGGCGGGCGGGACTTCAGCCGCTCCACCAACAGCGCGTCGCGCGCCTCGATGCCCGTGGGCGTCGTCTCCAGCGTGAGGTTGCCCCGGTAGAAGCCGGTGACGACCGCGTTCTGTTCCGGGATGCCGAAGCCCTCGCAGATGTCGTGCACCACCTGCGGTGTGGCGGTGGCGGTGAGCGCCAGGATGCGCTCGGCGTTCAGCGTCCGCGCCGCCTGCGCGAGCTTGAGGTAGTCCGGCCGGAAGTTGTGGCCCCATTCCGAGACGCAGTGCGCTTCATCCACCGCGAACAGCGAGATGGGCAGTTCGCTGAGCAGGCCCATGAAGCGCTCGTTGTTGAAGCGCTCCGGGGCCACGTAGAGCAGCTTGAGCGACCCGTCCCGCAGGGATTCCGTCACCTCGCGCGATTCCTCCAACGACAGGGATGAATCCAGCCGCGCCGCGCGGATGCCCTTGCGGCCCAGCGCGTCGATCTGATCCTTCATCAACGCGATGAGCGGCGACACCACCACCGTGAGTCCTTCGAGCAGCAGCGCGGGGAGCTGGTAGCACAGCGACTTGCCACCGCCCGTGGGGAACACCGCGAGCGCGGAGCCCTGGGGCTTCAACAGCGCCGTGAGCACCTCGCGCTGTCCGGGCCGGAACGAATCCAGACCGAAGCGCTCCCGCAACACGACGTCCACCGCATCCTCGCGCATGTCCCGCCCTCCCCTGTTCGCGAGAGGATAGCCCACCCGCTCTGGCAGTCCTCTGGTGGCCCCCAGGTCCGCTCCCTAGATCTGGCGCATTCCTGGAGGCTCCTCATCTCATCGCACAAACACGCCACCCGTATCGCATCTCGGCTCGGCTTCGTCCTCGCATCCACCCTGGTCGCGTCAACAGCCTGGGCCTCGCCCACGAGCGCTGCCGAGGACGCTGTTCCACCTGCCAGCCTCCTGGGCACCGCCCTGGTCGCCTGCGCGGGGTCGACCACCACCAACTTCAGTCCGGGTGTGAAGAACACGCCCCAGAACGTCACCTACAGATCCACCACCACCCTCCCCCTGTGCCTGCGTCTTTTCGGTCCGCCGACGTTCGCGCTCGCGGACACGGGCAACATCTTTCGCGCGAACCTCACCTGCCTGGAAGTCCTCCGACCCTTCGCCACGTCGCAACCGACGTTCTTCTGGGGAGATGGCGGCGCCTCGACGCTGAACCTCACCCAGACCCGGGTCGACACCGACGGTGTGACGACGACCTTCATCGCCGTGGGGATGGTGACCGCGGGGCGCTACCAGGGGGCCATCGCCACGCGGACGCTCGTCTACGCCAACGTGGATGTGACCCAGGGGTGCCTCTCCGCCAACGGCCTGCTTCAGACGAACGGCACGGCGACGCTCGTTCTGGCCTTCCCCAACTGAGCGCCCCGGGCCTCCGACACCCGCTGGCACGACGGCAGCGGTCAGACGCGGCCTCTGCTTCTATGATGCGGTCCGCATGCCGACCCGGGCTCCCAACGCTCCACCCCTGGGACGGAAGTCCACGCGCGGCCTCCGTGCCCAGGCCGTCGTCGAACTGCTATGCCATGGACGCGCGTCCAACGCGCTCCTGGTGCCCGGGGCGGAGACCTTGGAGCTGACGCTGCCGCGAGTGATGCGGCCGGTCCACACGCGCGAGGACGAGGACACGCTCGCTGCGCGGTTGCTGGCCGCCTGGTCCGACACCGTGCGGGCCCACGTGGAGGCGGGCCCGCACGAGGTGAGCCTGAGCGGCGGGGTGGACAGCGCGGCCCTGTGCGCGATGGTCGCGCGCCATGCTCCCGGCAGGGTGCGCGCGTGGACCATGGACGTGCACTTCGCGGACGCGGTGGAGCGGAGCAACGCGCGGCGGATGGCGAAGGTGACGGGCGCGGAGCTGGTGGACGTGCTCATCCCGGACGCGGTGCTGCCGGACCTGTTCGAGCACGCGGTCCTCGCCAACCAGACCGTCATCCTCAACGCCCGCGCCGTGGCGAGCTTCGTGTTCTACCTGGAGGCCCAACGGCAGGGCGCAGGCCCCGTCCTCCTGAGCGGCGCGGGCGCGGACGAAGTGCTCCAGGGCACCCCGGGCGCGATGGCCTCCGCGAAGGCCCGCGTGGATGAAGACCGGGCGCTGGCCGTGGAGGTCTTGCGACACGACGCTCCAGCGGTCGTGGCCACGATGGCTTCCACGACGGGCCCCATGGGCATCGCGAAACCTGACGTTCCGGCGGCTGTGGACAACTTGCGGGCGTCGCCCCGGGACGACGCGCACGATCATGAGGACGCCCTCCGAGCCTCCGGGGGGGCTGTGGACAACTCGGGAACGCCTCCGGGCACGACAGGAGCCCGCGATCAGGAACCGGGAGCCCGCGGGGAGTCGTCCACCGGAGAAACCGGGCCCTCGCCCTCTGGAACCCGGGGGCGCGATCAAACGGCGGGCTCGCGCGACACACTCCCGCCTGTGGACAACTTGAGGGGTGTTTCCGAGGGCGTGAACCGCGATCACGCTCCGTCATTCCCCCCTGTGGACAACCTGGGGGCCGTGCTCACCGCGCTGCCGGCTCCGTGGGATCTGCCGCCAGGAGACACCTCCGCGTCCGGGGAGCTTCGCTACGCCGAATGGGTGCTGCGCGAACTCATCCTCCCGCCCGAACTGCGAGGCGCCCGGGCCCAGGGTCTCACGGTCCGCACGCCGTACCTGGATCCGGGCTTCGCACGGGTGGCGCTCGCGCTGCCGGAGTCCGTGCTGATGCGGGACGGGTTCGGCAAATGGCTGTTCCGGCACGCGGTGCGCTCGCTCGTGCCCGACGAGGTGCGCCTCGCGCGCAAGACGCCCCGGTATGGGCACACGGCGCTCTCCAGCCCCGCGCGGACCCGCTGGCTGGAGCTGTACCGCGCCTGGCTGTCCCCCGAGCACCTGGAGCCCCTTCAGGTCATCGACTCCCGGGCCGTCTCCCGGCTGTTGGAGCGCTACACGCGCCTGTCGCCCGGGGATGCACGGGCCGGGGGGGTGGATCGGTTGTTGATGCGACTCGTGTCCCTGGCCATGCTCCAGGCCCACACCGAGGCGCATCCACCATGTCCCGAGTCCTGATCGCCACCTCGCCCGAGAAGGGCCACCTCAACCCGATGGTCGGGGTGGCCCAATGGCTGCGCCGCCTGGGACACACCGTCGGCTGGCTGTGCATCCCCGAACCGGCGCCGCAGTTGGAAGGCCTGAGCGTGGAGGTCCTCCACCTGCCCCACCGTGAAGCGCCGCCTCCCGGCATCGAGACCGGAGGCGAAGCGCTGGCGAAGCTGGTGTTGGACGACGTGGCGCTGGGCCAGTGGATCCGAGGCCTCCTGCTGGACGCGGCCCCCGCGCTGCTGGAGCCCGTGCGCGAGGTGGTGCGCGCCTTCCGTCCCGACGTGATGGCCCTGGACGGCATGCAGTACGCGGCGGTGCTCGCGGCGCACACGGAAGGCATCCCGTGGGCGGGCGTGTCCTCCGCGCTCACGCTGCTGGAGCCCCGACCGGACATTCCCCTGCTGCGCAACGTGGGCGCGCTCAAGCAGGACCGTCAGGCCCTGTTCCAGCGACACGGCTTCGACGCGCGCTTCCGCACCTGTGAATGCCTGTCACCCCGACTCAACGTCATCTTCGCCACCGAGGCCTTCCTGGGCCCGGACGCGGGAGTCCCGCCGCACACGCTGCTCGTCGGACCGTCGATTCCGCCGGAGCCTCGGGGCGACGAGGTGTCCTTCCCGTGGGAGCGCCTGGGCGACAAGCCCGTGCTGTACGTGTCCTTCGGCAGCCAGATTTCGTATCAGCCAGAGCTGTTCCGCCTCATCGCGGAGGCCGCGCAGCCGTTCGGCGTGACGCTGGTGTTGTGCGCGGGAGAGCTGGCCGACACGGACTTCCCGAACACGCTGCCCGGTGACGTGGTGGCGGTGCCGTACACGCCGCAGCGACAGGTGCTGGAGCGCGCATCCGCGTTCATCTCCCATGGAGGCGCCAACTCCGTGATGGAGGCGATGACCGCGGGCGTGCCGATGCTGCTGCTGCCGGTGTGCAACGACCAGCCCGTGCAGGCGCACTTCCTGGAGAAGTCCGGGGCGGGGCTCGCCAGGGATCCCAGAAACCTCACGGTGGAGACGTGCCGGGAGGCCATCGCGAAGCTCCTCGCGCCCGCGTCACCGATGCGCGAGCGCGTGGCGGAGATCTCCCGCTCCTACCGCGCCCACGACGGCGCCAGGACCGCCGCCGAGCGCATCGCCGGACTCGTCGCGTGACCTCCGTGCGTTGGAGCCCGCGCCGGCACCATCCCCCGGGCATCACGCCGCTGGAGGTGTGGAACCTGCCTGTGTCCGGCCGCGAGCTGTGGGAGGTGCTGGGCTCACCGTGGGTGGAGGACGACCGGCGCGCGGGAGTCGCCGGCACCACGCTCACGGCGCGCATGATGCCGCCCCTGGCCGAGGCGCTCGGACTGTTGGTGGCGAGGCACGCCCCGCAGGCCGCGTACCTGAGCGGAGGACTGGCGGAGCTGGACGGCTTCCAGGCCGCGTTGAAGCAAGCCACGGCCACCCTGCCCTGCCCGGTGTACATCGCGCCGACGCCACGCTTCGCCCCCGTGCGCGCGGGCCTGCGCATGCTGGAGGCACAGGGCTTCCACGCACCGGTCTGCGTGGACGTGGGCCAGACGAGCATCAAGTGCGCGAGGCCTGGTGCGACGCGCGTCTTCGAACGGGACCTCACCCACCTGCCGCCGCTGTTCATCGGGCAGCCGCGTCCCAAGGACGGCCACCACATCCGGGACACCGTGGCGTTCATCGCGGGCGCACTGCGCGCGTTCCTCACGGAGGACGCACGGACCGCTCCGGACGCACTGTGTCTCGCATTGCCGTGTCCGCTGGATGAAGCCCTGATGCCGGGAGGCTGCACCTACGGCTTCGAGGGCGCGGCGTCCCTCGTGCCGGACATCCTCGCCCGCGCCGGGCTGCCAGACATGGGAGGACCGGTGTTCGTGCTCAACGACGCGGAGCTGGCGGCCGAATCCGCGCGGCGCGACGCCCGGGTCACCGGACAGCGGGTGCTGTGCATGTCCCTGGGCTTCGGCCCGGGAGGGGCCCTGCTCGACCGGGGGTGACGTGACATGCGGGTGGCGGAGCCTGGTAGCCTGGTCGAGGACCCACTCCCATGCCCTCCAACAACGACCAGGCCATCCGGTTGGCGGCTTTCAAAGCCCTGGAGGAATTGGTGGAGCAGCATGGCGACGTGCTGCCCTGGGAGCGCATCCAGGAAGGCTTCCAGCTCCACGGCGAGCAGCACCTGTTCGCCAACCGGACGCGCGGCATCTTCTGGCCCCGGCAGATGCAGGAGACCGCGCTGTCCATCAAGACCACGGTGCCGCGTGGCTCACGGGTGGCACGGTACGACGATGACAACGTGGCCTCGGACGGGGCCTTTCTCTACAAGTTCCAGGGCACGGACGTGGAGGCTCGCGACAACCGCCGGCTCGTGCGCGCGCAGCAACTGGATGCGCCCCTCATCTACTTCTACGGCATCGAGCCCGGCCTGTATCAACCGCTTTGGCCTGTCTACATCTCCGACGTGGATCTCGCCTCGCATTCCTTCCACGTCATGGTGTCCGCGCCCGAAACGGTGAAGCAGTTCCAATCCACACCGTTCGTGGCGGACGCGAAGATGCTCGCGGTGGAGCGTCGTTACACGACGGTGCAGACCAAGAAGCGCCTGCATCAGGTCGCCTTCCGACGTCACGTCCTGCGCGCATACGAAGAGCGCTGCGCGGTGTGCGGCTTTCCTCGCAAGGAGCTGCTGGACGCAGCCCACATCCTTCCCGACCATGACGTCCGGGGCCACGCGGAAGTCCCCAACGGACTGGCGCTCTGCCGGCTCCACCATGGCGCCTTCGACACGGACCTGATGGGCTTCCGTCCGAACGGCGTCATCGAGCTGGCCCCCAGCCTGCTCGCCACCCATGACGGACCGACCCTGGAACACGCGCTGAAGGGCTTCGTCGGCAAGACACTCCAGTTGCCCCGCTCCAACGAGCTGCGGCCCAAGAAGCTCTACCTGGAAGAGCGCTACGAGCGCTTCCGCAAGGTGGGCTGAAGTCCCCTGCCCGAAACACCGGGCACACGCACGACCCCGGTCGGATGGAGAGGCCACCTGCCCGAACGGGCAGGTCCCTGTCCTGCCCGGTCCGCCGATGTGGCGCGCCTTCGAGCCCTTTAGTTTCAGGCTCGAAAGGAACACCCCATGTCCACCGACGCCCTCCAATCCCTCTCGCAGTCCATCTCCACCGTCGTCGAGCGCATCGCTCCCTCCATCGTCCGCGTCGAGGCCCGCCGTCGCCGGGGCGCCAGCGGCATCGTCTGGGATGCCGACGGTCACATCCTCACCACCAGCCACGCCGTCGAACATGAAGGCTCCATCCAGGTGGGCCTCGCGGACGGTCGCTCGGTCTCCGCCGAGCTCGTCGGCCGCGACCCGAGCACCGACCTCGCGCTGCTCAAGGCCGACACCACCGGCCTCACCGCGCTCGCCCCCACGCCGCTCGATGGCGTGAAGGTCGGCAACGTGGTGCTCGCCATCGGCCGTCCGGGGCGCACCGCCCGGGCGACGCTGGGCATCGTCAGCGCGTTCGGCGGCGACTGGCGCACACACGCGGGCGGACAGGTGGACCGCTACCTGGAGACGGACGCCGACCTGCCGCCCGGCTTCTCCGGTGGCGCGTTGGTGGACGCGCAGGGGCGCTTCCTCGGCATCCCCACCGCGGCCTTCTCCCGCACCGCCGCGGTCATCATCCCCGGCGACACGCTGACGCGCGTGGCGAACTCGCTGCGCGAGCACGGCGGCATCCGCCGGGGCTACCTGGGCGTGGGCGCCTACCCCGTGCGCCTGCCCCGTGAAATCGATGGCACCAAGGCGGGACTCATCCTGCTGTCGGTGGATCCGGAGGGGCCCGCGCAGAAGGCCGGGCTGCTGCTGGGCGACGTGCTCGTGAGCCTGGGCGGCCAGTCGCTGCACGGCGTGGAGGACCTGCTGGGCTACCTGGGCGACGAGAAGGTGGGCACGTCCATCCAGGCGAAGGTGCTGCGCGCGGGCGAGCTGCGCGAAGTGCCTGTCACCGTGGGCAAGCGTTCATGAAAGGAGCCAGCCATGAAACTGTTGCAGCAGCTGTCCGATGACCTGGAGTCCCTCGTCGCTGGCGCCGCGCCAGCGGTGGTGGGGGTGGAGCACGCGCGCGGCCACGGCACCGGCCTGTTCCTCACGCCGGACGGCTACGTGCTCACCAACCGGCACGTGGTGATGCGCACGCCCAAGCGACTCGTCGTGCAGCTCAACAACGGCGAGGAGCGCCGGGCCACGCTGGTGGGCGGGGATGCCCCCACCGACCTCGCGGTGGTGCGCGCGGAGGGCGACGACTTCCCCACGCTGCCCCTGGCGGATCCGGAGACGGTGAAGGTGGGCCAGCTCGTGATGGCCATTGGCAATCCCTTTCGCTTGGAGCAGTCCGTGTCCCTGGGCGTGGTGAGCGCCATCAACCGCTCCATCAACCTGCCCGACGGCGTCGTCCTGGAGGGCATGCTCCAGACGGACGCGGCCATCAACCCGGGCAACTCCGGCGGGCCGCTGCTGGACACGCGCGGACGCGTGGTGGGGCTCAACACGCTGGTGCTGCCGTACGCGCAAGGCATCGGCTTCGCGGTGAGCGCGACCACGGCCGCGTGGGTGGCGAGCCTGCTCATCCAGCGCGGGCGGGTGGACCGGAAGTTCCTGGGCATCGCCGCCACGGCGGTGAACCTGGAGCCCGCGCTCGCTCGCGACACGGGGCAGCCCCGGGCCGTGCGCGTGCTCAGGGTGCAGGAGGGCACGCCCGCCGATGACGCCGGACTCCTGCCCGACGACCTGCTGCTCGGCATCAACAGCCGGCCCGTCAACAGCGTGGACGACCTGCAACGGTTGATGGCGCTCGCCAACGACGAAGAGGTGCACCTGGACGTGCTGCGCAAGGGCCGCCGCAAGGGCGTCTCCGCGCGGGCCCGCAAGCGCGTCGAACCCGTGGCGGCGTGACCCTGGCAGGCCCCGGTTCCACCCGTGCGCGAGCCCGCGGGCCCGTGGTTTCAGGTGGCATGAACCTGTCCGACAGTCGGACAGGTTCGGCGCGAAGCGTGCCCGGCGGACTCGAATGGCACGCGCGCGCGTCTGAAGCTCACGGCCACGTCAGCATCAACCCGATTCCATTGGGAGCAGGCACCAGCCGCGCCGTGAGTTCCCCGTTCAGCCGCGCGTTGAGGAACGTCAGCACACCATCGAACACGAGCAGGAATCCGCCCTGCACCAGCAGGCTCTTGCCCCATCCCCGCAGGCGCGCCGAGTCCTTGCGCGACCCGCGCTCCCACAGGAACCCTCCGAACGCGAGGTAGCCCACATCCAGGCCCGCGTTGAAGAGCAGCAGCTTCTCCATGCGCTGCCCTTCGGAGAGGCTGCGCGCCAGGTCCCAGGAGCCGGGGTCCGCCGTCGCCTGCCCGTGATAGCCGAGCGCCGCGATGGTCAGGTTGACCACGTTCCAGGCCGCGTTCGCCTGGAAGAAGGCCCGCGTCTCTCCCTCGCTCGCGAAGTGTCCCGCCACGCCCGTGCCGATGTTCAGCACGGCCCAGCCGAACAGGATGCCCATGGCCACGCGGTTCACCCGCACCGCTTCCGCGTTGTGCTCCGCGAGCCAGGCCTTCCCATCAACGGGGGGCACGACGGCCTCCTGCCCCTGCGCGGCCCACGGCATCGCGAGGAACAGCAGCACCAGGACACAACAGGAACGCACGAGGCGGGCGGGAGCCATGGCGCCACTCTAGGGAGCCGTCCCCCGGCGTCACGCTCGAGCGGGCCGCCCCGTGCACCGGTCAACGCTACCGGTCGCCGTCGTCGCTGAGCGGCGGTGCTTCGCGCGCGGGCTCCGTGCCCTTCTGCGCGCCGTAGCCGCCAATGCCTTTCTGGAGGATGCGGTCCTCGCCCACGTCCTCGTCCGTCACGTCGCCCCGTTCGGTGCCCGGGCGCTGGTGTCTGGCTTCGCGCTCCAGTTCCTCGGCGCTCTGCGTGTCCGTGCGCTCGGTGCCCTTCACCGGCGTGCCCTTGTTGCTGGCCATGATCGCGTCTCCTGTCCGGGAGTCGTGCTCCCACAACAAGGTCCGGCGCCGCGACGTCCACGACAAGGCCACCCACGCCGTCCACCCGTCGCACCGGCCGGTCCCTCGAAAGCCGTGGGCGTCGGCACGCCGTCGCGGACCGGGCTACCATCCCCCGCCAGGCCTCCTGCCCTGCCCTCCGGAGTGACACCCATGAACGACCCGGCTCCCATCGCCAGCTCGCAGGCGGAAGTCGTCCCCGCGGGCTGTCCCTTCAAGCCTCACGGCGCACGCCCCGACACCCGCGTTGCCGGCCCCGTCTACCGCAAGCCCTTCTGGAAGCCGCGCCTGTCGGAGGTGCGCCGGGAGATCGCCTCCCTGGACGCACGGCGCGACTGCCAGCGCATCGTGCACCTGCTCACCAACTACGAGTTCCCGTTCGACATGCAGCGGGCGAACGAGATCGCGCTCTTCCACACCTTCGGCAGCCGCTCCGTCTCCACCCTGTTGGATCGCACGGGCGAGTTCAGCAAGCGCGGCCAGAAGCGCTACGACGACACCCGGCTGCTGATCGCCCAGTACATGGAATGCGGCTGGGACGTGGAGGCCGGGCGGCTCTCCCTGGAGCAGATGAATCACATCCACTCCTTCTTCCGCATCCCGAACGAGGACTTCCTCTTCGTGCTGTGGACCTTCATCGACTTCCCCATCCAGTGGATGGAGGCGTTCGGCTGGCGCGCCCTCACCGCGCATGAGCGCGAGGCCTGGTTCTACTTCTGGTGTGAAATCGGGCGCCGCATGGGCATGAAGGACATCCCGGCGGACAAGCCCGCCTTCGACGCCTATGTCCGCGACTACGAGGCGCGCGAGTTCGTGCCCAGCGAGGCCAGCCACCGCGTCGCCCAGGCCACCCTGGACATCATGGCCGCCTGGATGCCGCGCCCCCTGCGCGCCCTGGTTCCCCCCGTGAGCCTCGGCCTGGTCCCACCCCGACTGCTGCCCGCCATCCAGTTCGAGGCCCCACCCGCGTGGGTCTCCGGCCTGACGCGCCTGGCCCTCAAGGTGCGTAAACACGTCAAACGCTTCGTCTCGCTGGAGCGCTACCCGGCGCCCATCACGGGCAGCATCAACCGCACCTATCCCGGCAACGAGTACCGCATCGGGGGCCTGGGCCCGGAGTTCGCCCACCGGGACGAATCATGAAGAAGGCCCGCGTCCCACGAAGGGACACGGGCCTCGTTCACGTCACGAAAACAAGACGGCTCAGCTCTTGTACTTCACCGAGCAGCCGTACGGCTCGGAGGTCACCGTCGGGACCTCCTTGCCGTTGAGGAGCGCGTCCACGGCGGTCTTCACGTAGTTGGTCGTCGGGCCATCCGTCTTGTTGCCGCGCGCGTCGTCGTCGATGGCGCCCGCGTAGCGCACCATGCCCTGGCCGTCGATGACGTACATGTGCGGCGTCGTCTTCGCGGCGTAGCTCTTGCCCACCTTGCCGTCCGTGTCGATGAGCACCGGCTGGGTGAAGCCTTCCTTCTTCTTCCAGTCCGCCGCGACCTTCGCGTTGTGCGACGCGGTGGAGTCCACCGTCAGCCACACCACCTTGCTCGCATCGAAGCCCTTCTGCGTCGTCTGCATCGTCTTCGCCTCGTAGTGCCGCTTCACGAACGGGCACTCCGAGTTCGTCCACTCCAGCACCACGACCTTGCCCTTGTAGTCCGCCAGCGAGTGCGACTTGCCGGCCTCGTCCTTGAGCGTGAACGCCGGAGCGGGCTTGTCCACCTTCGCGGTGTCAGCGGCCAGGACGGGAGCTCCGACGAAAGCCACGGTGAGCGCGACTGCCTTGAAGAACGGATTCATGAGGGAACCTCCAGAGAGTTGAACGCTGAGCATCAACACCACTGCCACCACTTCCATCCCAGACACCGGAAACTCAGGGCCGGGCGCACACCACCGAGCCGGCCTTCAACGGCGACTCGCATCCATCCGCGCGCTGCACCGCCTGGATGACGCTGTCGGCGGTGAGCAATTCATTGAGGACCTCGGGCTTGTCCGGCGAGCCCGGGCTCAGCACCAGGTACATGGGCACGCCCGCGCGGCCATGCGCCGCCAGCTTCGTGGTGATGCGCGCATCCCGGCGCGTCCAGTCCGCCACGAAGAAGGCCACGTTGTGCTTCATGAACGCCTGCCGCACGTCCTCGCGCGACAGCACGGTGCGCTCGTTGAACTTGCACGTCAGGCACCAGTCCGCCGTGAAGTCCACGAACACCGGCTGGCCCGCCGCCAGCGCCGCGGACACCGCCGCCTCGTCCCACGGCTGTGAGCCGCCATGCGACGACGCCATCGCGCCGCGCGCCTCCACCGACGCCTGCGCCTCCTCGAAGCGCAGCGCCACCGCGCCCGCGCCCACCAGCGTCAACACGGCGAGGCCCACCGTCACGCCCCGGCGTCCGCCCTCCAGCCCCTGCGACTGGCCGTACAGCCACGTGCCCAGGCCCACCGCGATGAGGAACGCGAGCAGCCGCCCCATCCCGTCCACGCCCGCGAGCCCGCCCATCACCCACACCAACCACACCGTGGTGCCCAGCAGCGCGAAGCCCAGGAACTGCTTGCCGCGCTCCATCCACATGCCCGGCTTCGGCAGCCGCTGCGCCAGCCCCGGCACCAGCACCAGCACGCAGAAGGGCAGCGCCAGACCCAACCCCAGCGCCAGGAACACCGCCACCACCGTGGCCGCGCCCGCCGCGAAGGCGAAACCCACCGCCGTGCCCAACAGCGGCGCAGAGCATGGCGTGGCCAGCACCACCGCGAGCACGCCCTCGCCCGCGCTGCGCATCAGGCCGTGGCTCTGGTCCACCTTGCCCGCCAGCGCCGTGCCGTCCGCGCCCAGCGTGTAGACCCCGAAGAGATTCAGCGCGAATGCCACCAGGATGGCGCTCACCGCCGCGACGAACAGCGGTTCCTGGAACTGGAAGCCCCAGCCCACGCTCGTGCCGCCCGCGCGCACGGCCAGCACCGCCCCCGCCAGCAGCAGCATCGTCGCCAGGATGCCGCCCGCGTACGCGGCCGCGTGCGGCGCGACCTTGCCCTTCTCCTCCTGCACCATCCGCGTGAAGCCATACGCCTTGAGCGCCAGCACCGGGAACACGCACGGCATCAGGTTGAGCAGCGCGCCGCCCAGGAACGCGAACACCAGCGCGAGCCCCAACCCCATCGGAGACTCCGCCGCCGCCGGGGCGCTCGCCGCGACCACCGGCGCCACCTTGCCCGCCGCGTCCTTCACCGACGGCAGCTTCAACGGCGCGGGGCCCGCCGCCACCGCGCCATCCGCCACCACCGGCGCGAGCGGCGCATCCACGTCCAACGCCGTGAAGCCCCTGGCCACCGTGCCCAGGCGCAGCGCGCCCGTGAGCCGGGGCTCGCCCCTGGGCACCACCGACGACGCATTGCCCTCCAGCGCGAAGCGGCCCGGCCCCGAGGGCTTCAGCGACACCGTATCCACGCCCGCGATGCGGCCGGGCACGAAGAAGTCACCCTCCACGTCCTCCGGGAGCGGCTTGCCGTCCGCCGTCGTCACGGTGAGCGTGCCGGTGAACGGCTTGCCCGCGGTGAGCGTCTTCGCCTCCAGCGCCACCGTCACGCTCGGCGTGGACGGGCCCCCCACGGGGTGGGGCACCTGCGCCTGCGCTGCGTCGAACAGCGGCGCGAACTCCGCGTCCGTCACCGTCTCCGACCCCACCGGCAGCGTGCGCGACAGCACCATCTGCGCGGGGATGCAGTGCACCTTGCACACGAGCGCATCCAACGCCGCCGACACCGTCAGCGTCCCGGTGGAGGCGTCGGACACGCGCGCCGGGGCGAACAGCAGCACCTCGTCGTGGTAGCCGTGCGTGGTGATGAAGCCATCCGGCGTGCGGAAGGTCTGCGGGAACGGCCAGCGCAGGTCCCCGACGGTGATGCCCGGCGCATCCCAAGCAGCACCATCGCCACCGCGCCCAGTCCACCGAGCCGGCTTCCAGACCTCTTGCGCCACGGATGCGTCATGCGACTCCCGTTAATCCACCTGGGAACGCCGTGCTACCTGGGATGCGTTCCCTGCGGGGAACACTCAACCTTCCAGGCAGCCGGGCATTCCGCACGCCCGTACGCCGGGCGTGGCGGGACCCGACCTCGGGTCCCGTCGCACTCTCGGATACGCCCCAGGGGACGGGAGGTTACGGCTTCTCGTCGGTCTTCCAGGGGAGGATGGCCGCGACGTTGCCGGCGGGCAGGGCGCCCCCGTTGGCCGCCACCGGCAGCGCCGGCCCGATGCGGCTCATGGTGATGCGGGACACCTCCGACTGGGCCCGGCGCACCCCCAGCGCGGACGGCTGGGCCGCCCGGCGCTCCACCGCGCGGCGCAGGTCCGCCAGCCGGTCCACGTGCCGCTGCGCGGGGACGTCCGTCGCGCCCAGCCGGGCCAGCTTGTAGAGCCCCTTGTCCGCGCCCTCGAGCGCCCGCTCGGCCGCTTCCTGCTGACGCCGGGACAGGGCCTTCCACGCGGCGGCCTCGAAGGACACCAGCTCCAGCTCCGCGGACACCGCGCGCACGAAGCGGCCCTCTTCACTGTCCGGCAACAGGCGCGTCACCGGCACGGACATCCGCCGGGTGTCGTCGTGCTCCGTGTACGAGGCGGTGACCGTGAGGTTCCACTCGCCCTTCTCCAGCACGCCCGCGAACAGGACCCGGCGCGCGAACGCGTGCGACACCGCGCCCAGCGCCGCGCTCATCGCGTCGCCTTCCACCCGCGACGGGTAGCGGTGGCGGCATCGCAGGTCCGCGAAGCCGGTGGGCAGCACGTACACGCGTGCGTCCGACACCACCTCCCCGAACAGCTCCGCGCCCAGCGCGCCCACCGCCAGCGGCAGCCCTTCCGCGTCGTCCACGTGGGTGAAGCCCGTGCCGGAGGGGCCCGTGAGGGCTTCGAGGATCTCCGGCAGGTAGTGCCGGCCCAGCCCCAGCGCGTGCAGCGCCACGCCGGAGTCCGTCACCCGCGTGCCCAGCACCTTGAACTCGCCCAGCGCGGTGGGGCCCACGGAGGGCTCGCCGTCGGTGAGCATCAACAGTTGCGGCCGGGCGCCCGGCACCAGCACGCGCCGCACGGCCTCCGCGCCGCGCTCCACGGCCTCGTGCAGCGCCGTGCCCTCGCCCGACTCCAGGCGCGACAGCGTCTTCAGGAAGGCCGCCTTGGCGCTGGCGTCCATCGCACGCACGGGCAACACCTGCTCCGCGTCCGCGTCGAAGGTGAGCAGGCCCACGTAGTCGCGAGGGCCCGCGCGCTCCACCAACGCGCGCGCCGCCTCCACCGCCGCCGCCAGCGGCGCGCCCCGCATGGACGCGCTGCGGTCGATGACCAGGTTCACCGCCACCGGGGCCCGAGGCGTCTCCGCTTCGGCCTCCAGCGTCACGAGCAGCAGCACTTCGCGTCCGCCTTCCGCGTCGCGCTCCACTGCCCAGGCCGTCTGCTTCATCCGCACTCCCGCATGGTGGATGGGGCCATCCTGCCGCGAATCCGTCGCGAAGACTCCCCTGACCCCGGACGCCCCTGCTCTGGCCCGCGTCCGTCCCGGAAGTCCTGCCGCTCGCCGGACAGGATGTCGGGTTTCCGGCCTTGAAAGCAATCCGTCCGGCCCCTCGCGCGCGAAGCACGCCTCACAGAAGGGCGCTCACCCGGGCCTCCGCGACGGAAGACGCACGAGGCGGCGATCAAACCGGCCAGGACCCCGGGTGACGCACCAGGACACCCTGCGTCATCCAGGCTCCGGTGAAACCGTTCAACGATTTACGGATTTACTTTCAGAGCGTTGGGAGAAAGTCGGCCCGCGAACCGGCGCCGGCGGGGCTCGACCCTTCCAGACGGAGGGAAGCACCGCGTCCAGCGCACTGCATCAGCGTCCCGGAGTGCAAGCTCCCGGACTTCCAAACGAATGCCCCCGCGCAGTCCGAAAGCCGCGGGGGCCCCGGCTCACTCCACCACGTCCCAACCGCCCCAGGCCTCTTCGTCCAGGTGGCCCCAGCGCTGGCCGTCCACGGGCTGGAGAGGCACCACGGCCTGACCGTCATCGCCCATGTAAAGGTAGTCCTGACCCTCATCCAGGTACGTGCTGTCGTCGTGGCTCATGTCCGGCTCCTTGGCGCTCCGTTCACGGGGTGTACGGCCTGGATGGCTCGCATCCCCTTGGACGCCCTGCGTCGGTCACCGGGCCCGCCCCATGCGGGTCCCTTTACAAGCACTGCTTGACCGATTTACGAACATGTTGGGAGGTCGCTCCGGTTTTGTAAAGCCCTCCGGTCCTCAAAGTTTGAATCACCCCTGCTAGGGTTGACGAACACTCAAGAATTGCCGCAACGCGGCAACCCGGCGCCCCACGCCGTGCGGCCCCAGAGGTCCCGAGGTTCCATGAGTCCCATCATCACCGGCCTGCTCCTGGCAGGCGCCCTCTCGCTCTTCGTCATCACGATGTCCGGCCGCGCGGGCGTGCTGCTCGCGATGAAGAAGGAGAACCGGCTGGACCGCATCCCCTACCGCGCGGTGCAGCTGCTGCGCTTCGGGTTGGGCCAGCAGCGCATGGTGGATCCGGAGGAGTTCACGCCGGGCCTGTTCCACATCTTCATCTACGCGGCCTTCATGGTGCTGGCGCTGCGCACCATCATGATGTTCGTGATGGGCTTTTCGTCCACCGCGCTGGAAGTGCTCACCGACCTGAGCCACCCGGCCTGGGACGCCGCGCCGCCGCTGTTGTTCCTCTACCGCGCCTACCTGCTGGTGAAGGACCTGGTGGCGGGCCTGGCGCTGTTGGGCGTGGCGTACTTCGTGTGGACGCGCTGGAAGGTGAAGCCGGACCGCATGTCCCAGTCGTGGGAGGCGTACCTCATCCTGGGCTTCATCGCGGGCCTGATGATCACCGAGTTCCTCTTCGGTGGCAGCCACATGGTGGCCGCGCGCGCCGCCGCGGAGCAGGTGCAGATCGGCGCCACGCAGGTGCCCACGACGCCGGCCGCGCTCGTGTGGTGGGAGCCCATCACCAGCGTGGTGGGTCTGGCCATGATGCCGCTGGGCGTGACCGCTTCGCACGTGGTGGGCGTGGTGAGCTTCTTCATCCACCTGGCCATCATCCTGGCGTTCCTGAACTTCCTGCCGCTGGGCAAGCACTTCCACATCATCACGGGCCTGCCCAACGTCTTCTTCCAGCGCACGCACTCCACCGGCAAGCTGCCCACGCCCAAC
>SECN01000853.1 GCA_004173515.1 Myxococcaceae bacterium | reverse complement strand
GTAACCGTCCGGCCAGCGACGTGCGGTGAGGGATTGCCAGCGCAGCGGGGGGCGGCGGACGCTGGTGGGCATGTCGAAGCAGGTGGAGAAGCCGGAGTGGGCGCGTGTCGCGGAAGCGTTCGAGGCGAGCGGGCTGACGCAACGGGAGTTCGCGCAGCAGCGAGGCGTGAGGCTGAGCACGTTGCAGTCCTGGGTGTACCGGCGTCGACGGTCCGCGACGACGCGTGGTGAGCCGGTGCGCCTGTTGCCGGTGCAGGTGGCGACGGCCCCCGCGGCGACGGAGTCGGTGCTGGAGGTGGTCGCCGCGAGCGGGGCGCGGGTGCGATTCGCCGTGGGCACCGACGTGGCGTACGTGGCCCGACTCGTCGCCGTGCTGGGGAAGTGAGGCGGTGTTCGCGCTTCCTGCCTCGGTGCGCGTGGTGCTGGCCGTTGAGCCGGTGGACATGCGCAAGTCCATTGATGGGCTCATGGCGCTGGTGCGCGTGGCCTGGGGTGAGGACGCCTACTCGGGGCATCTCTTCGCCTTCGTCTCCAGGCGGGGCGACCGCATCAAGGTGCTGACGTGGAGCCGGGGCGGCTTCGTGCTGCTGTACAAGCGGCTGGAGACGGGCCGCTTCCGGCTGCCGCGCGTGGACGCGGAGGCGAAGTCGGTGACGCTGGACGCCACGCAGCTGGCGATGCTGCTGGATGGCATTGACGTCGCTGAAGTCAAACGCCAGCCCGCCTGGACGCCTCCCGGGCGCACGGCCTTATAGGAGCCCCCGCGGGCACGGCGTGCCGGGGTGAGGTGTTTCCCCAGGTGCCCCGTGAGCTTCCAGCGAATCACTTTTGCCCCTGGCGCGAGGAAGCCGAGGAGCTGCGCGAGCGGATGACGTCGCTGGAGTCGAAGATGGCCGCACTGGAGCGGCGCGTCTTCGGCAAGAAGACGGAGAAGCTCCCCCCTGTCGCCCAGGAGTTGAGAGGCGAGGCGCGAAGCCCCGAGGAAGAGACGGCGCGGGCCGAGGCCGCCTTGGTGACGCGACGGGAGCGCGCGGCCCGGAAGGCCGCGGAGGCTCCGACGCGCGAGGTGCGGCACGCGGTGCCGGCCGAGTCGAGGTACTGCCCGGCGTGCGGCAGCGAGGACTTGAAGCCGCTGGGCGAGGGGCGCCGGACGGTGCTGTACGAGTACGTGCCCGCCCACTTCGAGCGCCAGGTGCACGTCCAGGAAGTCCTCGCGTGCGCCTGCGGCCAGGGCGTGGTGACGGCGCCCGCGCCCGCGAGGGTGGTGGACAGGGGCG
>SECN01000410.1 GCA_004173515.1 Myxococcaceae bacterium | reverse complement strand
ACCCGCCCCCGGTGGATCCGCCGCCCGTGGACCCTCCGCCGGTTCCGGAGGTGGAGCGGCCCTTCACACTGCCCAAGGTGCAGGCGGCGATGGCGGAGTACGCGCTGGTCATCCCCGCGGAGGCGATGGCGAAGTTCCAGGCCGACCCGTGGACGGAGGAGCAGGACGCGACGTTCCAGGCCAACGGCAAGACGCTGCCCGTGAAGGTGCGGCTGCGGGGGGCTTCCGCGCGTTTCTTCGACAAGAAGAGCTGGAACGTGAGCTTCGCGGACAAGGACACGTTCGAGGGCCGCACGTCACTCAACCTCATCGCCGAGTACGCCGACGCGTCGATGCTGGCGGAGAAGATCGCCTACGACCTGCTGGCGGCGATGCGGGTGCCGGCGTCCACCGCGAAGTTCGTGCGGCTGTCGGTGAATGGCCAGTACGAGGGCGTGTTCCTGGAGGTGGAGCAGATCAACAAGGCCTTCCTCAAGGCGCACCAACGTCATCAACCACACGCCGGAGCCGGAGCTCGTCACCACGCTGGAGAAGAACCTGGAGGTGGAGTCCTACGTGCGCTCCATGGTGTTGGACGCGCTGATGTCCAACAACTACGTGGAGGACTCGGAGAGCTACTTCCTGAACGACAAGATCACCGGGCGCTGGCGCTACGTGCCCTGGGACCTGAACAACGCGGACGCGCGCTGGTGGTACACGAACACCGTGCAGGACATGTCCGCGACGACGAAGAACATGAAGCACCCGCTGTTCAACTTCACGCTGCTGGATGGCTGGGTGGAGAAGATGTACCAGGAGCGCAAGCTGGAGACGGCCAGCTACCCGGGCTACCTGCCGGTGTTCTCCAACCTGGGCACGCGCGTGGTGATGAACCCCGTGCTGCGCGCCCGGCTGGAGGCGCGGCTGGACAAGGCGATGAACGAGCTCTTCACCCCGGAGGTGATGAATCCGTACATCGACCAGCTCCACGCGCTGGTGGATCCGTCCATGAAGACCGACCCGTACATGGACTACGTGCGCTTCACCGCGGGCAAGGCGTACATGAAGCGCTTCGTGCAGGTGCGGCGGGACTTCGTGAAGGCGGAGGTGAAGCGGCTGGCGGCCCAGCAGTCCCCGCTGGTGCTGGGGGCCTTCGACCCCCGGGCGGGCTGGGTGGAGGTGACCAACCGGGGCACCCAGGCCGTGTCGCTCCAGGGCATGACGCTGACGACGAACCTGCGGGTGAGCCTGGCCGTGAGCGACCATGCGCCCACGCAGGTGGCGCCGCCCACGGGCGCGGTGCTGGGCGCCATGACGGTGGCGCCGGGCCAGACGGTGCGGCTGGATGCCGCCGCGCTGGGCATCAGCTTCCCCGCCAAGGGCGAGGTGGGCCTGTTCGACGGCAAGTCCGTGGTGGGCGTGAAGGACCTGCTCTTCTACGGCGAGCTGCCCTCGGGCAAGCACTACGCGCGCGGCGAGCAGGGCTGGGAGGCGCGCTGAGTCCTCGCGCGGACAGCGGGCCGGGGGTCCGCTGTCCGCCGGGCATCAACCGGTGAGGAGTCACGTGCGGGGCGGGCTGGGACGGGTTAGCACCCGGACCATGCCCGCCTCTCGCGTCCTGGATGACCTGTTGCCTCGCCCTGGTGGTCCCCTGCCCCGCGTGGCCGTCATCGGCGCGGGCGTGTCGGGGCTGACGCTCGCGCGGGTGCTGACGGGGGCGGGGTTCTCCGTGCGCGTGTTGGACAAGGGACGCGGACCGGGCGGGCGGTTGTCCACGCGGCGCAACGCGGACGGCGGCACGTTCGACCATGGGGCGCAGTACTTCACGGCGCGGGATCCGCTCTTCGTGGCGCAGGTGGAGGCGTGGGTGGCGCACGGGGTCGCGGCGGAGTGGCATGGCCGCATCGGGACGCTGGAGCGCGGGGTGGTGACGCCTTCGGCGAAGGAGTCCGTGCGGTACGTGGGCGTGCCGGGGATGAACTCGGTGGCGAAGGTGCTCGCGGAGGGGCTGGACGTCCGGAGCGGTGTGCGGGTGGAGCGGGTGGTTCGTGAGGGCAAGGCGTGGCGGCTGACGTCGGATTCGGGCGAGGACCTGGGGCTGGCGGAGGTGGTGGTGGCCGCGGTGCCCGCTCCGCAGGCCGTGCCCCTGCTCACGGGGGGGCCCGCGCTGGTGGCTCAAGCGAAGGGTGCACTGCTATCCCCGTGCTGGGCGGTGATGGCCCGGTTCGAGGCCCCCGTGGCGCTGGCGCTGGATGGGGCGTTCGTGAAGGACTCGCCGCTGTCGTGGGTGTCTCGCGAGGCGAGCAAGCCGGGCCGGGCTTCGGGCGAGCGGTGGGTGCTGCACGGGTCGCTGGAGTACAGCGCCGCGCACCTGGAGGAGACTCCGGAGGCGGTGGCCACGAAGCTCGTGGAGGCGTTCGCTCAGGCCCTGGGCACGGAGGTGCGCGCGGTGGAGGCGGTGGCGCATCGCTGGCGCTTCGCGATGCCCTCCCCTCCCCTGGACACCCCGGCCCTGTACGACGCGGAGGCAGGGCTTGGCGCTTGCGGTGACTGGTGCGCGGGGCCTCGCGTGGAGGGTGCGTTCCTCAGTGGCGTGGCGCTGGCGCGGCGGGTGGCCGAGGGCGTTCGCGGTCGCTGAGCGCGACAGGGCACGGAGCCGAGGTCGCCCTGGCCCGTGCCCGTCCGTGTCGCGCACCGCGAAGCGACTTCACCTCCAGCCGCCGTGCCTCACTCGCGCTCGCGCACCACCAGCGTGCGGCGGGCGGTGAGGCCCCGGTCGTCGGTGACGAGGATGTCGTGCGTGCCCACCGACGGCTGCCACCAGAGGCGCTCGGCGGCGCGGGCCGTGCCCAGGAAGGCTCCGTCCACGAACCAGGTCAGCTCGCGGTCGTGCGCGGCCTCCGCCTCCAGCGGCACCTCCTGCTCCCTCGTGGGCATGCCGGGGATCAGCAGCGCCACCTGCCCCTCCGGGGGCGAGAGGATGATGGGCGTGTCGCGCTCCCCTCCCGCGACGCAGCCGGGCGCGAGCGGCGGAGGCTCCGGCAACTGGCGCTGCTGCTCCGCGAGCCACCGGCGCAGGCTGGAGGGCCACGTCAGGTACACGCGGAACTCCGTCCGGCGCCCCGCGCGGCAGCTCGGTGCCACCGCGAGGCCCGAATCCACGTCCACCTCCACCCGGTGGTGATACGGGCACGGCGTCGTCGGCACCGCCGTGCGCACCGCGTCCACCGTCTTGCGCTGCGTGCACGCGTCCGTCGGCAGGTGCCCCGAATACGCGCACACCTCCACGCGCACCAAGTCCTTCGGCGGAGCGGCATCCTCCTCCTGCAACATCGCGCCGCGCGGCCCCACGCCCTCCAGGATGTCGAACAACAGCGGGGCCGCGTTCTCCGCGCCCACCAGGTGGACGCTGGACGCGTGGTTGAAGTTGCCCAGCCACACCACCGCCGTGTGCTTCGGCCCTGAACCCGCCGCCCATGCATCCCGGTTGCCGAAGCTCGTGCCCGTCTTCCAGTGCACCCGCGCTGGCAAGCCTGTCAGCCGCCGCCGCTCCGGAAAGTCGGGCCGGTCGCGCAGCGACAGCGCCTGCCGCGTCAGCCACGCCGCGCCCGGTGACACCAACGCGCGGGCCTTCTTCGCGGGCACCACTTCTTCTTCCTCCAGCACCCGCAGCGGCCGGGCCCGTCCATCCCCCGCCAGTGACAGGTAGATGCCCGTGAGCTCCAGCGGCGTGAGCTCCAACCCGCCCACCGCCGCGGACAGGCCGTAGTGCCCCGGGCGCGGATCCAGGCTGGTGACGCCCGCCTGTCGCAACGAGCCCAGGAAGCCCTCCACGCCCAGCCGCTCCAGGAGCCTCACGAACGGCAGGTTGAGCGACTGCGACAGCGCGGACTCCATGCGCACGAGCCCCTGGAAGCGCCCGTCGAAGTTGCGCGGCGCATAGCCGCCGTACGCCACCGGGATGTCCGTCACCAGCGTCTCCGGCCCCACCATCCCCTGATCAATGCCCAGCGCGTACAGCAACGGCTTGAGCGCCGAGCCCGGTGAGCGCGGCGTCGCGAAGCCGATGATCTGCCCGCCGTTCTTCCCGTCGAAGAAGTCGAAGTTGCCCACCAGCGCGCGCAGCTCGCCGGAGTCGCGGTCCGCCACCACCACCGCGCCGTTGTGGATGCCCTGCCGCTCCAGCTTCCGGGCCGCGTCGCCCAGCGTGCGCTCCACCAGGCGCTGCGTCCCCGCGTCCAACGTCGTGCGCAGCCACGTCAGCTCCGGCCGCTGCGCCTTCAGCCACACCGCCGCGTGCGGTGCCTCCCGGGGGAACGGCTTCAACGCGTCCGGCACCTGCGTCGCGCGCACCTCCTCCAGCACCACGTCGGAGTCCACCCCCTCCACGCCCAGGCCCCCTGACGCCAACAACCTCCGCGCGATGTCGTCCCGGGCCGAGCGCAACCGGGCCGTGTTCTCCGGCGACGGAAACCGCCGGTTCGGGTTCTGCGGCACCGCCAGCAACGTGGCGATCTCCGCCGGACTCAGGTGCTGCGCGGTGTGCCCGAAGTACGCGAGCGCCGCCGCCTCCACGCCCTCCAGGTTGCGCCCGTAGGGCACGAACTGGAGGTACGCCTCCAGCACCTCCTGCTTCGACAACCGAACCTCCAGTTGCGCGGCGCGGAACGACTCCACGACCTTGGAGGTGAACGTGCGCGGCCGTGGCTCCAGCACGCGCACCAACTGCATCGTCAACGTGGAAGCCCCCGACACCCGGCGCCCCCGGCTCAGGTTGAGACCGACGGCGCGCAGGGCCGCGAGCGGATCCACGCCCGGGTGCTGGAAGAACCGCTTGTCCTCCAGCGCCAGCAGGGCGCGGACATAGGCCCGGTCGACGCGGTCCTTCGGCGCGGGAATGCGCCACCGCTCGTCCGGGGCGAGGAAGACGTACGCGGGCGAGCCATCCCGGTACGCCATCACCACCGAGGGGGGCGCCGCCAACCGCTCCGGCAACGGCACCCACCAGGCCGCCGCGAAGCCCGTGCACAGCAGCACGAGCCCCGCGAGCAGCCCCCCCACCCACTTCCTTCCACTCAGACGCAGGCGACGCATGGGGGCCTAGAGCAGCTCGTCCTTCCAGGGACCCACCACCTGCACCGTGCCCGCCGACTCGCGGGCCCAGGTCTCGGAGTCGTACATCGCCTCGGCCTCCGCGGACGGCAGCGTGAACGAACCCGCCGTCACCGCGCGCACCGCGTAGACGACCTTCTTGGTCTCACGGGCCTGGAGCGCACCGAAGACCTCCATGCGGTCGTCGCGCACGTTCACGTAGTCCGGGGCCCACTGCTCCTCCTCGGACACCCATTCCACGCTGCCACCCCGGCCCAGGCGGGCGTTTTCAATCTCCCAGCCCGCCGGCAACCGGTCCACCAGCGCGATGTTCTGGATGCGCTCGCTGGTGGTGTTGGTGACCTCCAACTGCACGTAGATGAGGTCCGCCAGCTTCACCGGCGTCGCCTTCAAGTCGAGCTCGGTGCCGTCCAGCGAGTGCCACGTGCGCTTGAGCGTCAGCCCGTGGCCGCCCACCTTCACCTCGGGCGTGGTGCGCACGCCCTCGCTGTTGACGATGAGGTAGACGGAGCCCGTCCCCTTGTCCTTCATGTCCAGCGACAGGCCGGTCCGCTCGCTGGCGCGCGCCAGCGACCACGTGCGGTCCGACACGCGCGCGTCCTTCTCCGGGCTGGCCGCCAGGGCCTTGCCCCCGGCCGTCAGCGTGGGAGGCGTGAAGCTGGTCGCCGTGCCCTGCAACCGCTTGCCCAGGCCGGTGATGCCCCACACCAGCTCCTGCGTGGAGTAGTACGCCGACGAGCGCGTCTGGAGCGCCGTCGCCACCATGCGCGCCAGCGGCTCGCCCTCCGGCGCGTCGCCGAAGAGGTCCTGGAAGGTGCTCAGTTGCATGCCGCGCCGGCGCCGGTCGGAATAGAACGACCAGTTGTTCTTGCGCTCGTCGGTGACGGGCGACAGGTCCGGGCTGCGCAGGTCCTTCTCGTAGCGCCGGTCGCCGGAGAGCCACAGCGCGGCCTTGAGCAGGTACAGGTCCTCCTGCTGCTCGCCCGAGAGCGGCGTCTTCTTCGCGCCCGTGTCCAGCGCGGTGACCAGCGCCTGCACGCGCGCCTTGCGCCCCTTGCCCGCGGCCGCGAGCACGTAGTGCATGTACGGCTCCGCGTGCTGGCCGTAGTGATCATCCTGGCCGAGCTTGCCCTCGTTCTGGGTCAGCTCGTTGCCCAGCCACGTGAGCGCGCTCTCCAGCCGGTCCTCCGGCACCGGGTACTTGAGCTTGCGCGCATCCAGGAGCATGTGCGTCGCGTAGGCCGTGCCCCAGGCCACCGGCTCCTGCGAGCCCGGCCAGTAGGCGAAGCCGCCAGAGGACGTCTGCATCGACAGCACCCGGTTGATGCCCGACTGCACCATGTCCTCCACCTTCGCCGTGGAGACGAGCGTGGGGTCCACCCGGTCCACCAGCTGGCTCACGAACAGGAGCGGCCGGGTGGAGGACGTCGTCTGCTCGATGCAGCCATACGGGTAGCGCACCAGGTACGAGAGGTGCTGGAGCGACTTCGCGTAGGGATTGTTCGTCACCCACACCGTGGTGCGCTCGGTGGTGGGCACCCAGCCCTGGAGCAGCGGCCCCAGGTCCG
>SECN01000409.1 GCA_004173515.1 Myxococcaceae bacterium | reverse complement strand
CTGGCCACGTACGAGGACGGAGCGCCCGCGGTGGCGGTGGCGCGCCGGGGCAAGGGGCGCGTGGCGCTGTTCACCAGCACGGTGGACCGCGACTGGAGCGACTTCGCCATCCGCACGAGTTTCCTGCCGCTGATGCAGCGCTTCGCGGCGTACCTCACGGGCTCGCTGGAGGAGCGCGAGGAGGTGCGCGTGCGCGTGGGCGAGACGGTGACGCTGCGCCCGGAAGGCACGCAGAAGGTGACGGCGGTGCGCGCGCCGGACGGCGGCGAGGTGCCGGTGAAGGCGCAGCCGGACGGTTCGTTCGTCGCGGGGCCCACGGTGGAGCCGGGCGTGCACTCGGTGCTGGGCGCGGATGGGAAGCCCGTGGCCGCGCTGGACTTCGCGGCGACGCTGGACCCGGCGGAGAGCGACCTGTCGCGGGTGCCGCAGGACACGCTGACGGCCTACTTCGGTGAGGACACGGTGAAGGCGTCCACGGGGGACTCGGACAAGCCCGCCGTGCCGCTGTGGACGTGGCTCATCCTGGCCGCGTGCCTGGCGTTCTTCTTCGAGGGCACGCTGCTGCGGAAGTAGGCAGGGGCGCGAGTCTCCACGGCGACGGGGCAAGCCCGTTGTGGCGATGGCGCATCCGGCCCGCGGGGGACGCCGCTGCGCAAGGAGCAGGGCGCAAGCCCCACGCGGCTCCTGGCCACACGCCCGGCGTTCCTCTCGGGTCTCCACTGCCTCACGGGGAGGCGGTTGCTCCGCGCCCTGACAAGCAGCCGACGCTCAGGAACGCATCCGCCGCCACACGGACGGCGGGCTCTGCCACACTGCGCGACCGTGAGCCCTGCTTCCGCCCTCTATCGCGACTGCGCCCGCCTCTTCATGGTGGGCTTTCCTGGCACCCGCATCGACGCCGACCTCGCGGCCTTGATGGACGACGGCATCTACGGCGCCATCCTCTTCAAGCGCAACGTGGGCACCGCGGCCGAGACGGCGGCGCTGTGCCATGAGCTGAAGGTGCGCGCGGGCAGGCCGTTCATCCTCTCCGTGGACCAGGAGGGGGGCCGCGTCGCTCGGCTCCGTGACGCGCCCTTCACGGCGCTGCCGCCCATGCGGGAGCTGGGACAGCGCGGCGACGAAGCCCTGGCTGAACGCGTGGGCCGGCTGCTCGCGCACGAGCTGCGCGCGGTGGGCTTCGACTGGGACTTCGCGCCGGTGCTGGATGTGGACACCAACCCGGCCAACCCGGTGATTGGCGACCGCAGCTTCAGCCGTGACCCGGCGGAGGTGGGCCGGCTGGGCGTGGCGCTCGCACGCGGACTGGAAGCCGGTGGCGTGGCGTCGTGCGGGAAGCACTTCCCGGGACACGGCGACACGACGACGGACAGCCACCTCACCCTGCCCCGGCTGCCGCACGACCTGGAGCGACTGCGCCGCGTGGAGCTGGTGCCCTTCCAGGCGTTCGCGAAGGCGGGGCTCGCGTCGCTGATGACGGCGCACGTGCTGTTCGACGCGCTGGAGCCCGGCGTGCCGGCGACCATGAGCCACCGCGCGCTGCACGGCATCCTGCGCCAGGAGCTGGGCTTCGACGGGGTGCTCGTCAGCGACGACCTGGAGATGAAGGCCATCGCGGGGCACTACTCGGTGGAGGAGGCCGCGGTGCAGGGCACGCTCGCGGGCGTGGACCTGTTCCTCGTGTGCCACCACGCGGACGTGCAGCGCGGAGCCATCGAAGCGCTGGTGAAGGCGGTGGAGGCCGGCCGCGTCCCACGCGAGCGCATCACCGAAGCCCACCGTCGCCTGGACGCGCTCGCCTCACGCTTCGCGCACCCCGCCGAGGACCGGCTCGCCACGCTGGGCGACGCGAACCACCGCGCGCTCGCACAGGGGCTCGCCAGCGCGTTCACCGGCAAGGACCCCACCGAGGTCATGCTCGCGTCGCGCTGAAGGAGCCGCATCACTCCTTGTCGTGGTGGTGCCCCTGGATGAACTGCTGCGTCCCGCCCGGGTCCCGGGTGTCCTCATTGGGCGTGGTGTAGCCCGGCGCGCCGATCTTGTTCGTGTGGCCCTGGGCCCCCGCGCCGTCCTCCGCGGCCGTGGTGCCCGCGCTGCCGGAGCCTCCCGTGCCGCCCCCACCGGGCTGGTTCATCGGCTCCACGGGGGTATTGCGTTGCTGCGTGTTGGCGATGCCCTCATAGCGGCTCCCCGCCTGGGGCATCAGCGGCCTGTCGCGGTTGCAGCCCGGTCCGATGAACGCCACGGTGGCGGCGAAGGTCCCCAGCAACGTCCAGCGGTAGAGGGCTCGCGAATACATGACGGCTCCTTCTGGAGGCGTGAAGGCCTCGACAGTAAGGAGTGGCCATCCCAGGCCCCTGCCGGGAGTCGGCTCTGGGGCCAGGACGCGGGCGCCCGCCGGCACGCTGGCCGGTGGACGCCCTGGGACTTCAGGACCGCTAGCGCTGCCGCAGGTAGATGGGCTGCGTGACGTAGCTGTAGGGCGCGTCGAAGCCGCGCACGCTCTCATTCGCAGTGGAGACGCTCCAGCCACCCGAGCCCCAGGCGGTGGGCGAGTAGGTCGCCCCACCCAGCGAGCCGTAGCGGTGCGCCATCATGCCGCCCGCGTCGTCCCACTTGGAGTTGTTCTCCTGCCCGTCCTTGGCCTTCGTGCGCGGGTCGATGCTGGAGCCAATCTTCCCGATGGTCTCGTTGTAGCCCCGGTCCACCGTCAGCATGTGCCGGGGCAGCTTCGCGGCCGCGTCGCCGTGGTGCGCGTCGCCGGGGGCTTCGTTCCCCTGCTGCTCGGCCACGTTGTACAGGGCCTCACCCTGCGTGCCGCGCTGGGCGAAGGCGTTGCCCCGCGACTCGTCCGGCTGCTTGCCACCCGTCTCGGGGAGGCCGCCGCAGGCCGTGCCCAGCAGCACGCCCGTCACCAGCGCCGCCGCCCCCATCCACCGCTGAATGCCTCGCTCGCGCATGTTCACCATCTCCGCCATCCCCAAGGGATGGTCATGCTGTCCGCGCCAGCCACCGGGCATCCGCCCGACGGCTCGGCTTGCAGGTCGCCCACTGCCGGGCCTGAGGGCCCTGCGGGGCTGGGTCATGAACGGCCGGTCCCCCGGAAAGCAGGAGACCCACCACGGGGCGCAGGAATACACGGTCCCGGTCTCCCTGTCCCGCCAGGAGTGCACCAGGAAGCCCCCACCCCGCCCCATCAGGCGCGAGCGCCCTTCCGCGCAGGGGCTTTCTTCGCCGCCGGTTTCTTGACAGAGGCCGGCTTCGCCACCGCCGCCGGAGCCTTCTTCGCGGCAGGAGCCTTCACCGGAGCCGCCTTCGCGGCAGGAGCCTTCACAGCCGCAGCGGAAGCCTTGGAAGCCGGAGCCGGGGAGGCCGAACCAGAAGGCTGCTGGAGCGAGGCCAGCACCTCCGCCACGTGCCCCGCCACCTTCACCTTGGGCCACACGCGCAGGAGCTTGCCGTCCGGTCCGATGAGGAACGTCGCGCGGATGAGGCCCATGAACTTGCGGCCATAGAGGGACTTCTCCCCCCACACCCCGTACGCGTCCGCCACCGCATGGTCCGGATCCGCCAGGAGCGAGAAGGGCAGGCCCTGTTTCGTGGCGAACTTCTGGTGGCTGGCGGTGCTGTCCGGCGACACGGAGGACGACGTGCCGCCCCTTGAGCTGCGAGAGGGAGACGGTGGCGCCGCTCTGGTCGGGGAGCGAGAAGCCGGGGGCCTTGTCACCTGCTTGGGGCATGGGCATGTGACGGCTCCTTATCCAGCCCCCGACAGCTTCTCAACTCCGCTCGCGCCTCAGTGCAGGTCGGCGCCGTTCTCACCCGGCGGGTGGCTGTTGGCCTCCGCCTTGACCACCTCCGCCTGGCAGCGCTCCAACACCTTGCGCAGCATGTCGCGCGTCACGTCCGTCTTGGCCTCGCCCATCTTCTTGGCGAGGTTCTCACAGGCGGCGCGCTTCGACTCCACCTCGCCAGCGCCGGGACCGGTCGCGCCGGGGCGGGCCAGGGGGCGCGGCGGGAGCTGCTCGCGGGCGGACTTCAGCGCGGCCAGACGCTTGTCCGCCTCCGGGCGGCTCTTGGAATCCTTGGGGACGGCCTCGAACTCGGCGACAAACCACGGCTAGGGTGCGCCGTCGTGGCTCCCATCCTGCTCGCCTTCCTGCTCGGCCTGACCCAAGGTCTGCTCCACGCCCTGGGGCCGGACCACTGCGCCGCCATGGCCACGCTCGGTACCCTGGGCGGCGGCCGGCGCCGCGTCGCGCTCAAGACCGCGCTGAGATTCGCCCTCGGGCACGCCTTCATGCTGGGCGGCATCGCCGCCGTCTGCCTGTTCGCGGGCGTGGGCCTGTCGGAGACCTTCGAGCGCTGGGCGGAGGTCTTCGGCGGCGCCGTGCTGGTGGCCCTGGCCGTCACCGCGCTCATCTTCCCGCACAGCCTGGACCACGGGCACCCGCACCTGCCCGGCCACGACCGCAAGCCGCACGAGCACGTGCACACGGTGAGCACCGCCGCCGGAGCCTTCATGGCCGTGAGCGGCGTGCGCTCGCTGCTCATCGCCCTGCCCCCGCTGCTGGTGGGCGGCAGCATGAGCCTGTCCGCGTGGACGTACCTGCCCGGCTTCGCGCTGGGCATCCTCATCGGCATGGGCGCGGTGGGCCTGCTCTTCGCCGAAGGGCTGTCCCGCGCCAACGCGCGCATCAGCCTGTGGATCCAGCGCGGGGTCGCCCTGGGCTCCGGCGCGCTGGGCCTGTTCTGGATCGGCTCCCGGCTGGTGTAGCAGCGCGGGAGCGCCGGGCGGCTACCGCTTGTCCAGGATGCCCAGCGCCATCATCGACACCAGGAAGCCGTAGACGACGTGCTCAGGCCGGTTGGCGAACGCGAGCAGCTCCGCCACCACGCGGTTGCCGTCGATCTTCGGCAAGAGCTCCGCCTCCCAGCGCTCCAGCTCCACCTCGTTGAGTCCGTAGGCGGGGGCGACCGCGGGGATGAGCCGGTCCTCGGGCTGGAGCATCCGGCGCAGGCGCTCCGGCTTGTAGAGCTTCTTGATGCCCCGGACGATGAGGTTGGCCGGGTGCACGTCCAGCTTGATGGACTCCGCGGAGGCCTTCTCCTTGAAGCTCATCACGTACGTGCCCTCCTCCCAGGAGAAGAGCGAGTAGATGATGGCCTTCACCTGCTGGCCCACGTAGTACAGCCGCTCCGTGTCCTTGAGCAGCGCGCGCTCCACCAGCACGTCGCCCGTGCGCCGGTGGCTCAGCGCGGCGACGGCGGACGCGTCCTGGAGCTGCTCGGGTTTGATCTTCCCCACGCGCACCAGGAACTGCCCGAAGCGGTCCGCCAGCAGGTTGGAGAGCGCGAACACCGGGGTGCCGTTCTCGAAGTAGACGACCTTCTTCACCTTGCCGCGCTGGATGCCCAGTTCGCCCGTCTCGCGCGACAGGTAGAAGGCCGTGAGCAGCGACGGCAGGTTGTCGCGCAGCTCGCCCCGGCGGCTGCCCGGCGCGCCCGCGCCCACCGGCAGCGGATCCGGCGGACGGCCCGGCGTGGGGGCCCGCACCTGGGTGGAGGGCACCTTCTGCATGGGCGTGGCGGTGAGGTTCGCGCCGCGGATCTCCGCCGTGAGGTTGCCGCCGCCGGTGACCTTGATGCGGCCGGTCAGCTCCATGGCGTCCTGCGGGCCCTCCTCCTCCACGTCGATGTCCAGCTCCACCTCGAAGGCGTCCTGCATCGAGGCGGAGGGGAGCTTCTTCTCCGCGGGCAGCACCTTGGCCACCGCTTCGAGCAGCTTCTGGGCCTCGAAGGGTTTCTCGAAGTAGCCGGCGGCCTGGTACTTCTGGCGCGCCTCGGTGGCGTGCTTGCCACCCTTGAAGACGCCCGTGATGAAGAGCAGCGGGAGCTGGGGGTTGTCCTTCCGCAGCGTGTCCGCGAGGTGGTAGCCCATCATGTCGGGCAGAAGGATGTCCAGGACGGCACACTGGGGCGGCGAGGCGCGAGCGGCCTCGATGCCCTGCTTGCCACGGCTGGCGCCGACCACCTCGTACCCGGCATCCTCGAAGAGCTGGGTGAGGAGGGAGAGGAGCTCCTGGTTGTCGTCCACGACGAGGATTCGAGGCGCCATCGCGGGGGGACCGTAGCAGATTCAGCCGCCCTGTCGGCCAGCGATTCCGGGAAGCCCGGAAGCCCGGCCCCTTCAGTGGAAAGATGCAAGCGTGCCGCTGGAGCGTTAGGGTGGCGCCCGCCTCATGTCCTCCCTCCTCTCGCGCCTCCGTCCGGCGGGGTTCCTGACCCTGACCTGCTTCCTGCTGCTGTCGCCCCTGGCGGCCGTGGCCCAGTCGCAGTCGGATGCCGGCCAGGATGAGCCCGGCGGCGAGGAGGGCGAGGACGGCGTCGGGCGGGTGCCCATCAACTGCCGCAACAGCAATGACTGCGCGCCGCGCTTCAGTTGTGACACGGGCAAGTGCAAGTACACCGGGGTGCGGCAGGCGCAGACCCAGGGCTGCCTGCTGGGCCCCGAAGCGGCGCTGATGGTGCTGGGCGTGGCCGCGGTGGCTGGCTCCCGGCGCCGCCGGTAGGCCCGACCCCCTCTCCCAAGGAGCGACGCGCGATGCGGCTGGGCCTCAAGGCGGACAACCTCCTGGAGCGGGTGGCGGACTTCCTCAACCTGGCGCCCCAGCCCCTGGCGCACGCCTTCTTCGGGATGATGGCGTCGCGCACGCTGATGGCCGGCGCGCGCCTGGGCGTCTACGCGGCGCTGGCGGACGGAGCTACGACCGCGGAGGCGCTGGCCGCCCGGCTCAAGACGAGCACCGAGGGCATGCGGGCGCTCCTGGAAGCGCTCATCGCCTGTGAGGTGGTGGAGCTGCAGCGGGGCCGCTTCCGGCTGGCCCCCAGGGCCCGGCGGTGGCTGGACCCGCGCTCACCGCAGGCCATCACCGCGTTCCTGGAGTTCAACTACGCCCAGTGGGACTGGTGGGGGCAGCTGGAGAACGCGGTGAAGAGCGGGCAGTCGGTGGACATCCACCAGTTCGCTCCGGAAGACCCGCGGTGGCGCGACTACATCCAGGCCATGTACCAGCTGGCGCGGCTGGCCTCGCCGGAGGTGGCGGCGGCCATCCCCCTGCCCCGGGGCGCCAAACAGCTACTGGACCTGGGCGGCGCGCACGGCTGGTACGCGGCGGAGCTGTGTCGGTTGCACCGGGGCCTGAAGGCCACCGTGCTGGACCTGGAAGGCAGCGTGCGCGTGGGGCGGGAGATCATCGCCCAGGCGGGGCTGTCGCACCGGGTGACGCACAAGGAAGGCGACGTGCTCCACGCGGAGCTGGGCGGGCCGTATGACGGCGTGCTGCTGTTCCAGGTGATGCACCACCTGACGCCCGCGCAGAACGTGGCGCTCCTGCGGCGCGTGCGCGGGGCCATGGCGTCCAAGGGCACGCTGGCGGTGCTGGAGTACCTGCGCGAGGAGCGCGAAACGCAGGGCACGTCCGCGCCGCTCATCGGGCTGCACTACTTCCTCACGTCGGGCGCGGCGGCGTACACGCCCGCGGAGATGGAGGGGTTCCTGGACGACGCGGGCTTCCGCGTGCAGAGCACCCGGCCCATCCGCCACCTGCCGTTGCAGACGTTGATCATCGCGCAGCCGGAGTAGCCGCCTGGCCGTCGGCTTGTCAGACGGCGTTGCTATCTCCACACTCCAGGCATGGCCTATGGCGCGAAGACGCTCGAGGGTCCCGCGACCCTCGCTGATATCGAGGCCCTGCCCGAGGGCGTGGTGGGCGAGATCATCGACGGAACGTTGTACACGCATGCGCGGCCCCGGGCCGGTCACATGGACCTGATGGGCGCGTTGATTGAAGGGCTGCGAGGCCCCTTCCAACGAGGCCAGGGAGGCCCTGGCGGTTGGTGGGTACTGGTGGAGCCCGGCATCCAGGTGGAGGGCTCTCCGGAGTTCAGCCCGGACCTTGCGGGGTGGAGGCGCGAGCGGGTGGCCGCGCTGCCCGCCGGCAGGTGCACGGTCGCACCAGACTGGGCGTGTGAAATCCTCTCCCCCTCTACCCGCGCCTATGACCAGCGCATCAAGCGGCCGTTCTACGCGCGCCTCGGCATCCGGCACCTGTGGTTCATCGACATCGAGGTGCGCACACTCACCGTGAGCGAGCTGCGGGACGGACGCTGGACGGAGATGGGCGTGTACGGAGAGGACGACATCATCCGCGCGGCACCGTTCGATGCCATCGAGCTGCGGCTGGGCGAATGGTGGTCCGACATCGAAGCGGATTGAGGAAGCGGCTCACTTCCGCCATCGCTTCTTCATCCGCTCCAGCTTCTTGCGCTCCTCCTCCAACTGCCCTTCGAGCACCTCGCGGTGGACCCGCGCGAAGTCCACCATCGGCTGCTGCCTCGGGTAGGGGTGGGGGCCCGCGTGTTCGAGGATGGCGTTCATCGCGGAGAGCGCCTCGTACAGCATCCCCTCCCGCAGGAGCACCAGCACCCGCCCCATGAGCGCCGCGGACACCAGGGCCCGCATCCGGGGATCCGGGTCCTCGCAGTAGCGCACGTCCACCTCGTCGAAGCACTCGAGCGCCTCTTCCGAGTGCCCCAGCCCCTGGAGGGCATGGGCCCGCTGCATGAGCGCCGCCGACGTCATGTCGACCTTGAGGGGCTCCGGATCCCCGTCGCACGCCTCCAGCAGCGCTTCACTCAGGCGCAGCGCCTCCTCGAACTCCTCCAGTTGGTTGTACACGTTCGCGAGCAGCACCCGGCCCGCGCCCACCGCGCTGCGCAGGCCCCCAGGCGGATGCTCCGACGCACCGAAGCGTCGCAGCAGCTCCCCCACGCACTGGAGGGCCTGCTGGGGGGTGTCCTGCTCCATCAGCAGACAGGCCCGGTAGAACAGGGCCCAGGCCACGCCCTCCCACAGCGCGGGCTTTCGCGGGCTCCAGAAGCGACGCTCCACCTCTTCGAAGTGGATGAGCGCGTCCACCACCCGGCCCTGCTCCGACAACACCGCCCCCCGGTGCCCCAGGGCCCGCGCCACCTGGAGCTGGAGCGCTGGCACTCGCGACGTCGTGTGGCGCCGGTACACTTCATCGCAGAGCGGAATCACCTCCTGGATGAGGCCCGAACGGATGAGCGTGCGCGCCCGGTCCATCATCTCCTTCGCCTCCACTTCCGGAGAGGCAGGAGGCGTGGCGCCGTCAGCGTCCGGCATCGGCACGTCCCGAGTCTCCGGGGGCCAGCGGCGCAACATCCCGGCCCTCGCCGAAGCCGAGCGCCCAGAAGCGCGGGCGGACCTCCTCCTTCAACAGGAGCCGCAGGAGCAGGTACTTCGCTTCATCCTGCCCGTCGAACGCCATCGGGAAGGTGCCGTAGTGCATCGCCACCGACGTGCTGGAGCGCAGCACGCGGTGCGCCTCCAGCGCCTGCTCCGGGCCCATGTGCACCGGGTGGATGACGCGCGGACGGAACGCCCCGATGGGCAACACCGACAGGCGCATGGGGCCGAAGCGCTCCGCGATGCGCTGGAAGTGCGGGCCCAGGCCCGTGTCACCCGCGAAGAGCACCGGGCCCCCGGACGTCTCCAGCACGTAGCCCGCCCAGAGCGTCTCCTCCTGGTCCGTCAGCCCCCGGTTCGAGCGGTGCTGCGCGGGCACCGCCGTGACCTTCAGGCCCGGAGGCCCCTCCTTCGCGGACTGCCACCAGTCCAGCTCCTCCACGCGCTGGAAGCCTTCCCCCTTCAAGAGCTCCCGGTTGCCCAGGCCCACGACGAACAGCGGATGGTGCGCGGCCTCCAGCCTGCGCAGCGTGGGCAGGTCCATGTGGTCATAGTGGTTGTGGCTCACCACCACGACGTCGATGGGCGGCAGGTCCTCGAAGCGGATGCCGGGAGGCCGCACGCGGTGGGGCCCCACGAAGGACACGGGGCTGGCCCGGTCCGAATAGATGGGGTCCGTCAGCACGTTCACCCCGTCCGCCTGGAGCAGCACCGTGGCGTGGTTGATGAACGTCACGCGCAGCTGGCCTTCGCCCACGCGCGCGGGCGGCTTCGGTCCGAAGGGCAGCGCCTCGTACGGGCGCCACGCGTCGCCGGGCCCCGGTGCACGGTGCCGGCGAAACAGCCCGTCCACAGCGACAGGGCCAGCACGGGCCACAGCCGGGTCACTTGATGACGATGGTCCAGTCGCATTCGAAGGGCTCTCCGTCGAGGGATGGCAACACGTAACGCGAGGCCTGGATGCTGGCCAGCGCTTGCGCCAGCAGCTCCGGAGGCAGCGTCGCTTCACGCACTTCACACTTCTGGGGCGCGCCGCCCTGCACCAGCCGGCACGTCACGCGGACGTGGTGCTTGCGTCCCTCGCGCCAGCGCTGGAAGGCCTCCTGGAACACCGGGTCGTCCGGAGGCCCGCCCCTCACGCGTCGGGGCTCCTTCACGTGCTGGGACAGCCACGAGCAGGCGTCCTTCACCTGCCCGTCACAGGCCCTGCCCATCAGCGACAGCGCGCGCAGGCGCTCCGGTCCCTGCGCGTCGGTGGCCAGGAGCGTGAGGGCCTGCTCGAAGCAGCGCTTCGCCGTGCGCACCGTGCAGGCCTCGGTGGTGGCCGGAGGCGTGCCCGCCGCGAAGGCCCCGAGGGGCGCGGGGCGCATCAGGTCCTCCGTCACGCGCGCCGGGTCGCTCCGACGCGGGCCGCACGCGGACGCGGCGCACAGCAGGGCCAGCAGGGAGAGGGACGGACGCCAGGACATGGCGCCCATCGTAGCCTGTGCCCGCGAAGGGATGTCAGTCGTGCGCGGCGGGGGACGTGCCCTCGCCCAGCCACGCGTCGAGCCCCGCCACCAGGTGGGTCCACCCCTTCGTGGTGCGCTCCCGCCACGGCTCGCCCTCGGGGCCCATCTCGTGGGTCAGGGTGAGTTCGCAGCCGGTACCCAGCGGAACGATGTCCACCGTCAGCCGATCCTTGTCCTGGGAGTATTTCGGCACGCACAGGGTGAACACCAGCCGGCGCGGCCGGTCGATTTCCAGGTACTCGCCCACGTGTTCGACCTCCTCGCCGTCGCGCAGGTCCGCGAAACAGAAGGTGCCGCCCACGCGCGCGTCGATCTCCGAGCGCACCAGGGGCGTGTTGGGACGGGTGACGAAGAGCCAGTGGCGGGTCTTCGATGGGTCCAGCCACGCATCAAAGACGCGCTCGGCGGAGGCCTTGAAGCGGTGGGTGATGCTCAGCTTCACGGGGAGGTGCGGTGTCATCGGGTGCGTCCTTTCCTCGGAGGAGCGAGGACGCGGTCCTCCTCCTGGAGCAGGTCATCGAGCGCTTGCAACCGGGCGCTCCAGTTCGCGCGCTGTGCTTCCATCCAGCGCGCCACGTCGTCCATCGGCTTCGGGGTGAAGGACAGCAGGTGCTCGCGACCCTCGCGGCGCCGGTGCACCAGGTGCGCGCGCTCCAGCACACGGATGTGCTTGGACACCGCGTTGAGGGACATGGCGAAGGGCTGGGCCAGCTCCGTCACGCGCACCTCCCCCGCCGACAGGCGCTGGAGGATGGCCCGTCGGGTCGGGTCGGCCAGCGCCAGCAGCGTCTGGTCCAGATGTTTCGGGGTCGCGGACGTCCGCATCATTCAACCTCTGGGTTGAATATCAACGCGGGGCCCTGGGCTGTCAAGGCAGCGTGTCCGCTTCAGCGCCCGCGCGGGGACTCCAGTGCACGGGCCAGCGTCCGCGTCCCCGCGCGCAGGGCCTCCGGGCGCACGCCGCCGAAACCGAAGACGAGGCCGGCTTCACGGCGCCGTCCGAGGAAGTATTCGGACAGGGCGGCCACCTCCACGCCCAGCCGGGCGGCTTCGTCGCGGACGCGCAGGTCGGACAACGGCGCGGCGAGCGACGCGGACACCTGCATGCCGGTGTCACAGGGCCGGGGCGTCAGGGCGCCAGCGCAGTCGGCGCGCAGGGCTTCGAGCAGGGCTTCGCCGCGTTCGCGGTAGGCCACCCGCATCCGGCGCAGGTGGCGCGCGAAGTGACCTTCCGCGAGGAACGCCGCCAACGCGGCCTGCTCCAGCGCGGAGGCGGGCGCGGGGGAGGCCGCGCGGGCCGAGGCGAAGGCGTCCACCAGGGGCGGGGGCGCGACGAAGAAGCCCAGGCGCAGCCCGGGGAACATCGACTTGCTGAAGGTGCCCACGTAGACGACGCAGCCGGCCTCATCCAGGCCCTGGAGCGCGGTGAGGGGGCGGCCCCGGTGGCGGAACTCGCTGTCGTAGTCGTCCTCGATGATCACCGCCCGCGTGCGCTCCGCCCAGCGCAGCAGCGCCTTCCGCCGGGCCAGGCTCAACGTCACGCCCAGCGGGTACTGGTGCGAAGGCGCCACCATCGCGACCCGGGCCCTGGGGGCTTGAGCAAGGCCCGCGCTTACGTCCAACCCTTCCGGATCCACGGGAACGGGAACCGGCCGGCCCCCGGCGGCGAGCACCGCGCGACGGACACCCGGGTAGCCCGGGTCCTCCACCCAGACGGAGTCCCCAGGGTCGAGCGCGAGCCGGAGGATTTCATCGAACGCCTGCTGCGTCCCCGCGGTCACGAAGACCTGCTCGGCGACACACCGCACCCCGCGCGACGCGGACACCTGCGTGGCGATGGCCTCGCGCAGGGGCGCATGGCCCAGCGGGTCGCCCCCATCGAGCAGCCCGGTGCTCGCGCGCGCATGCACGCGCGTCACCGTGCGGCCCCACAGCGCGGTCGGGAACAGGTCGAGCGCGGGGACGCCAGGACGGAAGGCCCGGGGCGCCGCGCCCAACCGGGGCGCACCCACCACGGAGGGCTTCCGGGCGCGGACCGAGGCGGCGAGCCGGGGTCCCCGGGATACACGAGGCGCCGCGCTCCGGGTCCGGTCCTCGGGGGCGAGGGGCAGCTCGGGAGCGACGCGGGTGGAGGCGCCCGCACGGGCCACGACGTAGCCCTCGGCGGCGAGCGCATCCAGCGCCTGGAGGACGGTGCTGCGGGCCACGTCCAGCTCCCCCGCGAGCTGGCGCGAGGAAGGAAGTCGCCATCCGGGCGCCAGCGCGCCGGAGAGGATGCGCGCGCGGACGCCCTCGAAGATCTGCTCGTGGAGCGGCGTGGAGGTTCGAGCGTCCAGCCGAAGCAGCAGCGAGGGGACGACTCCGGGAGGGGTCTTCAACTGGTAGGGTCGATTCGCTCGGAAGTGGTCTTCATGACCCTACCAGTTTGCTGACAAGGATGGCTTCCGTACCCGAACCCCGGAAGCCCCATGTCGTCCGTTGCCAACACCTGCTGCTCGGTCCTCGAACTGCGCCAGTACACGCTGCACCCGGGCCGGCGTGACGACCTCATCACGCTCTTCGACCGGCACTTCGTGGAGACCCAGGAAGCGGTCGGGATGCACGTCATCGGGCAGTTCCGCGACGAGGACCGGCCGGACCGGTTCGTGTGGCTGCGCGGCTTCACGGACATGGCGGCCCGAAGCGCGGCACTGGGTGCCTTCTACGGCGGTCCGGTGTGGAAGGCGCACCGGGACGCGGCGAACGCGACGATGCAGGACTCCGACAACGTCCTCCTGTTGCGTCCGGTGCATCCGGACACGGGGCTGGAACATCCGGGCCTGCCCAGGCCGCCCGTCGAAGCCTCAGCGCTCCCCGGCTCACGCGTGGAGGTGACGCTCTGTTTCCTGAAGGCCCCGGCCGACGAAGCACTCACGCGGCACTTCGAGCGGACCATGCGGCCGGTGCTCACGGAGCTGGGCGCCGAACCGCGAGGCCTGTTCCAGACCGAGCCGGCGCAGAACAGCTTCCCGGCCCTGCCCGTGCGCGCGGGAGAGCACGTCCTGGCCTGGCTCACCCTGTTCCCTTCCGCCGAGCATCACCGCGCGCACCGTGAGCAGCGAGCCCGTTCGACCGCGTGGGCGCAGCACGTGCTGCCCGGACTTCATCCGGCGTTGAGCGCACCGCTCGAACACCTGACGTTGGCGCCCACCCTCCGCTCCCAGTTGCGCTGATCCCCCTCACGAAAGGATCCACCCGCCATGAAGCCCCTTCCCCCGCTGCCCACGGGCGACGTGCACGACTTCGACTTCTTCTTCGGCGAATGGACCTGCCACAACCGACGTCTCAAGCAGCGGCTGGTGGGCAGTGACGACTGGGATGCCTTCGCATCACGCGCGAGCTGTCGGCCGCACCTGGGGGGCGTGGCCAACGTCGAGGAGGCCGGGTTCGAGCGGGGCTTCTCCGGCATGGCGCTCCGGCTGTTCGACCTCCAGCAACGCCGCTGGTCCATCTACTGGGTCGACAGTCGCGGAGGCGTGCTCCTGCCACCGGTGCAGGGAGGCTTCACGGGAGACCACGGTGTCTTCTACGGCGAGGACACCGACGAGGGCCGTCCGGTCCAGGTCCAGTTCCGGTGGACGCGACAGGGAACGGAGCACGCGCGGTGGGAGCAGGCGTTCTCGCTCGATGGCGAGGCGTGGGAGGTGAACTGGGTGATGGAGTTCACCCGGGTGAAGGAGCCGGCGACCGCCACCGCCTGAAGCCCCTTGAGGAGCCCTCCCTTTGAAGCTCAGGCGGACGGCGGGGCGCGCAGCAGCGTCGCGGACTCGTAGAGGCTTTGCTGTTCGAAGATGCCCGACGCGGACGCGTCCTTCTCCAGCTTCTCCTGCACGCCCTCGGGCAGTTGCGCGTAGAGGTCCTGGCCCAGCAGCGTCTCCAACTGGTCCACCGGCACGCGCGAGGCCTCCAGCATGGGGACGATCTCGTCCTTCTTCGACGGGCCTTCCTTCGCGTTCGGCACCATGTACGCGAACATCGACAGGTTGCCGTTGGGCAGTTCCAGGAGCACCGTCTTGAAGTTGTGCGTGGGCACCGCCATCTTGCGGTCCTTCGCGCCCATCGTCTCGATGGACTCGGGCGGCAGCGGCTTGCCCTTGTCATCCAGGTACAGGTTGCCCGTGACGATGTAGGCCTTGCCGCCCGTCTCCTTCACCAGCTCCGACACCCCACGCTCCAGCGTGCGCCACACCTGCTGGTTGTGATTGCCATGCTGCGGGGCGATGTTGCTCATGTAGTGGCTTTCGTTCATCGCCGCCTGCGTGGGCGAATCCTCGGCCGCCTTCATGTGTCCCCGGTCGAAGCCGGTGTTGTTGTAGTCGGAGTCCGTGACGGCCCCGGCCCCCAGCTCCGGGTCTCGCACGAAGGTGCTGTTGAGCCGGCTGACGTCCGCGGGCGTCTCCTTCACGTCCGCGGCGGACAGCATGTAGCTGACGAACGTGGGCACGTTCTTGTCCGTGTCCAGGAGCGTGCGCGAGTACTCCTTCACCAGGTTCAGCCCGGGCGTCGCGCCCTCGCCGCCCACCGGCCGGAGCGGATCCAGCTCGCCCGCGACTTCCGCCACGCGGCTCTGGAAGGTGGCCATCTGCTGGTCGGGCACCCACTGCGTGTCCGCCGCCGTGCCCGTGCCCTTGGCCTGGTTCGCCTTGGACGCGTTCACATAGGCCGTCAGCTCCTCGGCGGAAAGCTGCCCGTCCGCGTTGCCGCCCAGCAGGTCCGCGCGCTTCGCCACCGACGCCTGCCAGGGGCTCTCGAACGCGTCCACCGACACCGACTGCGCACCGCCCGAAAGCTTCGCGTCGAGCGCCGCGCGCTGCTGCTGGAGGGCCGTGGACGTGAGGAACTGCGCGTCCGTGGGCGCGGAGAGGTACGCCTCCAGCTCCGCCGCGGACACCTGGCCGTTCTCACCCCGGCCGTCCACGCCGCCCTCGTCCGCCGCCTTCAGCAGCCGGCCCTGCCAGCTCTCATCCGTCCAGCCGAACTTCTGCTGGAGGTCGGAGATGGCCACTTCCTTGGTCGCGGAGCGCTTCCAGCTTCCCCCCGAAGGGGCCGCCACCGTGTTGGAAGGAAGGGCGCTGGCGGGAGCGGAATTGC
>SECN01000408.1 GCA_004173515.1 Myxococcaceae bacterium | reverse complement strand
ATGCCCACCCCCGTGGACGGTTTGCAAAGGACCCCATGCGCACCCGCCTCCTCGCCGCCCTCTGCCTCCTGGTGCCCGCCGTCGCCACCGCTGGCGGCGCTGCCTCCGCCAACGCCCCCGGCCGCGCCCTCCCCGCCATCGACCCGCGCTGCGCCGGCAAGCCCGCCGCCCGTGCCGCCCGCTTCTCCGCCACCGCCCTGCCGGGCAAGTCCGCCGCGGAGCGTTACACCGCCTACATCCATACCTGCGCGCTGGACGACGTGGTGGCCCTCACCCAGGGACTTGTCCGCTTCAAGACGGTGAGCAGCGAGTCCCCCGCCGCCAAGAACCCGGAGGTGGCCGCCATGGGCCGCTACCTGGAGACGTGGGCGAAGCAGCACGGCTTCGCCTTCCGCACCGTGGGCAAGCGCGACGTCTTCGAGTTGTCGTGGGGCGAGGGCGATCCGCTGTTGGGGCTCGTCTTCCACGGCGACGTCGTCCCCGCCGCCGCGCATGAATGGAAGCGCTCGCCCTTCAAGCCCGTCGTGGAGGGGGGGCGCCTGTATGGCCGGGGCGTGGAGGACGACAAGGGGCCCATCGCCTCCGCGCTGGTCGCGCTCGCGATGGCGAAGGAGCTGGGCTTGAAGCCTCAGGGCCGCGTGCTCGTCATCATCGGCAACGGCGAGGAGAGCGACTGGAACGGGATGAAGAAGTACGCGGACACCGAACCCAAGCCCACGCACGTCATCTCCGTGGACTCCGGCTACCCGGTGATGGTCGCGCAGTCCGGCTTCGTCGCGTGGACGCTGGAGGCGCCCGTGGGCGCTGCCGCCGCCACCCCGAAGGAAGGCACCACCGCGCGCGCCGTGGACGTCACCGCGGGCGAGTTCCTCACCCAGGTGCCCGGCACCGCGACGCTGAAGCTCACGGCCGTGAAGGGCCAGACGCCGGAGGCGGTGCTCGCGCAGGTGCAGGCCGCCATCGCCGCCGAACAGCCCGCGCGCAAGGACCTCCAGGCGGACGTGAAGCGCGAGGGCGCGACCGTCGTGCTCACCACCCATGGCAACGCCGTGCACTCCTCCGTCGCGGACGAGGGCCACAACGCGCTCTGGGATTTGTCCGCCGTGGCCTCGCGTCTGTCATTGGAGGACAACGGCATCGCCGCGATGCTGCGCGTCGTCGCGAAGCGCTTCGATGGCGACCACCACGGCGACAAGCTGGGCGTCGCGTACGCAGACACGCTGATGGGCCCGCTGCTCGTCGCGCCCACCGTGCTGCGCGTGAAGGACGGCGCCGTGTCGCTGGGCATCAACATGCGCCGCCCGCAGGGCAGGGACGCCCCGGCGTTCAACGCGAGCCTGGACGCGGCCGCGAAGCGCGTGGGCGAGGACTCGGGCGGACAGGTGAAGGAGGCCCAAGGCCGCTACGTGGGCGACCCGCATGTGGCGGACACGTCCGGTCCGTTGGTCCAGACGCTGATGGACATCTTCAAGCGCACGCTGCCGAGCGCCGTCCCCGGCTCCATCCGGGGTGGCACCTACGCGCGGCTGTTCCCCGGCGCGGTGGACTTCGGGCCCGCCTTCCCCAATGAGCCCTACACCGGCCATGCGCCCGACGAGTCCATCGCGTTGGAGTCGCTGGACGACAGCACGCGCCTGCTCGCGGAGGCCGTGTACACGCTGGCGCTCACCCCCGCACCGGACGCGAAGGCCACGCCGTGACCGGGGCTTGGAAGCCTCACGGCGGCAGGTAGCCCCGGGGCGGCGGGACGCGCGGCCAGCGCACGGTGAAGGTCGTGCCCCGCTCCAGGCTGGACTCCACGTGCACGGTGCCGCCGTGCACCTGGACGATCTCATGCACGATGTAGAGCCCCAGCCCCAGGCTGCGCTGCTTGCTTCCTTCGTCCGGCGTGCGTGACTGTTTGAACGGGTCGAACAGGCGCGGCAGCAGGTGCTCCGGGATGGGGTCCCCCTCGTTGCGCACCCGCATCACCACGTCCGGGCCCTCGTCGGTGAGCGAGGTCTCCACTGGCGTGTCATTGCGCGCGTGTTGCAGCGCGTTCACCACCAGGTTGCCCAGCACCTGCGTCACCCGGTCTGGATCCCACTGTCCCTCCAGGTTCCCGCCATGCGCGACCAGCGGCAGGGGGCGCTCCGGGTACGCCACCTGCAACTCCTCCAGCATGTTCTGGCACAGCTCCACCATGTCCACGTGCTGGGTCGTCATCGGGATGCCACCGCCGAGGCGGGTGCGCGCGAAGTCCAGGATGTCGTTGATCATCCGCCCCATCCGCGCCGTGGCCTTGCGGATGCGGTCCACGCTCCGGCGCGAGGTCGCGTCCAGTCCCTCGAAGCGGCCCAGCATGAAGGCCGACGCGTTCACGGCGTGCAGGGGATTGCGCAGGTCGTGTCCCAGCACCGCGAGCAGCTCCTCGCGGAAGTCGATGGACTGCTGGAGCGCGGCCTCCGCGCGCTTGTAGTCGTTGATGTCCACCACCGTGCTGCCCACCCCCAGGAGCACACCATCCGGGGTGCGCACCGGGAAGTAGTCCGCCCTCCAGTACCCGAGGCCCCCGCGCTTCAGGTCCGGTCCTTCGATGAGCACGTCCTGCACGGGCTGGCCGGTGTCCAGCACCTGCCGCAGCGCGCGTTCAATCGGATCCGCCGCGCCCTCGCGGACCATCTCGCGCAGCGTGCGGCCCTTGTGCGCTTCCAGGGGCTTGCGGTTGAGGTTCGCGAGCAGGTCGTTGACGCGCAGGTAGCGCAGGTGCGTGTCCAGGAAGGCGATGCCCACGGGCACGGCGTCCAGGAGCGAATCCAACTGCGCCAGCGAACGCTCCGCCTCCTGTCGCGCCTGGCGCTCGCGCGTGTGCAGCTCCGTGCGCGCGATGTGCGCCGAGGCCCGCTGCGCGACGGCGTGGAAGAGCAGGGTGTCCGCGTCGGAGAAGGCGAACGCCGTGCGCGAGCCCATGTACGCCACGCCCAGCAACCGGTCGCCCTCCATGAGCGGCAGGCCGTACAGCGCGCGCAGGCCCTGCTGGCGCAGGGGCTCCAGCAGGACGCGGGGGTCGGTGGCGGCCGAGCGGATGAAGAAGGGCCGTCGCAGCGCGGCCGCCCTTTGCGTCGTGCTGCCCGCCAGGGGCGCGCGCAGGCCCATCATCTGCCCGGTGCCCAGGCCCACCGCGGCGCGCACCACCAGCTCCTCGCCCTCCAGGAGCATCACCGCCGCCGCGTCCACGGCGAGCGTGGACTCCATCAACCGGGTGAGCAGGCGCTCCAGGAGCGTCTCCATGTCCGGGTCGTCCAGCGTCGCCTCGGCCATGCGGTCCAGCGTCTGGAGGATGCGCTGCTTCATGTCCCAGAAGAACACCATCGACCGGGTCACCACCCGGTCGAGCGCCTCCTCCAGCCGCGTCAGGTCGCCGGGCCGCAGCCGCTGCTCCTGCGCCTCCAGTCGCCGCAGGATGCAGCGGCGCAAGAGCGCGTACTCCTGCGCCACCTCGCCCAGGTCGAAGCCTTCATCCAGCCGCGCGATGGCGTGCGCCACTTCCAGGTGCCTGTCCAACGCCTCCGGTCCGAACTCCACCGCGTCCGCCAGCGCGGAGAGCAGCTCCGGCAGGTGGTCGATGAGCCAGGGCTCGCGCGGCGGAGCGCGGCCCGCCAGGTGCTCCAGCACCGCCTGCTCCCAGTCCGCCAGCAGCAGCGCGCGGTGGGCACGCAGGAAGTCCGCCGCCGACAGGCGGTCCTCGCTGCCCGTGAGCCCCTTCACGGAGCGTGAATCCGGCTCCTGCATCGCCAGTCTCCCCAGGCCCTCGCCCGGCCGCGCCGCCCTGTGCCGCAAGATTGCTCACGGTGTCCGTGCCGTGCTTCGTGCCTTCGTCCACTGGGAGCGGCCTCGGCGGCCCCTCGCCCCCGGGTCCAGGACCGTGCTTCGGGCGCACCGCCTGGCGTGCCGTTCACCTTCGGGCGCTCCGGGATTCCAGCGCACGTTCCTCCGCCTGGCTTCAGGAGGGCTCGGGTAGGGTGGCGGCCACCGCATGCGCACCCTCCTGCTCAACCGCTCCGCCGTGGCCCGCAACCTCCAGGCGCTCCTGCTCCTGGACGACATGCGCGAGGCCTTCCGCACCGACGCGCTGGCCCGCACGGTGGCCCCGCAGCGCGTGCGCGCGCCGCTGCATTCGGAGGGCACGGCGCTGGTGATGTTTCCCGGCAGCGTGCCCGGCATCCCCGCGTACACCGTGAAGGTGCACGCGAAGTTCCCCGGGCAGTCCCCCGCCATCCAGGGCGTGGTGCACCTGCATGACCTCGTCACGGGAGGACTGCTGGCGGTGATGGACTCCGGCCACCTCACCGCCGTGCGCACCGGCGTCGTGGGCGCGCTGGCCGCGGACGTGCTGGCCCGTCCGGACGCGACGCGCGTGGCGGTGGTGGGCGCGGGCCGGCAGGGCGTGCTCCAGCTCAAGCAACTGCGGCTGGTGCGCACGCTCAGCCAGGTGCGCGTCTACGACACGAACCTGGAGCAGGCCAACGCGTTCGCCACGCGCATGTACCAGGAGCTGAACCTGCCGGTGAGCGTGGAGACGTCCGTGCAGGACGCGGTGGCGGACGCGGACATCGTGGTGACGGCGACGTGGAGCCGCGAGCCCTTCCTGCACCCGGGCATGGTGCGGCCGGGCACGCACATCACCGCGCTGGGCGCGGACGAGCCGGGCAAGGCGGAGCTGTCCGCGGAGCTGCTGGGCGCGTCCCACTTCGTCTGCGACCACCGCGCGCTCAGCGTGGCGTCCGGGGCGGCCGGCGCGGTGGGACTCACGGAGGGGGCCATCCACGCCGAGCTGGGCGAGGTCCTGGCGGGCCTCAAGCCCGGGCGCACGTCCCAGGCGCAGGTGACGGTGTTCGCCGCGGTGGGCCTGCCCTTCCAGGACCTAGCCGCCGCGTGGCACGTCTTCCAGTCCGCTTCCGGCGACGAAGACGTGCCCACGCTGGACTTCGGCGCGTAGGCGCGCGGAGCAGGGGCGCGGCGCTGCGTCACGCCTTGGCGAGCGCCTGCGACAGGCGCGTGGCCTCCTGGTAGATGTCCGTGTCCTCCGCCAGCGGCATGGCGAGCACCTTCTGCACCAGCTCCTTGGCCTTCTTCTCCTGGCCGAGCCGCGCCTGGGCGAGCGCCAGGTTGAGCAGCGGCTCCGGACGCTCCGGGGCGCGGCGGGTGGCCTCCTCCAGCACCGTCACCGCGCGCGGCAGGTGCGTGTTCGCCGGCTCCGCGGGGATGCGCAGCAGCAACTGGCCCAGGTTGTTCGCCGCGCGCCAGCCGTCCGGCGAGAGGCCCATGCCCTGCTCGTACGCGGCGATGGCCTTGTCGTACGCGGGCGGCTCCTGCGACTCGAAGCAGGTGGCCTCCGCCATCTTCAGCGACTCGCTGGTGACGCCCAGCGACGCCATGGTCTGGCACAGGTGCCGGGCCTGTTCAATCTGACCGCGCGCCAGCATGAGCTGCGCGAGGTTCGCCTGGGCATCCGCGTCCTTCGGGCGCGAGGCCGCGAGCGCGGAGGCCGCCTGGTAGGACGTGCGCAAATCGCGCAGCGCCATGGACAGCACCGTCACGGACGCGAGCAGGCGCGGCTGGTTGGGCACCGCCTTCAGGCCCTGCTCCAGCACGCGGCGGGCGTCCACCAGCTTCTCCTGGGAGGACAGCGCGTGCGACAGGCTGAGGTACGCGGGCACGAAGCGCGGCGCCAGCGTGAGCACCTCGCGCAGCGTGGCCAGGCCCGCGTCCTCCTTGCCCGCCTCCAGCTGCACCTGGCCCAGCCGGTAGCGGAACACCGGGTTCTGGGGGGCGAGCTTCGCGGCCTGGGACAGGGCCTCCAGCGCCTGGGGCGCCTTGTCCTGCTTGATCAGCATCATGCCCTTGCCGAAGTGCGCCTCCGCGCGGTTCGGCTCCACGGCGAGCACGCCCTGGTAGGCCTTGAGGGCGGCGTCGAGCTGGCCCTTCTGGGCGGCGATGTTGGCGCGCACGAGGCCCGTCTCCCCCGTGGCACCCTGGGCCTCCGCCTTGGCGAGCAGCGCTTCCGCCTGGGGGACCTTGTTCTCCACCAGCGCCAGCTTGGCCATCACCACCAGCGCGTCGCGGTGGTTCGGGTTCTTCGCGAGGAGCTTCTCGGCCTCGGCCCTGGCCTGGGCCACCTGGCCCTGCGCGAGAAGGGTTTCCAGAG
>SECN01000407.1 GCA_004173515.1 Myxococcaceae bacterium | reverse complement strand
CGCGGCCGCCGCAAGCCCGGCACCGAACCGCAGGGCGGCGCGTTCTGCTGCGGCACCACCGCCGAGGACACGCCCACCGGCAGCACCGCCATCCTCGTCACCCTCGCCCTCGGCTTCCTCTTCCTGCGCTCCGCCCGCCGCGTCCGATGAAGCATTCCCGCACGACGCTCCTCCCGCTGCTGCTGGCCCTGTCGCTGTCCACCACCGCCAGCGCCGCGCCGGATGCGAGATTCAACCTCCAGCTCTTCCGTCCGTCCGGCGCGCCGCAGGACCTGGTGATGGTCACCCAGTCCCGGCCCCTGTCCCACCTGTCCGTCTCCGCCGGGCCCTACTTCAGCTACTCCATCAACCCGCTGTCCCTCGTCCCCAAGGACGGGGACCTGGGCTCCATCAGCCTCGTGGGCAACCGGCTCCAACTGGATGTCATGGCCACCGTCGGCCTCTTCGACTGGGCCGAGGTGGGCGTGGACATGCCGCTCGTCATGCTCCAGGGCGGCCAGAACCTGGAGGTCATCGGCACCGAGGGTCCGGTGGAGAGCTTCGCGCTCGGCGACCTGCGCCTCACCGGCAAGGTGGCGCTGCCCGGCCTGCGCCGCTCCGCGGAGGGCCACGGCTGGGGCAGCGCGCTCACCCTCAACGTCAGCTTCCCCACCGGCGTGCAGGAAGCCTTCGCGGGCGACGGGGAGCTCACCTATGCGCCGGGGCTCGTCGTCGACTACCGCTTCGAGTCCGGCATCCTGCTGGCCCTCAACGGCGGATTCTGGAAGCGGCCGGACCGCATCTTCAGCGGCGTGAACATGGGCGACATGGCGCCCTTCGGCCTGGGCACGGAGGTGCCCCTCTTGCGCGGCAGTGGCATCACCCTGCTCGGCATGGTGCACGGCGCGGTGGGCCTGGAGAAGGAGCCCGACCAGCCCCGACAGATTCCCGCCGAGCTGCTCATCGGCCTGCGTTGGTACAGCTCCACCGGCGTCACCTTCACCTTCGGCGGTGGCCTGGGCTGCGGCTGTTCGCTCGCGTCTCCGAACCTGAGTTTCTTCACGTCCATCATCTGGGTGCCGGCGAAGACGCGCGAGTGGGAGGCCATCGAGCGCTTCAAGGAGCCGCCCAAGCCGCCCCCGCCGCCCATCGACCCGGACGGTGACTTCGTCATTGGCGAGAAGGACCGCTGCCCCACCGTGGCAGGCCCGGTGGAGAACGGCGGCTGCCCGGACTCCGACGGCGACAGCGATGGCGTGGTGGACCGGATCGACAAGTGCCCGGACGTGCCCGCTGGCACGCGGGGCCGGGATGGCTGTCCGCTCGCGCGCACCGTGGGCAACAAGATCGTCATCCTGGAGCAGGTGAACTTCGCCACCGACCAGGATGTCATCCTGTCCGAGTCCTTCCCCGTCCTGGAGGAGGTCGCGCGGGTGATGGAAGTGAACCCGAAGCTCGACCGCATCCTCATCGAGGGGCACACCGACGCGCGCGCCAGCGACAGCTACAACCTGGAGCTGTCCAAGCGCCGCGCCGCCAGCGTGAAGCGCTTCCTCATCGAGAGCGGCGTCGCCGCAGAGCGCGTGTGCTCGCAAGGCTTCGGGCGCAGCAAGCCCGTGGCCGACAACGCCTCGGAAGAGGGCATGGCCCTCAACCGCCGCGTCGAGTTCACCATCCAGCCGCCCGTCGAAGGGCCCCGCCCGCCCTGCCCCGAGGACGAGGTGCCGAAAAAGGGCCGCAAGACGACGGCGCCCAAGCCTTCCGCGCCGAAGGCCGCGCCACCCGTGAAGAAGAAGTAGCGGCCGGGTCCAGCACTCCACCCCGCCGCTTCATGACGGCGGGGAGGAGCGCCCGGGCCCGCCGCCTGCTTCGCCGCTTCATGCGTGGGCCTTCGGAGCCCCCCAGCGCAACGGACCTACTCGACGATGAAGTCCGCGGCGGTGCGGCGACGGCCGGCCACCACCGACACCACCGCGCGGCCCGTGCCCACGGCCGTCACCCGGCCCTCGGGCGACACCGTCACCACGGCCGCGTTGGAGCTGAACCACTCCAGCGGCACGCGCTCCAGCACCGCGCCGTTGCGGTTGTAGGCGCGCGCCTGGACCTGCACCGACTGGCCCTTCTTCTTGAACGTGTACGAGGTGAGGTTCAGGCCCAGTCGGGCGAAGTCCGGCGGCACCACCTGCACCGCGATGGCCCGGCTCAGGTGGCCCAGCGTCGCGGTGACGGTGGCCACGCCCGCCGTGGAGGCGATGAGCTCCCCGTTCTCCACGTGCGCCACCTCTTCATTGCTGGAGCGGAAGGTGGGCATGGCGTCGGGGATGACGTGGCCCACCTCGTTGCGCGCCACCACGCGCAGCTTGATGGTGCGCCCCATCTCCACGAAGTCCGCGCCCGGCGCCCGCACCTCCAGCGAGGCGAGGATGGTCAGGTCCAACGGCAGCGCCGCCTTCGCCCGTCCTCCCTGCACGCCGATGATGGTCTTGCCGGACTTGCGCGCCACCACCGTGCCGTCCTCCTGCACGGAGGCCACCTCCGGCGCGGAGCTGGTCCAGCGCAGCCGCGCGTCCATCATCTTGCGCCCGTCCGCATCCAGCACCGTGTACTTCAACGGCAGGTTCTGCCCCTGCGTGCGCAGGTAGCGCAGCTCGGGCGGATCCACGGTGATGGTCGTCGGAGACGGCCCACACGCACCCAGGACACCCAGCGCGAAGAGACCCCACAGGGAACGGGAAGAAAGACGCAACGTATTCACGATGGCAGGCGAAAAGGGCGGAGAGGGAAGGTGGCGGAGTCTATCGGCCCACCGCGCGGCGGGCGCGAAAACCACGGCCTTTCCCGTCGAAGTCCGGACGCCTGCACGCCTGCTGATGGCTTTTTCGCACTTCAGCGGCGAGGGGCGCGCCCTTCCATCGTCCCCAGCACCTGCGCGGCCAGGGCTTCCCCCTCCCGCCAGCCCGCCACCCGGGCACGCTCCCGGGCCTGCTCCAGACGCTCGCGCGCCTCCGGCACCCGGCCTCCCGCCACCAGCAACCTGCCGGCGTTGAAGTGGATGCGCGCCGCCTCCTGGGCGTCCCCACCCTGGTCGGCCAGCACCAGCGCGCGCTCCAGCTCCGCCAGCGCCTGCGCCGGTTCCCCCGCGAGCACCCGCAGGCCCGCGAGCTGCGACAGGGCCCGCGCCTGTCCCACCGCGCTCGACACCGAGCGCGCCTGCTCCGACGCTCGCGTGAAGGCCACCCGCGCCCGGTCGAGCTGTCCCAGCCGCTGCTGCAACCGGCCCAGCAGCAGGTAGTGCTCCCAGTAGAAGTCCGGCGCCCGCGCGGCCCGGTTCCCCATGCGCTGGAAGGCCCGCGCCAGCAGCTCCACCGCGGCCGTCGTCTCGCCCTTGGCTTCGCGCACCCGGGCCAGCTCGCCCAGCACCAGGGCCTCGACCTCCGGATCCGCGTTCGCCGGGCCCTGCGCCATGCTCAAGCGCACCTCCGCGTCCGCCACGCGCCCCAGCTTCAGCTCCGCGACGGCCAGCCGCCGCGCGGCCTCCGCCCACGTGCCCGGGGCCTGCATCACCGACACGCGGTCCAGCCACGGCGTCACCAGCCCGTCCACGGACGCCGGATCCACTTGCGTGAGACACCGCGCCGCGTTCGCGAGCACGCCCAACTGCCAGCGCACCACCGCCGCCGTCGCTCCGGGCGCACGGCCCAGGGCCCAGCGGTAGAACTCCACCGCCGCGCGCCATTCGCCTCGCGCCGCGAACCAGTCTCCCGCCCGCTCGCACGCGGCCTGCGCACCGGGCGCGTCCGCCCCTAGCAGGTGATCCGCCACCCGCACCTCGCGGGCCGGCTCGCCGGCGAACGCCTCGCGCTCCAGTGTCTCCGCCAGCTCCTCGTGCGCGTTGCGCAACTGCGTGGGCGACAGGCGCTCGCGCAGCACCTGCCGCGCCTCCTCGCGCGTGAAGCGGAAGATGCCGGGCTGACGGGGCACGGGCACCACCCACTCGGCGTCGTCGAGCACCTCCACGCCCTCCGTGCCTGGCAGTGACACCCGCACCAGCTCCGCGGAGAAGAGCGAGCCCTCCACCGCGGCGCGCTGCAGGAAGCGCAGCGACACGGAAGGCAGCAGCTCCAGCCGCGCGCCCAGCACCTGGCCCAGGTCCTGAGGCAGGGATGCGGCGGACAGCGGCCCGTTGGCCTGGAACCCCTCCTCCGTGCGCTGCAACACGCCCACCGCGACGAGCAGCCGCACCAGCGCCAGCGCGTGCGCGGGATTGCCTCGCACCCGGTCGCCCACCGCGCGCTCCAGCGACGGCGACAGGGACGTGCCCAGGCTCGCGGTCAGGAGCGCGTTCAACTCCGAGGACGACAGGCCCTCCAGCACCGTCACCGGCAGCGACGCCAGGGCCGTGGGCACCGCGGCCACGTCGCCCGTGCCCACCAGCGCCACGCGCGCGTCCTTCGTCGCCAGCACCCCGGCGAGCAGCTCCAACGACGCGCCGTCCACGCGGTGCACGTCGTCCACCAGCAGCAACAGGCCCGACGGCAGGGCCATGCGCCGCAGCGCCTCCACCACCGCGCCGTCCCCCGCCGACAGGTGTCCGCCCACCGGCGCGCCCCGCGCGAGCCTCCGCCAGAGCGCCTGGGCCTCCGCGTCGGAGAGCCCCAGCCCGGACAGCGGCGGGCCCGACACGTCCGTCCCCGTCGCGGCGCGGGACAGCGCGACGAACACCGTGCGCACCAGCCCCAGCGCGCCCGCGGACCGGGGGTCTCCACCCCAGGCGTGCACCACGCGCAGCGGCGTGGCGCCCACGGCCAGCTCCTCCACCGCCTCCAGGAAGCGGCTGCGGCCCACGCCCGTGGGGCCCACGAAGAGCCGCGCGCCGCCTTCGCCCTTGCGCGCCGAGTCCACCACCGCCCGCGCCTCGGCCAGCGCCTCGTCGCGTCCCACCAGGGACTCCACGCGGACCGGAGGCGGGCCCACCTCCACCCGCCACGCCGTGCCGCCGGGCAGCTCGCGCGCCGGGCCGAAGCGCACCCCACCCGCCTCCACCAGCAGCGCCTTCACCGAGGCGCCCACGAGCAGCTCCCCCGCCGCCGCCGCGTCCGTCAGCGCGAGCGCCCGCTCCAGCCCCATCCCCACCAGCCTCGGACCCGCCGCGTCCACGCCGGAGCTCACGCGCACCACGCCGGACTCCAGGCCCCGCCGCACCGTCACCCCGGCGAGCCCCAGGTCCTCCGCGCAGCGCAGCGCCCGCGTCGCGTCGTCCGCGCGCGGCTGCGGCAGTCCGAACGGCAGGCACCAGCGCGCCTCCGCCAGGGCCACCGCCTCCACCTGATGGCGCGTCGCCAGCGCCTTCACCATCTCGCGCAGGCGGACCGCATCCGACGCATCCCCCGCCACCGTGAGCAGCGTGAGCCTGCGCATCAGCGCCTGCGCGTCCATCGCGCGCATCTTCACCGTGGGGCCTGGCGCATCGTCTCCCAGGGCCGGGGGCGCATCGTCGTCCGCCCCCAGCGCGGGCGGCGCCTCGGACAGCGCGGCCACCAGCGGCGCGGGCACCTCCATCGTCGGGTCGGTGGGCGGCTCGTGCACCGCGCCGTCTCCCCCCCTCCGGGCCGCGGGGGCCTTGGCGGTGGGCGCGTCGGGGGCGTCCTCATCCCCCAGGTGCATGGGCGGCTCGCGCAGCACCGGCATCGCCGCCAGGTTCGGCGCGGGCGCGCCCGAGGGAGGCGTGGGAGGCGTGAGCGCATTGCCGCACGCGGGGCAGAAGCGGTTGTTCGCGCTGGTGGACTGGCCGCAGCGCGGACACGACACGCTGGAAGGCTCACGGCCCTGGGGCATCACCGTTTCGCCGCTGCCCGCATCGCGCAGCCGCGCGAGCACCGACTCGCCCACCAGCCGCGTCACCACCGCGGAGACGCCCTCGCCCTCCACCTCCGGCACTTCGTCCAGGTAGGCCTGGAGCGCCTTCGCCACGTCGCCACACCGCGCGAAGCGCTGCGTGGGCACGCGGTGGAGCATGCGCAGGATGATCTGCTCCAACAGCGGCGACAGTCCCTCCACGAACTGCGAGGGCCGGGGTACCGCCGCCAGGGCAATGCGGCGCATCGCCTCCGCGGGGTTGTCCGTGTCGATGAACGGCCGGCGCGTGCACAGCTCCCACAGCACCACGCCCAGCGCGAACTGGTCGCTGCTGCCAGCGACGGGCTCGTTGCGCACCT
>SECN01000852.1 GCA_004173515.1 Myxococcaceae bacterium | reverse complement strand
GCTGCGCGTGGACCTGAAGCCGGGGCAGGGCGAACAGATGCCCTCCTCGGAGAAGCTGGCGGACACCGTCCGTGAGCAGATGAAGCACTTCACGCTGTCGCTGGACCAGGAAGAGGACACGGCGTCCTTCTCCCTCTTGCGCGTCACCCTGGCCCCGACGCTGCCGGACGGCGGCGTGGGCCCGGAGGCGCCCGCGTTCTACGGCGCCCGGCGCGTGGGGGAGGACCTGTTCCTGTGCGCGAGCCTCCCCGGCGCCTCCACCGAAGAGGTGCGCCTGGCCACCGAGGCCTGCCGCACCATCCAGGTCCAGGCCGCGCCCCGCTGAAGCCGGACGTCCTGCGCAGGACGGTTGGCGCCCGTCGCGTCAGGCCCCGGGTTGTGCGTGGACTGCTTCGCCCCGTTCGATGCGCTCCTTCCTTCAAGGAGCAGCCCATGGACGACTGGCGCAAGAACCTCATCGACGACCCGACGGGCATTGGCGCGCTGCTGGGCCGCAGCAAGCGCGTCGCGGTCCTGGGCATCCGGCCGGACACCCACCCGGACAAGCCCGCGCACGCCATCCCCCGGTTCCTCAAGGAGCACGGCTTCACGGTGCTGCCCGTCCCCACGCACCACGAGCAGGGGACCATCCTGGGCGAGCCCGTGTCCGCGTCGGTGAAGGACGTGCCCGGGGAGGTGGACGTGGTGGAGGTGTTCCTGCGCCCCGAAGACATCAACGCGCACGTGGACGACCTGCTGGCGAAGAAGCCTCGCGCGGTGTGGTTCCAGAAGGGCATCCGCAATGACGCCGCGGCGGAGCGCCTGGCCCGCGCGGGCATCCAGGTGGTGCAGGACCACTGCATGATGGTGGAGTGGAAGACGCACCATCCGCACGGGGGCTAGCCCCGGAGGGGGTGGGAGGCCGCGGAAAGAAAGCAGGCGGGCAGGAACGTTCTGCGCCGCCCGCGTGTCCCCATTAGGTGAGGCGGGTGATGTTTTCGCGAAGCTGGGACGGGGAGGGGATGGACTTCGGGCCCGCGCCGAGGTGCAATTCCGTCCACGCCCCGTCATCACCTGCCTCCGGGACTTCCCGAAAGCCCTCCGACTTCCTAACCTTAGCTTCCCGATCTGCGTCGAGCGCCCGTCGCGGCCCGTCCCAGGTCCTCACGCTGTGCCCCTCGTAAGGAGTCCGCGCATGACGCTCACCGAGATGCTTCCCCTCCCCCTGGCCGTCGTGGAGATCGGCGCCCTGGGTGAGCAGCTTGCAGCAGCGGGAGGCCTGGTCATCACCGCGGCGGGTTGCGA
>SECN01000406.1 GCA_004173515.1 Myxococcaceae bacterium | reverse complement strand
GAAGCACAGCTGCAGGTCCAGCCGGAGGAAGTCATCCGTCGACATGGGGAATATGTAGTGCGCAATTGAATTGCGCGCAACTGAATTGGCGGCGCGCGAGGGGAAGCGCCGTCGGGTTCAGGGTGTTTCCCCCGTCGGGCAGGGCCGTGGTACAGCCGCCACGCCCGGAGTGCCCGGGAACTGTCGAGGACGAGGGATGCTCAGGACGGTCACCGCCACGCGCTATGTGACGCCGCTCCGCGAAGGGGGTTCGCTGCCCGCCATCGTGGAGGCGAACGACGCGGGGCTCTATGTCGTGAAGTTCCGGGGTGCCGGCCAGGGCGCCAAGGCGCTCATCGCCGAGCTGCTGGCCGGAGAGCTGGCGCGCGCGCTGGGCCTGCGGGTGCCGGAGCTGGTGTTCGTGGAGTTGGACACATCACTGGGGCGCAACGAGCCGGACAGTGAGATCCGCGAGCTGCTCAAGTCGAGCGCCGGGCTGAACCTGGCACTGGACTACCTGCCGCGCTCGGTGACGTTCGACCCGCTGGCGGTGCCGGTGCCGGAGGCGCAGGTGGCGTCCGCCATCGTCGCGTTCGACGCGTATGTGACGAACGTGGACCGCACGCCGAAGAACCCCAACCTCCTGGTGTGGCACCGCAACCTCTGGCTCATCGACCATGGGGCGGCGCTGTACTTCCACCACTCGTGGGACGGCTGGGAGGAGCGGAGCCAGGGGCGCTTCGCGCCCATCAAGGACCACGTGCTGCTGCCCTGGGCGCATGCGCTGGCGGAGGCCGGGGACCTGCTGCGCGAGCGGGTGACGCGGGAGGTGGTGGAGCGCATCGTGGGAGCGATTCCGGAGGCGTGGCTGGGCCAGGAGCCCGCGTTCGCGTCCACGTCGGAGCACCGCGCGGCGTACGTGACGTGGCTGATGCGCAGGTTGGAAGCAGCGCCGGCGTTCATCGAGGAGGCGACGCGTGCCCACGCCCAGCTCGTTTGACTACGCCATCATCCGGCTGGTGCCCCGCGTGGAGCGCGAGGAGTTCATCAACGTGGGCGTGGTGCTCTTCTGCGTGCAGCACCGCTTCCTGGGGGCGCGCGTGGAATTGGATGAGGCGCGGCTCAAGGCGTTGTCACCAGACGCGGACGTGGAGCTGTTGAAGGGCCACCTGGAGAGCTTCCGCCGCGTGTGCGCGGGCGGGAAGGACGCGGGCCCCATTGGACGGCTGCCACAGAAGGAGCGCTGGCACTGGCTGGTGGCCCCGCGCAGCACCATGCTCCAGACGGGTCCCGTGCACGTGGGCCTGTGTGATGATCCGGACCGCTCGCTGGAGCACCTGTTGGACACGATGGTGCGGGTGAAGCCGGCGGGTTGAGGCACGAGGCGTTTGGAGCCAGCGCGAAGGAAGAGGTGGGCATGGCGACCCGGGAGAATGGGGTGTTGGACGCCTGGATGCGCTTGGGCACGCAGGCGGGCAAGGTGCTGGAAGCGCCCGAGAAGCTGACACCAGCCCTGGGCGATATCCGCCCCCTGCTGCGAACCTGGTGCTACCTCTCAATCAGGGACCATCAGGTCTGGCTCCTCTGGAAGGAAGCGAGGAAGGAGTATCCGGCGCTCCGACTGCGTCGGGTGACGTGGCACCGCGTCCAGGAGCGAGAGGACCTCGCCAAGGTGCTCGACATCGAAGGCTTCCTGGAAGGCGCACCCAAGCGGCTTCAGATCACGGACGCGAGGGTCGATGGAGAGCGCTGGCACGACCTGGAGGAAGACGCTGGCTCCCTCTCTTTCCCGCCTCTGTACTTCCCCTTCAGGAAGATCCTGACCCTGGATGGAGCGCGGTATGGAATCGAGCAGTCATTCCATGAAGGCTCAATACGGCTCGAGTGGCGCTCGGTCGCGCCGCCGGAATGGGAGCCGCTGGTGCGCTGGACGGAGAGGTGCTGCCAGTTCTTCGAGGAAAACCTGGGCTCCGAACCGGAATGAAACCTGGACGTGGCCACTGACCCGGGAGCAATGAACCCTCGGGCCGGCTTCGCTCATTGGCTCAGACTCCCGGGCCGTCAGTCCACCTCTGGCAGCCAGAACCAGCGCCCCTCCGAACGAAGCGCGCCAGCGAGAAACTCGGAGAAGGAGTCGGCGATCTGCGAGCAGTACTCCGGATTCGGAAACGCTTCGCGGTAGCCATCACGGATAGGGTACCGGCCATCAACCTGCTGGCCAACGTCCACGAAAATGTAGTTGCTGTCCACCAACTCGCAGGTCGCGTACCAGGATGCAGGCCCGGACTTATCGGTGTCGTCCTTCAGGAGCACCACCCGTGCGCGGCGGATCATCGCCAGCGGGTAGAATGCGAATTCAGGGTTGAGGCTGTCGAACAGGTTGGCACCATCGCAGTGCAGGTAGAAGGCTCGGAGGTCGGGGTCGAGGCGCCACCCCACCCTTTGCTCGAACGCCTCGATCTGCGCCGGAGCCGCAGGCGGGTTGGGAAAGTGGAGACGCGACACCTCTGCGAGCAATTCAGTCATCGACATGGGTCTACTCTCCATAGGGGTAGTCCACTCCCACGGTCGTCCAAGGCGGACTGTTCGCGTAGCACTGGTTGTAGAGCCCCAGCAGGTCCTCATGAATGTCCTTCGGAAACGGAAGGATGTTGTCCCAGTCGGTGGGGTTACCTCCGTGACCGAGGTCCCGGATGTGGTGCGCCGGAGAGTTCATTCCGTTCGCCTCCGTAGGCCATTTGCCAAAGCGCTCTGCCCATCGCTCACGGAAGTCGTCGCGGATCTTCTTCCACTGGGCTCTCGACACCTCATTCTGGCTCTTGCTGAGCGTCGCGTAGTTGCAGCAGCAGTGCGTCATTCCAAACCTGCTACCCGCCCGGACCAGCGTGCCCTGGAAGTCCATCTTCACGTCCGCCAGCCACATGCAGCCCTGGAGGACGTGCCCGCTGCCAGCACACTTCTCCTGGCAGTAGGTCATGATCTGGGAGCTGCACTGCCAGGGTCCGTAGAAGATGACGGTGCGGAACTGGCCTCCGCCGACCACATTCACCGGGGGGCCCACCCACTTGCGAACCGCAGGGGCGGGGGTAGGTATCGGGCCTTCAGAGCAGGCCATGGCGAGCGCTCCCGCGAGGACCGGCAGGCACCACCAGGAGGGCATCGTGTATCGGGCTTTCATTGAGCCCAGCGCTATAGCGCGGTGCCCAGGCCTCCACGCTGACAAGAATTCCTCTCACAGCGATTTTCACGTGTCACCGCTTCAACAGACCTGACGGCTTTCAGGCTGTCAGACGCCCCCGCTACAACGGGTGCGCCTTCCCCGGTGTCGGGAGGGTCCATGCGAAAGGTGCACACGTTGCGCTCCATCCAGACGCTTCTTCGATCCGTTGTGTTGCTGGGCACGTTGGGAGGCGCCGCTGCTTCCGCGGCGGACCTCGTTCCCGAAGCGCGCAAGGGCGCGCAGGGCCCTCAAGTGGAGGCGGCCTTCCGCCACCTCCGGGCCCATGGCTACTTCCCCAACGCGGAGCTGGCGCACCAGTACCCGGGCTTCCGTCCCGCGGTGGCACGCGAACCCGCCCGTCCCGACCTCTTCGATGACGCGATGGAGGCCGCGCTGAAGCGCTTCCAGGAGGCGCAGGGTCTGCCCGTCACCGGCACGCTCGACGCGACGACGCGCGGACTGATGCAGCGCTCGCGGTGCGACTCACCCGACCTCTACGGCTTCAACGCCCGCACGACGCAGCAGGCGGAAGGGGGACCCGCGTCCTTCGTCACCGTGAGCAGCTGGCCGCAGACGAACCTCTCCTTCGCCTTCCTCAACGGAACCCCGGACCTGAGCGCGGCGGATTCGCGCAACGCGGTCATCGGAGCGCTCCAGCGCTGGCAGGCCGCCGCGCCCGTGGCCTTCACCGAGGTCGGCAGCGGCCCCGTGGACCTCTACGTGTCGTGGCAGTACGGCGACCACGGCGACGGCAACCCGTTCGCGGCCTCCACGCTCGCGCACGCCTACTACCCCAACTGCTCCAGCCCCTATAACTGCTCGGCGCTCGCGGGCGACGTGCACTTCAACGACGGGTTCGGCTGGACCGTGAACGGCACCAACTACGACCTGCGCAGCACCGCGCTGCATGAGCTGGGACACTCGCTCGGCCTGGGCCACTCTCCCGACGCGGGCGCGGTGATGTATGCCTATTACAACGGGAAGATTGAACTCCAGCCGGATGACCTCAATGGCATCCGCTCCCTCTACGGCGTCTTCCGCGACACGCGCACGTTCGACGCGTCCTTCTACCTGTCCGTCAACAGCGACCTGCGCGCCGCCTTCGGCACCAACGAAGGCGCGGCGTCTCGCCACTGGATTGACGGCGGTCGCTCCGAAGGTCGCGCCGCGTCCCCGGCCTTCCAGGTGAAGGAGTACCTGGCGCGCTACGCTGACCTCCAGGCCGCGTTCGGCACGAACTACCCCGCCGCCCTCGCGCACTGGACCCAGTCGGGAATCACCGAGGGCCGTCAGGGTTCGCCCGCGTTCAGCGCGCCCTACTACCTGAGCCTCCACGCCGACCTGCGCAGCGCTTTCGGCAGCAACTACCGCGCGGCCATGGAGCACTGGGTGAATGGCGGCCTCAATGAAGGGCGCCGGGCCTCGCCGGAGTTCGATCCCCAGTACTACCTGAGCCACAACCCGGACGTCGCCGCCGCCTACGGCGCCACCAACTACCGCGGCGGCCTCATCCACTGGCTCACCGCGGGCCGTGCTGAAGGTCGGCGCGGCGCTCCGTAGCCCGTTCGCGAAACCCGGTGCGGGCAGGCGGGCGGGCGCTTCGTCCGCTTGTCGGCACATGGGCGGGTTCCACGGCGAATCCGGCGCCGAGCGCTGCGAAGGGGCCTGGACGTTCGTACCTTTGCTTCCCACCTTTCGCCGCAAGAACCCTGGAGGTGGCGACAGGCCCATGGACGCGTCCCCACTGCGCATCGTCACGTACAACGTCCGCTACTTCGGCCACATGCTGAAGGGGCTCGCGAGCACCATCGGCCCCAAGCGCCGCGTGGCCGCCGCCCTGGCCACGCTGGACCCGCTGCCGGACGTCGTGTGCCTCCAGGAGGTGGAGACCTCTTCGCTTCGCAGCAACATCGTCCACCGGCCGACACGCCCCGGGGAGACGCAACTGGAAGCCTTCATGGAGCGCGTGGAGGAGACCTTCGCGCTCCAGGGGCGCGAGATGCCCTACGAGGCGTTCTACTTCCGCGCGCACCACTACAAGCTGGGCGAGCTGTCGCTCTACACCACCGGGCTCGCGATGCTCGTCAACACGCGCACCCTCCAGGTGGACACGCACAACGTGGAGTCGCCCGAGCACATCACGCACCACCACGTGCAGGGCCTCAAGGAGCGCAAGCAGAGCCGCATCTGCGCGCACATGCGCGTGCTGCGCCGCCGCGACCAGCGCGCCTTCCACATCTTCAACACGCACCTGAGCCTGCCCACGCCGTTCGCCCGCGAGTTCTGGGCCACGCGCGACAAGATGGGCTGCGGCACCAACCAGCTCCACGAGGCGCGCAAGCTCACCGAGTTCATCCAGTTGCACTCGAAGACGGAGCCGTTCGTGGTGTGCGGGGACTTCAACTCGCCGCCGTCCTCGCCCGTGTACCGCTACCTCACCGGCGATGCGCGACTGACGTGCGCGCAGGCCGCCGTGGGGCAGATCGACCCGAAGCTCTCACGCGCCTTTCCCACCGCCGGCTTCATGCGCCTGCGCATGCACCTGGACCACCTGTTCTCCGGCGGCGGCGTGAGCTGGCTGGACGCGGACGAGACCCGTCCCTTCGGCGACCTCACCAGCCGCTTCCACGGCCTGTCCGACCACGTGCCCCTCATCGCCCGCTTCAACCTGGAGACCCAGGCCCCTCCGGCGCTCATCCTCTGACGTGAGGCGACTCAGTCGGGGTCGCGCTCCAGCGCCTCCCACGCCTCCATGATTTCGCGCGTGCGGCGCTCGGCGAGCGTGTGGAACTCCGGCGCCAGGTGCGCCACCTTGTCCGGGTGGTACTGCGAGATGAGCGCCCGGAACGCCTTGCGCGCCTCGTCCTTCGGCGTACCCCGCGCGATGCCCAACACCACCCACGGGTCCTTCGCTTCGGGCTCCGCGGCGACCGGAGGCGGCACGGAGCGGCGGCCCCGGGGTGGCGTCGCATCGTCGGCCGCCGAGCGGGGTGGGGGC
>SECN01000049.1 GCA_004173515.1 Myxococcaceae bacterium | reverse complement strand
GTGGGAGGCACGGACGGGGCGGCGGGCTCGACGGAGGTCGGGGGCTCCGGGGCCGACGCGGGCGCCGGAGGCGGGGCCTCCGACTGCGCGTGGACGACGGGGGCCAGCAGGAGCGACGTGCCGGACAGCAGGGCCTGGAGGACGGTGCGGTAGCGAGTGGTGACGGTCATGAAGGCGTCGGGGGGCGCGGAGGCGCTCCCTGTCCCGAAGTTGCGCTTCCGTTACCGGACGGATTCGACCCCGACAACACACCCACCCGGGTTGTTGCCACACCGTTACAGGCCGCCCCCGCGTGTCACACGACGGCCCGACGGCTGTCACCGGACCGTGACAATCGGGCCGGGGGACGCAACCCGGGGCCGCCCTCCGCGACAATCCACGAGTCGGCCTTCGTCCGACGCCCGGCGGCCGTCCGCCGGACCCACTCCAGGTGTCCCCGTCACCTGGGAGAAGCCCATGACTTCGATTGGCAAGCCCGGTTCGCGTCCCACGTCCCCCGTGAAGTCGGAGCCGGTGAAGACGCCCGCCGCCGCGCCGCGTCCCAACGCGGTGAAGGCCGCCGTCTCCCAGCGGATGACGGACGGCTTCGACGCCGGGCCCCGCGCGACAGCGCCCCGGCCCTCCGCGTCGAAGGAGAAGGAAGTCGGCACGGCTCGCGCCGCGGGCGAGGCGGCCGGCGCGAAGAAGGACGGCGGCATCCTGAGCGGCCTGGGGTCGGCCATCGAAAAGGCCGCGAAGAGCGTGGCGAAGGCGGTCGCGTCCGCCACGGCGCCTCAGGTGAGCACCAACGCCGCCGGCAACACGGTGGTGGACCTGGGCGTGGGCAACAACACCGCCACGGTGTCGCAGAACAAGGACGGCGGGCTGACCATCAAGTCCGGGACGGACACGGTGACGCTCACCGCCGAGCAGGCGAAGGGCGCCATCATCAACGGCGGCGCCGGCAACGACTCCATCACGGTGGACGCGAGCGTCACGCAGGGCCTCACGCTGGACGGCGGCGCGGGCGACGACAAGCTCGTAGGCGGCAAGGGCAATGACACGCTCGTGGGCGGCGCGGGCAACGACACCGTCATTGGCGGTGAAGGCAATGACACGCTGAGCGGCCTGGACGGCGACGACTACCTGGAGGGCGGCGCGGGCGATGACCGCATCCAGGGCGACGCGGGCCGCGACGTCCTCTACGGCCTGGATGGCAACGATGAGCTGTCAGGCGGCGGCGAGCGCGACTACATCGACGCGGGCGCGGGCGACGACAAGGCCGACGGCGGCGAGGGCGACGACCAGGTCATCGGCGGGCGCGGCAATGACACGCTGAGCGGCAGCGCCGGCAACGACGCGGTGGCGGGCGGCGCGGGCGCGGACACGGTCGCGGGCGGCGAAGGCACCGACAAGCTGTACGTGGAAGACAACGAGACGACCGCCGACGCCACCGAAGGCGAGCGGGAACTCGTCGACATGACGGACGCCGACCAGCGCGGACGGTCCGTGACGGTGACGGGCAGCGCGGAGTTCCAGGCGCGCACGCAGTCGGACCTGGACGCGATGCGCTCGCTGCCTTCCGGACAGGAATTGCTGCGCACGCTGGACGACAGCGGCCACACCACCACGATTCAAGAGACGTCCGGGGGCAACTCCGCGGCGGCGCAGAACAAGGCCGACGCCTGGTTCAACGCGGACGGCACGCCGGGCAAGGGCACCAACGGCACGGTGAACTACAACACCACGCGCATCTCGCTGGGCACCGAGGACTGGATGAACCGTCCTCCCGTGGTGGCCCTCTTCCACGAGATGGTGCACGCGTCCGACTACGCCAATGGCACGCTGGCCAACGGCGAGAAGAACGGCACCAACAACCGCGAGACGTCCGCGGTGGGTCTGCCCATCGACCTGGATCAGGACCCGTCCACCCCGGACGTGGTGCAGGGCGGCCGCCCGGGCGAGAACGTCCTGCGCGACGACCTGAACCTGCCCACCCGGCCCCGCTACTGACGGGCTCTTCCACGAGGCCCCCTGACCCGGGGGCCCGTGGAGCGGGAGGCCGCTGCCGCCACGCGTCAGCAGGTCGACTTGTTCGTCGTGGTGTTCCCGGCGAGCCGGTCGTTGATCACCCGCCGGGTGCTGGGCAGTTGGACGAAGACCTCATTGCCCGCGACCCCATCATCGTTGCAGATGTCGGTGATGTTGAAGCTGCTCGCGCTCATCCCGTAGTACGAAAAGGACTGGTTCGCGTCGTGGATGATGGTGATCCCCGAGAGCCCCTTGACGATGATCTCCGTGCCCGCGGCCCCGTTCGTGTCCGCGTCCAATCTGGCGACGGAGAACGTGCCTGAAATCCCGTAGAAGGACGTGGTGAAGCTCCGGGCCTTGAGGGTGCGGATGCCGTTGCCGGCCTGGACCACCACCTCACCGCCGGGCAACCCGTCCGTGTCGCTCACGCCCGCGACGAAGAAACTGCCGGAGATGGCATAGGGCTGAAAGCCCCCGACCCGGTCGATGAGGACGGTGACGCCGCCGGAGCGGGTGACGACCACCTCGAAGCCCGCGATCCCGTCCAGCTCCGCGATGTAGGAGACGCTGTAGGAGCCGCTGATGCCATAGAACCGGTTCCCCTTCCCCGGGTGGCTGATGGTGATGCCCGTCACACCCGTGGTGAGCGTGTCGACAACACCATCTCCATCGAAGTCACCCGTGTAGGTGACCGCCTGTTGCGTGGCGGCCAGCTCCGGAGCGTCCTGCTCCTCGGGAGCGCCCCCACAGCCCAGCGCGAGAAGGACGGCCACCAGCGCCGCCCTCCTTGAACCCATCCACCGTCCCACACGACCTGCCGCGGATCCGTTCTTCATGTCGCCTCCAGGAGTCTCGCGAGGAATGTCGCGAGTGGCCGGGCGAACCCGGCACGCGCCCAGGGTAGGCAGACAGCCGAGGATGCGCAGAAACTACTGGCCCCACGGTTCCCGCCGCCTCGTGCCTCCGGTGTCTGGACGACACTCCACGCCAGCGAGACAGGGGTGTCCTCGCGCGGCTCCGACCGCACGTACAGCGAGCCGACCCTGGCGAAGAGGGTCCCCACCCTGGACCGGGAGGAGTGACACGCCCCTCCCGCGAGCGACGACACGGACCCGCGGCCCACGGGCTGCTGGAGCCGGGTGACCCGACCGGATGCAGCGGCTGCGTCCACTCAAGAACGCAGCCGCGTCATCACGGAACCCCGGCGGACTACGGCATCACGGTGGGCGTGGGCAGCATGAAGCTGTTGTTGTCCTCACGCAGCTCCCACCGCGAGCCCGGCGCGTCGACGATGGCGCCCAGGTAGAAGGCGGTCCCGGGGCTGGACGGACGGGACGCGTAGGCCGGGATGGACAGCGTCGTGCACTGGTTCACCCCCAGCGAGGACACGGGCTGGTTGCCCACGGGGAGCTGGAGCTGCGTGTACGGCGGGCTTCCCTGACCGGGCACGTAGGCCACCGGCTCGCTGGAGATGATCAGGTCCACCGGCACGGTGCCGCTGAGCGCCGCCGTACCCTCGTTGCAGACCTTCACCTGCGCGGTGAAGGGGGAGCCTCCGGGGATGCTCGCGGGGGCGCTCAGCGTGCGCACCACGAGGTCGGGCCCCGAGCCCATGCCCACGCGGGGGCCCACCAGGGTGTTGTTGTCCTCGCGCAGCTCCATGACCTGCTGGGAGAAGTCCACGCGGGCGCCCAGGAACCGGGGCGCCTCCGGATCCGCGCCGGGCGGAGGGTTCGCGTAGCCCGCCACGTTCACGGCGGAGCACTGGCCCGAGCCGAGCGACGGCGTGCTCGCCATCCCCACCACGGCGTCCGTGGACGTGCCGGGGTTGGGCACGCCCACCGACAGCGTGGCATCCGGCGTCAGCACGGCCATCACCTGCGTGGGGGGCGCCAGGTCCACGCCCATGTTGCAGACCGTCACGACCAGGGTGAGCGGGGCGCCGGGCAGGACGCTCTTGGGGCCCGCCACCTCCCGCACCGCGAGGTCCGGGCCGTTGCCCACGCTCATCGGCGCGGTGCGCACGTTGTTGTCCTCGCGCAGCTCGGTGAGGCCGAAGGACACGTCCGCGACGGCGCCCAGGTACAGCGGACGGCCCGGCACGAACTCGGGCGGAAGCTGGGCCTGCGCCGTCGACGGCACCGTCGTGCACTGGCCCTGCCCCAGCGGAATCACATTCGCGGAGCCCACGCGGACCACCGTGGGCGGCGGCATGCCCGGGAATGCGAGGGTGAAGTCCGGCTCGGTGGAGAGAAAGAGGCCCATCGTCGTCATGGACGTCACGGACGTGGTGCCTTCGTTGCAGACCTGCACCGACGTCTGGAACGAGGTGCCGGGCCGCGCGCTCGGCGTCGTCAGCACGCTGCGGACGACGAGGTCCGGCCCCTGCGCCACCCCGATGCGGGAGACGGGCGAGGCGTTGTTGTCCTCGCGCAGTTCCAGGTGGCTGGCCTGCGGATCCACGAGGGCGCCCACGTACAGCGTGGGGTTTGGCATGGGGGCCAGGGGAGGCACCACCGCCCAGGCGCTGATGGAGCGCAGGGCGCACTCACCCGGCGCCAATCCCGGCGCCTGGAACATGCCCGCGGGCACGCGGCCCGGAGGGGGCGCGCCCTGCACCACCGCCAGCGTCGGCTCGGTGGACAGGTACAGCTCCACGGGGACGTTCTGGGACGGCTCCGTGCCCACGTTGCAGACCCGCGCGTTGGCGGTGAAGGACTGGCCCGGCGCGACGTGGGCCGGGGCCGTCAGCGAGGTGATGATCAGGTCCGGCTTCGTGCCCACGCCCATGAGGAAGTCCGCGCGCACGTTGTTGTCCTCGCGCAGCTCCATCTGGTTGCGGGGCAGGTCCACGATGGCGCCCAGGTACAGCGGCTGCTCGAACGGGACGGGGACGGGCGGGGGCGACGCGAAGCCGGTTGCGGCGCGGGTGACGCACTGGCCCGCCACCAGGGGCGGAGCATTCACGTTGGCCACCATCACCTCGGTGGTGGGACGGGGCATCGTCCCCGGGGCCCCCAGCGACGGCACCGACGACAGCAACACGGCCACGTCGGATGAAATCGACTGCATCGTGCCCTCGTTGCACACCGTCACGGACGCGGTGAAGGGCGCGCCCGGGCGCACGCTCGCGGGGCCCGTCACGGAGCGGATGACGAGGTCCGGCCCCTGGCCGAAGCCGACGAGGCCCCCGAGCAAGATGTTGTTGTCATCGCGCAGTTCCAGGACGGTGTTGGACGCGTCCACGATGGCGCCCAGGTACAGCGGCACGTTCGGCGTGGCGGCCGGGGGAGGATGGGCGAAGCCCGACAACGTCACCGGGCGGCACGCACCCGCGAGCAGGCTGTTGAAGTCCTGCCCCGCGACCCTGAACTGCGTGGGGGGCGGCGTGGGACCGGTGGGAAGCGACAGGCTGTTCACCGTGGACAGGTGCAACTCCACCGACCCGAAGCTGGCGGCCTCCGTGCCCACGTTGCACACGGTCGCGGTGGCGGTGAAGGACTGGCCCGGGCTCAGCGACGGCGGCCCGTCCAGCCGCGTGACGACGAGGTCGGCCCGGAGGCCCACGCCCAGCAGGCCCCGGACGAAGCCGTTGTTGGACTCGTCCGACTCCACCACCCGCCGTCCGGTGTCGATGCTCGCGCCCAGGTAGTAGGCGCCGTTGCCCATGAAGCCGGAGGGCGGAGTGGCCGGAACGCTCAGCGAGCGGCTGACGCACTGGCCCGCGCCCACCGGCCCCACGTCCACCTCGCCCAGCGTCATCTGCGCCGTCGGGGGCGGCGGAGGAGAACCGGGGAGGGGGACCTGCTGGGTGGGCGTGGTGGACAGGTACACCTGGAGCAGGTTGCTCCCCGACGGGTTCGCGGGGTCGGTGCCCGTGTTGCAGACCTTCGCGGTGACGAGAATGGGGTCACCGGGCCGCGCGCTCTCCGGCGCCTTCAACTCCGTGATGCGCAGGTCCGGGCCATACGTGAGCGCGTGCGAGCGCGCCTGGAGCGCTGGGGACTCCGGAGGGACGGGGCCCTCTCCACAGCCGGTGAGCCCCACTGCGCCAGCGATGAGCCAATACGAAGACGTCCATGACGACCTGCGCCGTGACATGCGTGCTCCTGAGGAATGAAGGGGGGAGGGCCGCGTCCGCCATGCATTCCATGGCGCCGCCGATCCGACAGACATCTTCCGATGCCCCAGCGTTCCGTCAAGACACGAAAATCACAATAATCCACTGTCTCATTTATTGAGACACCCCGTGTCTGTCTTCACTCCACCCGGCACGTTGGAGCCCCACCAATCCCTCACACCCCTGGGCGGGGAGGGGTGGGGCCCTGGCGTCAATCCAACGTGGTGCGCGAGCGCGCGAGGGCGGCTCCGGCGACAGCCAGCACGAACAGGCCCAGCGCCAGCAGGTTGTCCCCCATGTCCGCCAGCACCTGGTCCTTGAGCAGCGCGCCCCGGACGATGCGCAGGAAGTGCGTCACGGGGAGCAGCTCCCCCAGCGTCCGCGCCCACGCGGGCAGGCCCAGGAAGGGAAAGGCGAAGCCCGACAGGAAGATGGAAGGCAGCAGGTAGAACAGCGACATCTGCATGGCCTGCAACTGGCTCCGGGCGACCGTGGAGATGAGGTAGCCCAGCGACAGGTTGCCCACGATGAAGAGCACGATGCCGCACCCGAGCGCGCCCCACCCCGCTGGCGTGCGCGCCATGGGGACCGAGAACAGCACCCGCGCCATCCCCAGCACGACGCAGGTCTGCACGAGCCCCACGACCACGTAGGGCGTGAGCTTGCCCATCATGATCTCCCCGGGCGTGGCGGGCGTGGACAGCAGCGTCTCCATGGTGCCCCGCTCGCGCTCGCGGGTGACGGCCATGGCGGTCATCATCACCAGCGTCATGGACAGGATGATGCCCAGCAGGCCCGGCACGATGTGGAACGGCGAGAGGCTCTCCGGGTTGTAGCGCCGGTGCACCACCACCTCGAAGGGCGGCGCGGGGGGCCGGGGCGCCAGCGTCCCCAGTCGCACGTGTCGGAGCGCCTCCGTGGGCAGCATCGCCACCGCCGCGAGCGCGCCCGCCGCGGCCTGGGGGTCGGACGCGTCCGCCTCCGCGAGGATCTGCGCGCGCTCCCCCTTGAGCACCCGCTGCGTGAAGTCCGGCGGGATGGTGACCGCGAGCATCACCTGTCCGCGCCGCAGCAGCTGCTCCAGCTCCGCGTCGGAGCGCGGCAGGTAGCGCACGTCTACGTAGCCGGTGCGCTCCATGGACGCCACGACGGAGGCGGCCAGGGTGCTGGTGTCATGGGACAGCACCGCTGCGGGCAGGTGCCGGGGGTCCATGTTGATGGCGTAGCCGAAGATGAGCAACTGCATCACCGGCATGACGAGGATCATCGCGTACGTCACGCGGTCGCGCCGCAGTTGCGTGAACTCCTTGAGCAGCACGGCCAGGATGCGCGGCAGGGAGTCCCGGCTCATGAGGCGTACCGTTCGTCGCGCTCGCGCCCCATGAGCTGGATGAAGACATCCTCCAGCGACGGGGGGACCTCGCTCCAGCGGAAGGGCTCCCTGCGCCAGGGGGCAAGGGCGCGCTCCAGGGCCTCGCGCTGGACGCCGCTGACGTGCACGGCGGCGCCGAACGCGGAGGCGCTGAGCACCCCGTCGGCCTTCGCCAGCAGGTGCGCCGCGCGGTCGATGCCCGGCCCCTCCCCCAGGAAGGTCACCAGCCCGGAGTCCCGGATGACGGCGTCCGCCGTGCCCCGGGCGATGAGGCGGCCATACAGGATGTAGCCGATGTCGTGACAGCGCTCGGCCTCGTCCATGTAGTGCGTGGACACCAGCACCGTGAGGCCCTCGGCGGCGAGCGCGTGGATCTCATCCCAGAACTCGCGGCGGGCCCGGGGGTCCACGCCCGCCGTGGGTTCGTCCAGGAGCAGCAGCCGGGGCCCGTGCAACGTCGCGGCGGCCAGGGCCAGACGCTGCTTCCAGCCTCCGGACAACGCGCCCGCCAGTTGACGACGGCGGTCGAAGAGGCCCAGCCGGTGGAGGGTCGCGTCCACGCGCTCGCGCCGCTGATCCAAGCCGTGGATGCGCGCGACGAAGGCCAGGTTCTCCTCCAGCGTCATGTCCTCGTAGAGGGAGAACTTCTGCGTCATGTAGCCCGTCCTGCGCTTGATGGCGTCGCCCCGGGCCCGGAAGTCCATGCCCAGCACCTCGCCCTCGCCGCTGTCGGGCGTGAGCAGTCCGCACAGCAGCCGCAGCGTCGTCGTCTTGCCGGAGCCGTTGGGGCCCAGGAAGCCGGTGATGCGGCCCGACTCCACGGCGATGGAGACATCGCGCACGACGTGCCGCTCGCCGAAGGACTTGTTGAGCCCGCGCACGTCGATGGCCCGCCCGCTCATCGCGTCGCCTCCACGGTCGCCAGCGCCAGGGGCGTCACGTCGATGGGCTGCCCTGGCAGCAGGCGCGTGGGCGCCGAGGGCACCGCCTCCACCAGGAACACCAGCTTCTGGCGCGACTCCAGGCTGTAGATGATGGGTGGGGTGTATTCGGGACGCGGGGCCACGTAGTCCACGCGGGCCGTCATCCCCGTGTCGCAGCCGTCGCAGGCGATGGCCACGGCGGTGCCCGGCGCGTACGACGCCACCCTCGCCTGCGGCACGTAGAAGCGCACCTTCACCCGCGCCTCCGGGACGATGCTGATGACGGCGGCGTTGGGGGCGGCCCACTCGCCTTCGTGGAAGAGGACGTCCTCCACGTGGCCCGCGACGGGGGAGACAGGCGCCAGTTCTGAGACCTGTCGCTCCGCGGCGGTGAGGCCGGCGCGTCCGCCGGTCACCTGCGCGCGGACGGCCTCCCATTGCGCGCCCGCCGCCGCCACGTCCGTGATGGCCACGTCGCGCAGCGCATGGGCCCGCGCCACGGTCGCGCGCAGCAGGTCCAGTTGCTGGGGCGTCACGGCCCCGTCCATCGCCTTCTGCACGGCGAGCAGGCGCGCCAGGTCCGCGTCCGCGCGGTCCACCTCCGCCCGCGCGGAGGCGAGCGAGGCCCGGGCCCGGTCCATGTCCGAGCGGCGCGCGAGCAGTTGGGCCTCGGTCTGCGCCACCTGCGCCCGCGCTTGATCCGCGCGCGCCACCAGCGACGTGGGCTCCATGCGGAACAGCGGCGTCCCCACCTCCACGCGCTGCCCCCGCACCACGCCCACCGACGCCACGATGCCGGCCACCGGCGAGGACAGGTACACGTTGTCGCTGATGACGTAGCCGGTGAAGCGCGGGGGCGGCTCGCCCGACGCGGGGCGCCGCAACCACGCGATGCCTCCCGCGATGACGGCGACCAGGACGACCGCCGCGACGACGGCGCGCTTCGAACGTTTCGGTGCACTCCCCTGCCCTGGCATCCGTAGCTCCCGACGCGGCCCTCGCCGCCCAAGGGATGCGCTCCGCCCCCTGCCCCGCGCATCCCGTGGAGGCTCAAGAGCACCCGGCATGCCAGCCCGGGGCTCCTCTGGAGTGCGGGGGGCTCGGGCCCGCTGTGTTCGGATTTCCGAACCCGTCGCCGGGTTTCCGAACCCCGGGCATGGGCAGGGGGCGGGGTTCCCCACGCAAGGGGTGGGGCATCCGCCTTGCTTGGGCATAGGGTAGCGCCCACGGTCCAGGAGAACGCCTTGCATCCCATGCCCCAGCCCACGGCCTCCGGAGTCGAACAGGTCCAGCGCGAGGCGTTCTCGCGGATGTTCCGTCAGGTGACGAAGGTGCTGAGGCTCCTGAGCCCGCTGCCGGTGGTGCTCGCGTCGCTGGGCCTCATCGGGGACGCGTCGGTCTGGCGCCGGTGGGGCGTGGGGGCGACGTTCGCGCTGGTGCTGGTGGCCCTGGCCGCCGTCACCTCCTGGCGGCGCAAGCAGGTGGTGACGGCGGAGCCGGGTTGGGTCCTGCCGTGGGTGGCGCTTCCGTTGTTCACGGTGATGAACCTGGCGCTGGGGGGACTGGAAAGTCCGCTCATCCCGTTGGTGGTGCCGGCGAGCTTCGCCACGGCGATCCTCTTTCCCCGCGCGCGAGCGCGCCGGTGGGTGGGCTACCTAGTGGCACTGCTGGGCGTGCAGGCGGTGGTGACGTTGACGGGCGCGGTGGAGGACCTGGTGCCCACGCTCTTCGGCGGCGGACCGCGCGCGGGCCACACCGACGCGCTGCTGCTGACGATGTTCGCCGTGACGCTGTTCCTCATCGTGTGGGCGAACTTCATCGGCATGACGCTGCGGCGCACGTTCCGGGGCATGGTGGGCACGGCGCTGGACGCGCGCGACGACGCGCTGAAGGCACATGAGGAGCGGGTGCGCTCCCTCACCCTGCTGTCGGGAGAGATCGCCCATGAGCTGAAGAACCCGCTCGCGAGCGTGAAGGGGCTGGCGGCGATGATCGCGCGAGAGGTGGAGGGCCGGCCCGCGGAGCGGCTGGCGGTGCTGCGCCGGGAAGTGGACCGGATGCAGGAGATCCTCGAAGGGTTCCTCAACTTCTCCCGTCCGCTGTTGCCCCTCAATGAAGCGCAAGTGCCGCTGGAAGGCCTGTGCCAGCAGGTGGCGCAGTTGCACGAGGGCATGGCGGGCGAACGCGGCGTGGGATTGCGCGTCGTGGAAGGGCCGCCCGTGGAGGTCTGGTGCGACGCGCGCAAGGTGCGGCAGGTGCTGATCGACGTGGTGCAGAACGCGCTCGAGGCCGCGCCCCGGGGCACCACCGTGGAGCTCCAGGCACGGACGACGACGGAGGGCGGAGGCCAGGTGGAGGTGCGAGACCGGGGACCGGGACTGGCGCCCGAGGTGCGCGAGCGCGTGTTCGAGCCGGGCATCACCACGAAGCCGCGGGGCTCGGGCCTGGGGCTCGCCCTGTCGCGGGCGCTGATGCGCCAGCACGGTGGAGAGCTGGGCCTGCGCGAGCGCGAAGGCGGAGGCTGCGTGGCGGAGCTGCGCTTCCCGGCCGCGTCCCGACAGAAGGCCATCGCGAGGGAAGCGCTCGCGAAGGAGGCGCTGCCGTGAAGGCGCGCGTTCGGGTAGAGGGTGAGGAGTCGGGCTTGCGCGACACGCTGCGCGGAGTCTTGAAGGATGTGCCAGTGCAGGTGGCGGGTGAAGCCCCGGGCTTGCGCGACACGCTGCGCGGAGTCTTGAAAGGCGTGCCAGTGCAGGTGGCGGCTGGAGCCCCGGGCTTGCGCGACACGCTGCGCGGAGTCTTGAAGGATGTGCCAGTGCAGGTGGCGGCTGGAGCCCCGGGCTTGCGCGACACGCTGCGTGGCATCCTGAAAGACGTGCTGGAGAAGGAGGAGCAGCCGTGAAGGCGCGCGTGCTGGTGGTGGATGACGACGCGGGCGTTCGCTACACGCTGCGCGGCCTCCTGGAGGACGACGGGCTGAGCGTCGAGGAGGCGGTGGACGGAGAGGCCGCGCTCGCGCGTCTGGACGCGGAGCCTCCCGTGGATCTGGTGCTCAGCGACCTGCGAATGCCGCGCGTGGATGGAATGGAGCTCCTGCGCCGGCTGCGCGCCCGTTCGCCCGCGCCGAGCGTCATCCTCATCACCGCGCACGGTTCGGAACGCCATGCCGTGGAAGCCATGAAGCTGGGCGCGCTGGACTACTTCCGCAAACCCTTCGACGTGGACGACGTGCTGGCCGTGGTGCGACGCGCGCTGGGCCGGGTCCGGCTGGAAGCGGAGAACGAGCGCCTGGCCGGCGAAGTGAACCTGCTGCGCTCGCTGGTCTTCGTGTCGCCCGCGATGGCACGGCTGGCCCTGCTCCTCCAGCGCGTGGGCCCGCGCGACGTCACCGTGCTCATCACCGGGGAGAGCGGCACCGGCAAGGAGCGCGTCGCGGAGGCCCTGGTGCGCGCCTCGCCCCGCGCGGACAAACCCTACGTGCGCTTCAACTGCGCCGCGCTCACGCCGGAGCTGGCCGAAGCAGAGCTGTTCGGACACGTCAGGGGCGCCTTCACCGGCGCCGTGCGTCCCCGAAAGGGCCTCTTCCGCGAAGCCGACGGCGGCACCCTGCTGCTCGACGAGGTGGGGGAGCTGACCCTGCCCCTCCAGGCCAAGCTCCTGCGCGTCCTCCAGGAAGGCGAAGTGCGCCCCGTGGGCGAGGACCGCGCGCTTCCCGTGGACGTCCGCGTCCTCGCCGCCACCCACCGCGACCTGCCCCAGCGCGTGGCCGAGGGCCACTTCCGCGAGGACCTGTACTACCGCCTCAAGGTCGTGACGCTCCAGGTGCCCGCGCTGCGGAGCCGCCCGGAGGACATCGCCGCCCTGGCCCAACACTTCCTCGCCCGCCACACCGAACGCTTCCGGATGCCCCCCGTGACGCTGACGCCCGAACTCCTGGAGCGCCTCACGGCCTACCGCTGGCCCGGCAACGTGCGCGAGTTGGAGAACGTCCTGGAGAGCGCCGTGGTGCTGTCCCCCGACGGCACGTTGGATCCGGAGCTACTGCCCGGAGGTCCGGGCGCTCCCGCCACGCCCGCCAGCCCCACGGGCGCCACCTTGCGGGAGCGGATGGACACGCACGAGCGGGAGCTCATCCTCGCGGCGCTCGCGACGGCCCAGGGTCAACGCACGGAGGCCGCGCGAGCGCTGGGCATCGGCCGGGCCACGCTGCACGACAAGCTGCGCAAGCACGGCCTGCTGGGCGACGACGAGGAGCCGGAACGCTGAGCCCCAGCGCAATGACAGACACGGGGGCCCGGAGACAGGCCACGGTCGGGAGCCGTGGCCCCGAAGTCCCAGCCGTCAGTCGTTGTTCGCCCCGGGCTTCACGCCGCCGTTGAAGGCGCCGTACGGCTGGAACGACCAGAGCTGCGCGCCCCAGCGCTCATAGAGCTTGAGGGTGCCGGGCGCGAACATCGAGCTGTAGTAGCAACCCGCGATCCCATTCCCGAACTTGAGCGGAGGGCTGCCCGTGAGCAGTCGCGGCGCGGCCCCCGGCTGCTGGAGCGTGGCCACCTGGGGGGAGTAGTCCGGATCGACGCCGTCATACGAATACGGGTACTGGAAGATGTTGCAGGAGACGCCGCCATTGGGCTCGCAGAGGTTCCTGTAGTCCGCGTAGGAGACCTCTTGCCCCAGGAACCCCGCGTTGAGGGCCTCCGTGCCGAAGTGCGCCAGCGTGGCGCCGTCCGGGATGCGCATGACGTGCGCGTAGGGCGTGAGCACCCAGTACGCCTTCCTCACGAAGTTGGGCGACACGAAGATGGGCGGAATGGCGCAGTCATCGCTGCGCTGGAAGTGCGTGAAGAAGCGCCACTCGCTGCCGGAGATGTAGAGCTCCGGCGTTCCCCACGGGTCGCTGCCCACCGCCACCCGGTAGCCATTCGTATAGAACTCGTTGTTCCAGGGCTTGCGCGGCACCGGCGCCATGTACCCATACACCTCGCCACCGAAGCGGTTGAACACCCGCACGTGGGGTCCCCCACCCGGGCCTGGGATGGTGACGATCTCCGAGAGGTTGTCGCGCGTGACGTCGCCCGCGCCCAGCCGCACGCCGCCGGTGAAGCCGGGGTCGTACGCCCAGAACTCATGCATCAGCGTGGGCGCCCCCACCGCCTTCCACACCCGGACGAGCGGGCCCATGCCCCGGCCGGGCGCGGTGATGATCTCGTCGTAGCCATCCCCGTCCACGTCACCGGTGGCCACGAACACGCCCCCCCGGAAGTTCGAGTCGTAGGCGAAGAACTCGCGGAGCACGGCCCCGGTGTTCACGTCGAACACCCGCACCAGCGGACCGCCGCCCTCGCCGGTGCCTGTCACCGCGTCCGGGCGCCAGTTCGTCGTGACGCGGCCCGTCGCCATCTCCACGCCCACACCCATGGTGGACTCGTAGGCGTAGAAGGAGACCCAGTTCGTATTGCTGTTCGGGTCGAAGGTCTTCACCGCCGGTCCGCCTCCGGGTCCGGCACCGGTCGCGTACAGCGGGGTGTTGGGTTTGGCGAGCACCGCCGTGGTGAAGACGAGCGCCGCGAACAGTATCAGTCGATGCATGGAACCCCCTGTTGACAAAACGGGTAAAAATGGTTTTCCATTTTTAACATGAACATGAGAAACCCAGTACTCGGTGTGATGGCCCTGGTCTCCGTCGCATGCGGCGGTGAGACATCCATGGGCGACGAAGCGGTCCCGGACGCGGTGGGCTCCACCGGGCAGGCGGCCTTCTCCGGGGTGAACGGGACGGTGTGCGAGGAGAGCGCGTACAACTGCAAGCTGCGTCCCTCCGGTGGCAACCGCGTCCTCACCAACGACCCGGACGACGACGACTCCTGGGAGCTCTACACGGGCGTGCCCATCCGCGACGGCAACGGCACGGTGGTGGGCACGTCCACCCGGACGAGCTCCACGTTCAACCACGGCCAGACGCGCACCTTCGCCGGGGAGCTGCACGCCTTCGCGGTGTCGACGTCGAACTCCAGCGCGGGCTGGATGCCCATGTCGGCCATCAAGGGCCGCACGTCCTTTGAAGCCAAGGTCGGGCACGTCTCCGCGCTGGGCTCGGGGCTCGCGAAGATGGCGTGCTACGCCGTGCGCAACTCGCACGACACGACGCTGGAGTTCAAGAAGGTGGTCTACGACTCCGACGCGGTCCACGAGCGCGCGGGGGACTACCTGCCGCTCGTGCGGGCCAACGGCCTGCGCTCGGCGAACCTCACCTTCAACGTGCCGGGCTTCGGTCTGGGCGGCGTGGCGGTGGACCACTTCCCCGCGGGCACGAAGTTCCAGCGCCTGGATGTGCCGACCAGCTCCGGCGCCCCGTCCATCGACATTCCGCTCTGGGTCCAGGACAGCGCGGGTCGCTACCGCCAGCAGTCGGGTACGATGAAGTTCATCTACGGCTACGTCATCGCGGCGACCGGCACCCCGCGCAACGGCTGGATGGCGTACGACGCGCTCCAGGTCAGCTCCGGCTGCCCCTGAGCCTGTCTCAAGGCTCCGGGTTCACGACCAGCCGTGCCAGCGCCTCCCGAAGACGCGCTGGCATGGCCACGGCCTTGCGCGTCGCGCGGTCCACGAAGACATGCACGAAGTACCCGTGGGCCGCGGCCTGGGCTTCGTCCTCCTTGAAGAGGGCGAGGCCGTAGGTGACGGAGCGGTGGCCCAGCTTGTCCACGCGCAGCCCCGCGCGCAGCCGGTCCGGGTAGGCGAGCGGGGCGCGGTAGGTGCACTTCGATTCCACCACCAGCCCGATGATGTCGCCCGCGTGGATGTCCAGGCCACCTTCGTGGATGAGGAAGTGGTTCGCGACGGTGTCGAAGTAGCTGTAGTACGTGACGTTGTTGATGTGGCCGTACAGGTCATTGTCCATCCACCGGGTGGTGATGGGCAGGAAGTAGCGGTAGCGGTCGGCGGTCTCGGCGTCGGACACGGGGTGGCCTCGGGCGTCGGTTACCAGTAGCGCAGCGCCTGGTGGAACAGCTCGGTGAGGACGGGCCGGGTCATCTCCCGGGGCGCGTTCTGGAGCAGGCGCTGCTGCGGGAAGGCGCCCTCCGTGAGCGCGTCCACGTCCGCGCCGGTGTAGCCCACGCCGGTCAGTCCGTTGGGCATGTCCACCGCGCGCATGAGCCGCACCAGACGGCCCGCCAGCACCTCGCCCGCATCCGCCGGCGTGGCGTCCCGCACGTCCGCGCCCAGGTGGCCCGCGGCCTCCAGGTGACGCTCCGGGCTCGCGGAGGCCGTGTAGCGGAACACGGCCGGGGCGTTGACGATGACGGCCATGCCGTGGGGCACCAGGGGCTCGTCGTCCGGATAGCCCGAGGGACGGAAGTCGCGCACCCGCCCGGCCACCGCGTAGGCCATGCCGTGCGGCGCGTGCACGCCCGCGTTGCCGAACGCGATGCCCGCGAGCGTGGAGGCCCACATCAACTGCTCACGGGCCTCGTCGTCGTTCGCGTCCTTCACGCCGCGCTCCAGGTACAGGCCCAGGAGCCGCAGGGCTTCGCGGCAGCCCAGGTCGCTCCACGGGTTGGCGCCCTGGCTCATGGGACGCAGGCTCGGCCGCGCGGGGGCGGGACGGCGCACGTAGGGCCGCGCCGTATAGGACTCCAGCGCATGCGACAGCACGTCCAGCCCGCTGGCCGCGACCACCTCGCCGGGAAGGGTCGCGGTGCAGTCCGGGTCGATGAGCGCCTCCGTGGGCCGCAGCGCCGGGGAGGCAATGCCTGTCTTCGCCTCCAGCGACAGCAGGTCGAAGATGGTGATGCCCGTCACCTCGCTGCCCGTCCCCGACGTGGTGGGACACGCGATGTGCGGCTTGAGCGGACCGGGCACCGGCCTGCCCTCCCCCACCGGCGCGTTGACGTAGGCGAGGAAGTCCGCCGGATGCGTGGCGTAGAGGTTCGCGGCCTTGCACGTGTCGATGACCGAGCCACCGCCCAGCGAGACATAGCCATCCGGCCGCGCCTCCGTGGCGAACCGCACCGCCTCCAGGAAGGACTGGTCGGTGGGTTCGACGCGCACGTCCGTGAAGACAGCCACCTCCAACCCGGCGGCGCGCAGGGACTGGAGCACCGTGTCGAAGTGCGCGAGCCGCGACACGCGCGCGTCGCAGAACAACGCCACGCGCTTCATCCCAAGCGCCCGCGCCCGGTCCCCCACCTCGGACAGACAGCCCCGGCCGAAGGTGACGCGGGACGTGTCCACGGTAAAGGCGCTGTCGCAGCCTTCGATGACAGGGGGGTAGTGGCAGCAGCCCATGCGTGTGCCTCCGGACCGTTACCGCCCCAATCTACAGGGCGGACCGACTCCGGAGGCAAACGCGTGCGCCGGCTGTCAGGGTCTGTGCAGGACCGCCGAATCCCCCACGAGCCACAGCTCCGAGGCGGAGGGGCCCCACACGCCCCGGAAGGCGCGACGGACGCCGGTGCTCTCCGCGGTCCAGCGCGTGCCGTCAAAGCGCAGCAGCGTGCCGTTGTCCCCCGTCGTCCAGACCGCGTTGGCGGACAGCCCCCACACCGCGTTCAGCGCGGCCGTGGTGCCGCTGGCCACGGTGCTCCAGCTCGTGCCGTTGAAGCGCAGCAGTGTGCCCCCCGCCCCTGCCGCCCAGATGTCCGTCGGGCTGCTGCCCCACACGGCCCGCAGGGACACGGTGGTGCCGGAAGTCATCGCGCTCCAGACACTTCCGTTCCACTGCATCACCGTGCCGGACTCCCCCACGGTCACGGCCAGCGAGGGCCCCTGGACCCAGACGGCGTTGAGCGTCGTCGTGGCACCGGTGGGCTGCCGCGTCCAGCCCGTGCCATCGCGGTGCCACGCTTCACCCGCTTCACCCACCGCCCAGAGGTCCGTCTCCGAAGCGCCGTGCACGGCCATCAATCCCTTGTCTTCCGTCTTCGCCTCCTCGACGAACTGGCTCCCATCCCAGCGCAGGATGCGGTCGAAGAACGACGTCACCACCCAGACCGAGGACGGCGAGGCCGCGTACACGCCCTGGATGTTGTCGCTGGTGAAGGTGGACAGCCTGGGCTCCAGCCAGCCGCCGCCATTCCAGTGCAGCACCCGGCCCGAATCCGCCACCACCCATACATCCGACGGACCGGTGCCATGAATGGCCCGATGTGAGCCCAAAGCGCCGAGGGGCGCCGTCCGGCTCCAGGCATTCCCGTTCCACCGCTCCGTGAGGCCGTTCTGCCCGAAGAGCCACACATCCCCGGGCGCGCCGCCCGCGAGGACGCCATCGGCGCCCGCGCCCACCTTCGTCCAGCCCGTGCCATCCCAGCGGTGACGGTCGCTCTCCCCCACCGTCAGCAACAGCGAGGGACTGGACGCGAACACATGGAACAATTGATCCGACGTGCGCACGTGCTGCGTCGCCGCCGCGGGCGTGACGCGGTAGATGGCGCCATAGTCATCACAGAGGATGCAGGGGTCGTCGGAGGTGACGGTCCAGACATCGTCCGGACCGGTGCCCGTCACGTCGTAGAACGGCAGCTCCGTGCCCGCGTCGATGCTGGAGACGGTGCTGCCATTGTAGCGGCGCACCGTGCCGCCCTGCCCCACCATCCAGACATCCGCGGGCCCGCTGCCCCAGATGTCATTGAGGGATTGCGTCGTGTTCACGTTCACGGACTGGAAGCCACTGCCCTGGTCGCGTCGCACGGTGCCGTTGCCGCCCACCGTCCAGACATCGTTCGGACCCGAGGCCCACACGGACGCCAGGTCGCGCGTCGTTCCGGAGCCCACGGCGGAGAAGGCGCCCCCCGTGGAGCGCAGGACGGTGCCGCCCGCGCCCACCGCCCACACCTCTGTCTCGGAGACCGCGTGCACCCCTCTCAGCGCCGAGCGCGTCCCGCTGGCCACCGGCGTCCACCGCGCCCCATCCCAGTGCTGGATGTAGCCTTCCTCACCCACCACCCACCCGTCATTGGCCGAGCGGAAGTGCGCCCCCGCCAGCCCGAAGCCATGCGGCAGGGGGTACTCCCAACAGAAGCCATCCAGGCACTGGCGTTCAGCGGTGGGGATGCCACAGGTGCTGGCCTGCCCGCGCCCTCCGCAGACCTCCGGCGCCGTGCAGCTCCCGCAGGAGACGACGCCTCCACAGCCATCCGGCTCGCCGCCACACTCCGCCGCCGCATCCACGCACTTCGTTTTCGGGACACAACCACAGACATTCGGCTCGCCGGCCCCACCACAGGCGGCAGGGGCGGCGCACGTTCCGCACTCCAGCGGCTGGCCACACCCATCCGTCGTGGCGCCACAGTCGAACCCCTGGGACTCGCACGTCCGGGGCCGACAGCCGTCCGGTGGTGGCTCATCGTCGCCACATCCCGTGGCCCCCAGGGCCCCCATGACGAGCAGCACCAGGGGGAGCATGCGCCGCCCCCATCCCCGAAGCGTGGAGGGCAGCGCATTCGCGGCGACAGCGTGTTCTTGAAGCATGGGGGCCTCCTGGCCGGACCCGAGGCCCCCGGGAGCCGGAGAACCTGTCGGACAGTCGGACAGGAAGTGGCACCGGCGCCCCCCGGTGGATCGTCGGACCGGCGACAGTGCGTCCCGGGAGCACGCAGCGGCGCGTCAACGCACGGCGGCGCGAAGATCGCGTCTGGCCCGCGTACTGGAGGATGAACGAAGCTTCCGCCCGGATTTCCAGCGCGGCGCCTCTGCTCCCAGGTCCTACATCATGGCACGTCCCAAGAGTCCCCTCGTCTGGATCCTCATCGTGGTCGGAGGCGCCAGCGCGCTGTGCTGCTCCGGCACGCTGGGGCTCATGGTCCTGGGCCTCCTCTCCGGCTCCGACACCGACAGCCCCGGGGCCGTGGCCGGCTTCGCCAGCCCCGAGGACCGGGCGCGGGCGGGCAAGCCGGGTGAGCCCGGGGGCTTCGCGTTCGACGCGCCCCCCGGCTGGAAGACCCAGGCGGACGGCCGGTTCATCATGGAATGGACCGACAGCGGCGACCTGCTCGGGGTGGAGGCCCTGCGGTTGCAGAGCGTGCCCGGCCTCGAGGATGGCGAGGGCAAGCTGCTGAGGATGTGGCGCGAGCGCGTGGGCGCGGACTGGGCCGGCGTGAACCCCAACCCGCCGGCCATGCGGCGCTTCGTGTCCAACGGCGCGCGCTCCTTCTTCACCGGCGCGGTGGTGAAGCACAAGACCAACGGGAGGTCCTTCCGCGTGACGCTGGTGCTCGTGGAGGCGGACACCCGCTTCGAGCCGCTGGTCTTCATCCAGAGTTTCAGCACCCCCGGAGGGATTGGCGAGGCCATGTCCGCCTCGTTCTCCTGGAACACCTCCCACCACAAGGTAGAGGAGGCCCTCAAGGGCGTGCGCGGAAGCCCTGTCGGACTGCCGCTCGCGGATGACGCCGAGCTGGTGGGGGACTTCACCTACAGCTCCAGCAGCTCGGCCCAGTGGGCCACCGCGTATGGCGGCACCACGGTGACGTCGGTCTCGTACTCCAGCCAATACATCCTCGGCGCGGACCACACGTTCCAGTACAAGTACGCCGGGGCCTCGGGCCGGGCGGGCGCGATGACCTTCGGCTCGGAGGACGACCGGGGGACCTGGAGCGTGAACCACGACGTCCTCACGGTCACCGGACAGAAGCGGACCCGCCGCTACCTCATCGTCGGCGCCGGGCACACCCCCGAGGGAAAACGCACCGTCATCCTCATGCCCGAACACCCCCGCTGGTCCCTCTACCCGGGGGCGCTCTCCCAGGACGCGGAGCTGTACGTCGCGACGCAGTAGGAGGTCTCCACGTCCTAGGGTCCGCCTCCATCCCCCGCTCCACGCTTCTGGGGACTGCTCGGGGGCCCTGCAAGAGCCGGGGCTCCCTTGGCGGGGGCCGGTGACGACGGCCGGCCTCCACGCCGCCGACGCCGCCGCTTCGCCGGAGCGGCCCCGGCCAGTCCTCCCAGCTCGCGCAGGACACGCCGGTGGACCCCGCCTTCCAGACGCAACTCCTGCATGAGCGGCTGCACCTGACGGGCCCCCTGCGGTTGGCGCAGCGCTTCGCCCAGCCGTTCGACGATGTCGATCCGCAGCGCCACGCCGCCCAGCACCTCATAGCCAAAGGCTCGCGCATCCCGGCCGCCCAGCGCGCCCCCTTCGAGCACCGGCTCGCGCGGAACCCCCACCGGCGACGGTCGCTGATGGAACAGCGCCATCAACATGCAGCGCCGATCCAACGCATGCGGGGTGAGCGCCTCCGCGACGTAGAAGAAGCGCTGTCCCTCGCGGACGCCCAGCGTCCGGAAGCGCTCCCGGGTCTCTTCGTCCAACAGCCGCCACTGCTCGTGCCCCTCCGCCTGGGTAATCACCCCCAGCCCGTCGGCCAGACGGTACGCGAGCCCCCGCGCCGCCCCGGAGCGCCCCGCGCCCGCGAAGGACTCGGCGGGAAAGCCTCCCATGGCCTCGGAGACCAGGTCCCGGGCCAGCGCCACCAGCCGGCGCTCCAACTGTCGCCGCGCGCCGCCCGTCCAGACCTCCGACTCCGCGAGCGCGACCTGCGGCGAGCGCCGGTCCTTGCCGCGAACCAGCCGGGCCAGGGGCTCGCCCTCGAAGGAGATGGTCCCCGCCGCGTCCACCTGGAAGGCGTCATGGGTCGCGTCCACCACGCGCTGGACGAACTGCTCCTCCGTCATCGCGGTGCCGTCCGTGCCCGTCACCTCCCCCAGCAGCAGCCCCAGCTTGGCGAAGGGGCTGTCCGAACCGGCCGGAGGCTGCACGGTGCTCCGCACGAAGCGGCGCGGAGTCCTGCGCGCGGCCCGCTGGACGAAGCGCTCCACCAGCCGCTCATGCAGCGCATCCCCCAGCGCATCCTCGATGCGGCGGGTGCGCTCCTGCCAGGCCTGCGCGTCGTCCAGCCAGCCTGGACGGTGGCTGATGTACGTCCAGATGCGGATGGCCGCCAGCCGATCCATCAGCGTGTGGATGTCTCCAGAGACATCATCCAGCGGAGACACCTGCCGCGACAGCCACCCCGGCTCCAGCTTCCCGTCCCCCGCGGAGAGCTGGAGGAAGGTGTCGCGCAACAGCGAGACATGCAGCCCGAAGAGGCCCTTGCGGAAGTCCGGCACCTGGCAGACCTGCCACAGCAGCTCCACCATGGAGCGGTCGGTGGCGATGTCCCGGATGGCCGGAACGCTGGAGAGGTGCCGGAGCGCATCGAAGTCGTCCGCGCGCTCCACCCGGACAAAGGCATTGTGTCGTGGCGCCTGCGACAGGGAATCCAGCAGCGACTCAGGGCTGGAGAAATCCAGCGAGGCATTGCGCCAGATGAGGCTGCGCACCGCCGGGAAGCGGTGGGACTCAATCGCGGACACCACGCGCGGGGACAGCTCCGGCAGCGTGTTGAGGGTGGCGAAGCTCCCGTCGTTCAGGTGGCGGCCCGCGCGGCCGGCGATCTGCGCCAGCTCATCCGGGAAGAGTTCGCGCGGCTCGGAGCCGTCGTACTTGGACAGCGCGGCGAAGGCCACGTGGTGGAGGTCCAGGTTCAAGCCCATCCCAATGGCATCCGTGGCCACCAGGTACTGCACCTCGCCGGCCTGATACATCGCCACCTGGGCATTGCGCGTCCGGGGCGACAGGGCGCCCAACACCACCGCGACCCCGCCCCGCAGGCGGCGCAGCGCCTCCGCGAGTTCGTACACGCGGTCCGCGGAGAACGCGACCACCGCCGAGCGCGGCGGCAGACTCTTCAGCGAACGGTGCCCGGCGTAGCGGAGCTGGGACAGGCGCGTGGCGCGCTTCAACGAAGCGTGGGGGATGAGCGACTGGACCATCGGGCGCATCGTCTCCGCGCCCAGGAACCAGGTCTCCCGCAGCCCCCGTGCGTGGAGCAGGCGATCCGTGAAGACGTGCCCGCGCTCGCGGTGGGCCGCGAGCTGGATCTCATCCACGGCGAGGAAGTCGACCGGTCGGTCGGTCGGCATCGCCTCGACCGTGCAGATCCAATAGTCGGGGCGCGGCGGGACGCGCTTCTCCTCGCCCGTCATCAAGGCGACCCGCCCCTCGCCCACCCGGGCGGTCACCCGGTCGTAGACCTCCCGGGCAAGCAGGCGCAGCGGCAACCCGATGATGCCCGAGTCGTGTTCGAGCATGCGCTCGATGGCGCGGTGGGTCTTCCCGGTGTTCGTGGGCCCCAGCTCCGCCACGACGACGGACGAGCGGTGGGATGGGCTGGCGGTCATGGGCGAAGACTAACCCCGACCCGGCCCCTCCGCCCTGCGACGACCGCGCCTCCGGACGGGGCTTGAACTCAGGCCGCCGCGCTGCTTCGGGCCCCGTCCCAGTCCTCCACTCCATCAGCACCACCTCCTTGCGGCCCTGGATGGTCTCCGTCTTGGTGAACTCGTAGAAGCCGCGCCCCGTCTTGAAGCCCAGGCCGTTCTCCGTCACGAACTCCTTGATGGCGCTGTCGCCGTCCACTTCGAGCACCTGGAAGCGCCCCGGGGGCACCGCGCGCAGGTCCGCCTCACCGAAGAGCGTGGACGTGGCCCGCTTGAGCATCGTGCTGAACATGGTGTTCAGGCCACGGCTCATGCGGCCTTCGCGGGACACCTCCGCTTCGTACGCCTGGAGCTGCGCGTCCGACGACTGCTTGTAGCAGACGGCCAGCACCATGTCGGTGACGTGGGCGAACTGATCCAGGCTCAGGTGGAACCCGCCCGACTTCTCCGCCAGCTCCTTGTAGAACGGCGTCGCATGGCGGCGGTTCAAGGCCTGCACGCCATAGACAGGCACGCCCTTCTTCGCCAGCGCATCCACCTCCTTGCGCCAGTCCAGCTTCTGGGGATTCTGGCTGGGAGGGTGCGGGACGTCGTCTCCAATGAGGACGAACACCTTCGTGTAGCCCTCCGTCCAGGACAGGCTTCGCGCCTCGTGCAACACCAGCTCATAGCACTCGGGCGCATCCCCGCCGCCCGTCTGCTCCACCTTCTCCACGAAGCGGGTGATGGCCTTCGCGTCGTCCGTGAGGTCCAACGCCTTCGTCACGTAGGTGGAGCGCGCGTCACAGTAGTCCCCGTGCGCGATGATGCCGATGCGGATGCCCGGAATCTCCTTCGTGAGCCGGGCCACCGCGCCGCCCAGCTTCTTGCGCACCTGCGCGAGGCACGGATACATGCTGCCAGTGGTGTCAAAGCTGAAGACGACCTCGACGCGATTATCAATCACAGACGTTCCCATGAGCCGTTCCCCCTCGTTCGTTCCGTGCGGCGACAGGAAGAACAATACGTGGGGGGTCTGACATCAGACGCGGCTTTGGGAGCGCCTCTACGCGGCCAGGTCCGCGTCCACCGCGACGCCCTTGCACACGATGTTCTTGCTCAGAGTCCCAAGCTCGTACCGGGTGACGAAGGTCCGGGCGATGTGCCGGGCCATGAGGCGATAGACAGCCTCCGTGGGGTGCGCCTTGTCGCTGGTGGCGACCGGGGTCGGTGGCGTCGCGACGAGCGGTCCCACGTGGGGATAGTTGATGGGGACCACGCCGGGCTGCGCACCGCCCACGAGATTGTGCTTCGCCAGCTCCGCGTTGAGGGTCTTGAGGGTGGTGAACATGTCCACCAGCAGGAGCGTCTTGCCCGACCCCATCGCGGCGAACTCCGCGAGCACCTTGTTGAAGAGGAGGGCGCCCTTGGTGAACCCCCACACGAGCGGGGCCGTCTTCTCCTTCGCGTAGCGCGCGGCGTCCGCGGGATCCGGCAGGTTGATCAACATGAAGTGGGCCTTGCCGCCGGCCAACGTGTTGAGGTCGTTCATGAGCTTGAACATCTCCAGGACGACCTGCTGCATCGTCCCGGGAGGGCGCTTGTTGGTGACGAGGTCGTTCAGGCCGAACCAGACGATGAACATCGTCGTCCCGACCAACGGACGCGCCCTGAGTTCCTGGTGGAACCGGGCGACCTGGTCGCGGAACGTTCCAAGTCCCGTCGAAGGACGGTCGGAGGCCCCCATCGCGCCGCCTTCCGCGTAGTTGACGTAGGTGATGGGTCGGTTGAATCCCGAGTCCTGATTCGAGTCCACGGTGAGCGAGCGGTGGACGAGCGTCGCCTCCAGGCTCTGCGCCTTCGCGGACGACGCGGGCCCGAAGGGGTCGGCGGCCCGGAACATCGAGATGCCGCCCGCCCACTCCCAGAGGAAGTCCGTCCAGTTCTTCCCGTCACTGAAGCGGCCGAGCGCGTTGACCTGCATCAGTCCCACGGCGTTCGCGAACATCCCCAGCCCGGTGTCCCCCTTGTTCCCGATGTCCGACATGCTGTCGCCAAAGATGATCAGGTTGTCGATCTTGATACGCGCCATGGACGTCGCTCTCCCGGGTGGACCCGCACGCCAGGTCGCAGCCTGCGGCGTTCGGCAACGTACACTTCCGGGGAGACACACGCACGCGCAGTGTTTGGCGCCGTGGGTGCGTCACATGCGCGCGACCTGCTGGGTTGGAGGGCGGTCGCGGCAGGTCTAAAGCCTCAGCGCGAGGGATAGCTGTCCTGGTTCTGCTGCCGCTGCTGCTCCCGCTGGCGCTGGCTCTCTTCGTACTTCGCGTTGCCTTCCGCCTCCTCGGCCCGCATCTTCGCCAGGGCCGCGGGGGCCTCCCGCGCGACGAGGGGCGCAAGCTCGGTCAGCCCCGCGACCACGACGGCAAAGGGCACCGACTCCTGGTCCACGAGGATGGACCAGTCATCCGTCACCGACGAGCGCTCCGCGTCGAACGCGAGCGCGACGTGCGCCCACGTCTTGGGCAGCTCCACCTTCGCGCGCCGGGGCGCGAGGCCCGACGCGCCGCAAGGCGTGACGAAGACGGACAGCCGATACATCTCCCGGTAGTAGGACTTGGCCGGCCGGTTGTATTCGATGCGGCACGCGTCCACCGCGCGGAGCTGTGACTGCACCGTGGCGAGCGCCGACAGCTCACCGACATCGGTCTTGCCCGCGCCGCCCAGCAGCTTCAACGCCACGAAGACGCCGCCCCCCATCGCCACCACCATCACGCCGAGCATGATGACGACCTTCAACCCACCGGACCGCGAAGCCGCTTTCGTTTGCATGCAGCGCCCATACTACCAGTGCCCGCCCACGCGGAACCGGGGAAGGCCCCCGGCCCGCGTGGCTCCGGGCCGCTCAGGGCGACAGCTTCAACAGGAACAGGTCCGAGCCCTGGGAGGGACCATACGCCGTCGGTCCGACGTACGTGGTGCCGCGCAGCGTGCCCCCGAAGTACGGGGAGCCGTCCGGGGTGACGGCGAGCAGGGGTCCGTGGAGGTCCGGGCCCACGGTCCGGGACCACCGGTGGGCGCCCTCCGGCCCATAGCTCGCCACGAAGGTCTGGAGCTCGTTCCCGCGTGTCGGGCCGATGGAACCACCGCCCAGGTCCACCGCGCCCCGGGAGGCGCCCGCCAGCAGGATGCGGCCTTGCGCGTCCACCGCCACCCGCGACACGGACTCGGTGGCGTCGTCACCGTACTTGCGCGCCCAGCGGTCCGTCCCCGACGCCTCCAGCACGCCCAGCATCACGTCCGGGCTGCCCCCATCCCATTCATCCGCCTGGCTGCTCGCCCATGTCTGCCCCGCGAAGGTGAAGCGCTTGCTGAAGCTACCGGCGAAGGCCACCGCGTCCCCGGGCAGGGCCGCCACCCCCATCACCCGGCCCATGGCGCCCTGGAGCGCCCGGCTCCACAGGAGCGTTCCCCCGGGGGAGAACTTCGCGACGAAGGGGTTCTCCCGCCCCGTCGCGCCCAGCACCGGGATGCCGCCGGACTTCACGCTCGCGGAGCCCGACAGCAGCACGTTGCCCGCGCTGTCCGTGGCCAGCCCCTGCCCCTGCGCGCCCCAGATGCCGCCTTCGTAGGCCCTGGACCACAGGTGCAATCCCTCCCAGGAATACTTCGCGATGAACAAACCCGGCACCGCGTCATCGAAGGCGCCGCCTCCGGGGCCCGCGTACAGGTCCCCGCCGCCCAGGTCGGTATGGCCCAGGAAATACCCGGTGAAGATGAGACTGCCATTGGCATCCGTGGCCACGGCCCAGGGACCGATGCCCAGTGATTGATAGCCGTCCCCCGTCATGATGCCGGCGGTGAAGCCCTTCACCCAGGTGAGCTGGCCCAGCGGTGAGAACTTCGCGATGAAGGTGCCGAAGGGACTGGAGGCCAGCGGCCCGGTGCCGAAGTCCGGCGTGCCCGAGTAGCCGCCCACCACCAGCACGTTGCCCAGCGGGGTGAGCGTCACGCCGGTGACGTTCAGCGTGGCGGAGGTCTGCGGGAACGCGCGCGACCATTCATGCGAGCCATCCGCGCGGAAGCGGCCGAGCATCATCCCGCCCGGGCTGGGAAAGGTGCCACCGCCGAGCGTGCCCGTCCCCGTGTAGCTCCCCGCGACGACCTGGGCGCCACCGCTGTCCGTGGCCAGCGCCCCCACGGTTTCATCGCCCGCGCCGCCCCTGCGCCACGCTCGGGAGAGTCCACCGCCGCTGCCCTGGTAGGTGCAGACGGTATGGGCATGCGTCAGCACGAGCACCGGCCGCAATTCCGTGCGGGGGTCCTCCTTGGAGACGAAGTCCATGCCATTGCCGCCCTCGGGAACCAGGACGAAGGCGTGGGCACCGCTGCCCTTGACCACCGAGCTCACGTCGTACTCCACCCAGCTTCCCGAGGCGACCTCTCCCACGTTGCCCAGCAGGGGGCCCATGGGGGCCGGACGCGTGGTCCACGTCATCGAATCCGTCCAACCGGATGGGGTCTGGTAGAGGGCGGGGCCGTTGGTGGAGCCATCCGTGGCGAAAAGTCTCAGCCGCGCCTGGAAGAAGCCCTCGAAGCCGGAGAATCTGAAGTCCAGATAGGCTTCCTGCCGGGGAGAACCATCCGAGATCAGCAGCACCGACGTGCCATGGCTCGCGCCCGGCGCGTCCTGTTCGACGTAGGTGTCATACGTCGGCTCGAGGTGCTCCTCCGTGTAGACGGTCCGGGGCTGGCACTGCTCCGTCACCGCCGCGGCCTCCGAGGACCGCGGCCCGGGCGCTTCCCCCGGGGCCTCCGGCCCTGCCCCGCATCCGCAAGCCACCATCAACAATCCCAGCCCCCTCCTCCAACCCTTCAAATCCATGCGCGACCTTCCCGGACGGACGTCCACGGCATCCCGTTGCACGCCCGGGGCCAATCCCAAACACATCCCAGCCATGGAAAATGGGAGGTGGATTGAAAGGATGGCGGATGGCGCGGAGCGACGAACTTCCCATCCAGGGACATTCGCCGGCCCGCCAGGGCAATGCGTTGTCCAGGAGGAGCCGACCGGTGTCTGGCTCAGCGCGAGGCGGGGATGCGTGCCTGCGGGAGGAGTTCGGCCTCCAGCAGCCCGGCGGCGCGAGCGGCCCCACCCTCCTCGCGCAATTGCTTCCGGAGGGCCGCGAGCCGGGCTGCGACCTGGGGGTCCTCCGTGAGCTGGAGCAGCGCCGAACGCAGCGCGTCGGGTGTGGCGTGCTCCGTGTCCAGGCGTCGGGCCACGCCGAGCGCGACGAGCTGGTCGGCGTTGGCGAACTGGTCCGTGTCCTGGGGGACGGCGATCATCGGCAGCCCGCAGTACAGGCCCTCCTGCGTGCCGCCCATGCCCGCGTGGGTGATGAAGGCGTCGGCCTGTTCGAGCACCGCCAGCTGAGGCACCCACGGGTGCACCTCGACGTTGTCTGGAATCGTCCCCAGCGCGTCGGACGTCACGTGCTTGCCAATCTGGAGCACCACGTGCCAGCCGGGGAGTCCGCCGAAGGCGTCAAGGCAGGCCCGGTAGAACGCGGGCTGCCGGGTGAAGGTCGAACCGAGCGACACGAGCAACACCTTGCGCGCCCCCACCGGGCGCTGCCAGGAGCCCTGCCCGGAGCGGTCACCGAAGCAGGGCCCCACGAAGGAGAAGCGCTGGCGATCCACCCGGTCCGCGTGGGGCTGCAACGCGCGAGGAATGAGCACCAGGCCGCGCGGCGGTCGTCCGACGAAGCGCAGGGAGTCCGGCTGCGCCACGCCACACGCCGCGAGCCACTCCGTGTAGCGGCGGTGGTGCGCCACGGCCCGGGGGTCCGTGCGCAGCCATTCCACCATCGAGGCCATGTCCTGTTCGTAGCCCTCCCAGGCCACGAAGGTGGGCGAGAGCTGGACGCAGGGAAGGCCCCAGTTCTCCGCGAGGATCCGCGCCGTCGAACAGCCGATGTCGTACAGGAAGAGGTCCGGCCGGTCGTGCTCGTAGGCCACGCGCAGTTGCGGAAGCATGGCCATGGCGTCGTCGAGGAACATGTCCAGCTGCGACACCATGTCCTCGGGCCAGCTTTGTTCCGGCCCCCCGGGTCGGGGGAGCGTGGAGCGGTAGGGCACCAGCTCCGCGCCCGTGCCCGCGATGACGTCCGCGAAGGACGCATCGTTGGCGTACGTCACCCGGTGGCCCCGGGAGACCAGCTCCCGGATGAGCTCCAGGCTCGGGTTCACGTGGCCATGCGCGGGGATGCTCACCATGGCGATGTGGGCGCGGCGGGGCATGGGCTCTCTCCTGGTGGGGCGTAACGAGACGGAACGTCTCGTCTCGAAAATGCATCGACCCCGGTGTCCTGTCAAGACGAGACGGTCCGTCTTGTAGATTGCTAGGGTGAGGGCGAATGGGAGAAGCGAAGACACCGGAAGCGTCGCGCCGCAGTGAGCGTTCGCGACAGGCCATCCTCACCGCCGCCGTCGAGCTGGTGGGTGAGGTGGGGTATGCGCGCCTGACCATCGAGGCGATCGCCGCGCGGGCGGGCGTGGGCAAGCAGACCATCTACCGCTGGTGGCCCTCCAAGGGAGCCGTCGTGCTGGATGCCTTCGTGGCGTTGGGGGGAAGCAGCGAGCCCGCGGCCCTCCCGGACACCGGAGACCTGGAGGCCGACCTGCGCACGGTGCTGCGCGCCACGGTGCAGGAGCTCACGGATCCGCGCTTCGAGCTGCCCTCACGGGCTCTCACGGCCGAATCGCAGTCGGATCCGGCGCTGGCCCAGCAGTTCGTGGAGGCCGTGCTGCGCCCCCACCTGACGGCGATCCAGGAGCGCCTGCGCGCGGCGCAGCGGGCCGGACAGGTCGCGAAGGGTGTGGACCTGGGCGTCGCGGTGGAGCTGCTCGTCGGGCCGCTCTTCCACCGCTGGCTGCTGCGCACCGCGCCCCTCACGAGGGCCTACGCGGACACCGTGGCGGCCCTGGCCGTCGCGGCGCTGCGACCCGCCTCGCGGGGACACAAAGGGTAGAAAGAGGTTCAGTCCTTCCCGGATGACGGGGCCTTGCCCCAGTCTTCATCCGGCGTGTCGTGATCCGGGTGCTGATACGAGATGGGCGAACGACGGCCCGCGGCGGCCACGGTCGCCTCGGTGGTCCGGAATGGCAGGGCGGGCACCCCATCCACCCAGGAGAGGTGGCTTTCCATGCCCGCCGCGTCGACGGGCGTCGCCACTTCGGGCGCATCCAGGCTGCCCACCATCAGCTCAAGGCCACCGTCCTCCAGATCCGCGAAGGCGAGTGGCGTCCCGCAGGCCGAGCAGAACCAGCGCTCCGCACCGTCGGAGCTGCGAAAGCGGGCCGGCGAACCGCGAGTCCAGGTCACCGCCGGGCCCGCCACCGCCGCCAGCACGGCGAAGGGACCGCCGCCCGCCTTCTGACACATGCGGCAGTGACAGACGGTGACGTGGGGCTTCGCGTCAATCCTGTAGCGAATGGCGCCGCACTGGCAGCCGCCGGTCCATCCGCGCGGGGCCACGTCCGGAGGAGGGGTCGTCATCGCGCGCTTATCGCGCCCCGTGTCGCTGAATCGCAAGCGCGGTCGCCAGGAAGTGCGGTGCCATGTTGGCCCAGGAGGATTGGCATGTTATCCTGGTAATGCTGAAAAAACACTCAAAGCCAGGAGAGCCCCATGCGAGCCGCGATCATCGTCGGGTGGATGGCGGTCGGCGTCGCGCCCGCTGCGCAGGCAGCGTGCGTCAACGTGCCCAACCTGCCTGCCTCGGTCCACTACGAGCTGCCCGCGCCCTGGACGACGCACGGCGATCTCTATGCGTGCGGCGTGCACAAGGGCATCGACTTCAAGATTGGCTACAACGCCCCCGTCTACGCCGTGGCGGCGGGCACCGTCGTGGCGAAGGGCAATGAAGCGTGCCACGGCAAGTGGATCGTCCTGCGCCATCCGGACGGGGTGTACTCCGCGTACGCCCACCTCTTGTCGATTCCGTTGGATCTGGACCCGGGAGACGCGGTCGGTCTCCAGACTGAAATCGCGCGCTCGGGATACACGGGCACCTGCGTCCAGCCGCCGGGCATCAACGGGTCGCATCTCCACCTGTCCATGTCGACGAACTGGATCGATTGGAACAGCTCGTCGTTCTTCGATCCGAAGCCCTACATCGGGCTGCGCAACTAGACCTCTTGTCGCAAGCAGCAACGCGCGGTGCCAGGGGCCAACAGCATGGACCCTGGCCGCGCCATGGGCTCATCCCCATTCCACCCCAGGAGCATCCCACGTGAAACACCCTCGCAAGAACTCCGTCGCCCTCGCCACCACGTTCCTGCTCTCCGCGGGCACCGCCTCCGCGGCCAGCCGTGTCGACCTGCACGCGCAGGATGTCGGCGCGCTGCGCCAGCAGCATGCGGCCCTCGCCACCCCGGGCGGCGCTGACCGCCACGCACAGGTCCTCGGTCTGGGCGCGGAGTCCCGCCTGAGCCTCATCAACCGTGTGAGCGACCACGGGGTGCGCAACCACCGCTACCAGCAGACCTTCCGGGGCCTGCCCATCTTCGGCGAGCACGTGATCGTCAACGAGGACGCCAACGGCGAGCTTCGTGCGCTGTTCGGCCGCAAGGTCACCGGGCTGGAGAGGGAGATCTCCGACGGTGCTCCCCGGCTCACCGCCGCGCAGGCGCTGGACATCGCCAAGGGCGCCAGTCTGGGCAGCCGCGTCGGCGTCATGCGCGTCTCCGATGAGAAGGCCCCGTTGATGATCTACATCGACGACGACGGCCGCGCCCACAAGGGCTACGTCGTCAGCTACTTCGCCGACACCTTCTTCGGCGGCGCCCCCACCCGGCCGATGGTGATCGTCGACGCGGAGGATGGCCGCGTGCTCAAGCAGTGGGAGAACCTGCAGCACGTGCTGGTCGGCACCGGCCCTGGCGGCAATCTCAAGACGGGCCAGTACGAGTACGGGACGAACTATGGCTTTCTGGACGTCGCCCAGTCGGGGGCCACGTGCACGATGACCAACGCCAACGTCAAGACCGTGGACCTCAACGGCGGCACGTCCGGCTCCACGGCGTTCTCCTACGCGTGTCCCCGCAACACGGTGAGGAACATCAACGGCGCCTATTCACCGCTCAATGACGCGCACTACTTCGGCAGCGTCATCTTCAACATGTATCAGGCGTACGTCGCCCGGGCTCCGCTGACCTTCCAGCTGACCATGCGCGTGCACTACGCCACGGGCTACGAGAACGCGTTCTGGAACGGCTCGGCGATGACGTTTGGCGATGGGGCCACGACGTTCTATCCGCTGGTCAGCCTGGACGTCGCCTCGCATGAGGTGTCGCACGGCTTCACCGAGCAGAACTCGGGGTTGATCTACTCCGGCCAGTCTGGCGGCATCAATGAGGCCTACTCCGACATCGCGGGCGAGGCGGCGGAGTTCTACATGCGCGGCAGCAACGACTTCCTGGTCGGCGCCGACATCTTCAAGAGCAGCGGCGCGCTGCGCTACATGGCCAACCCACCGCTGGACGGCCTGTCCATTGGCCATGCCGCCAATTACTACAACGGCCTGGACGTGCACTACTCGTCGGGCGTGTACAACAAGGCCTTCCACCAGCTGGCCACGAAGCCGGGTTGGACCACGCCGAAGGCGTTCCAGGTCTTCGCCCGCGCCAATGACCTGTACTGGAGCCCGAGCACGGACTTCAACCAGGGCGCGTGCGGCGTGCAGACGGCGGCGCAGGACTACGGCTACGCCGTCTCCGACGTGGCCTCGGCGTTCGCGGCGGTTGGCGTGAGCTGCGGCGGCGCGGTGGAGCTGTTCCGGCAGACGGACGCCAGCGGCAGGCTCACCATCGCCGTGTTCGAGCGCTATGCGACGACGAGCGCCAGCCAGAACACCAACTTCGCGGTGACCGTCCCCAGCGACTTCGTGGTGATTGGCGGCGGCGGCGAGGGCAAGGAGAACCCGCTGGGCAACCTGCTGACGGCCTCGTATCCGGACTCCGGGCTGACCTCGTGGCTGGTCTCCACCAAGGAGCACCTCAATAGCGATCCGGTGCAGGTGCGCGCCTGGGCCATCGGCCTGAAGGCTGCGGGCCTGACCGCGGCGCAGCTGCGCAGCTATCTGGTGGTCTACACCGCGACGAGCGCCACCGTCTCCCATCCCGACGTCACCGCCACGCTGCCGGCCGGGTATGTGCTGGCGGGCGGCGGCGTCCGGGTGAGCTGGAGCGGCCCGGGCAACCTGGCCACGGCCTCCGCGCCCTCCGGAGCCAGCGCCTGGCGCGTGCGGTCCAAGGACCACGCCCAGGCCTCGCCTGGAACGGCGACCGCCTATGCGATTGGCATCAACAGCTCCATCCCGGGGGTCGGCACGATTGGAAACGCCATCAACGGCGGCACCTCGGCGGTGACCGCGCACCCGAGCATCTCCGTGGTCCAGGGCTCGGGCTACGCGCTCAGCGGCTGCGGCGCGTTCGTGAACTGGAGCGGTTCAGGCAACCTGCTGTGGCGGATCCGGCCGTTCAACGGGGGTTGCACGGTCGCGTCGAAGGACCACATCGAGTCCTCGCCGGCCTCCATCTCCGGCTACTCGCTGGGCCTGCGCGCGTTCTAGGCAGGATGCAGAACGGTTGAGGATGCCTTGGCCAGGACGGCTGCCTTCGGGTGGCCGTCCTGGGCATGACAAGGCCTCAAGCAGACAGCACGAGGAAAGGGCCGCGAACCCCCGCGCTGCAACGCTCGGCGGCCTGGAGCGCCAGCCGGACCCGCGCCTTGGGCTTGAAGTGGCTGGTCGCGAAGAGCGCCCCGCGCGCCGCCTCCGAGCCGCACCCGACGGCATCAAAGCCGTCCCGGGATTCACCCACCTGGTAGTCACTGTCGATTCGGAAGAGGCGGCCGGACACGCCCACCAGGAAGAGGCCGCCTTCTTCCCTTCCGTTCTGCGTTCGCGCCCAGCCGCGTTCCGACAGGGCATCGCGAAGGGCATCCACGAACTCCACCACCAGGTACCGCTCCAGGGCGCCGCGTCGCTTCGGCACGGGAGGGGGCTTGAAGGCATGCGCCAGGAGCTGCCCCATCCGGAAGGACGTCGTGAAGCCGATGAGGAAGGGCCCGTTGCGGAACACCTTCGGGTCGCGCCGGACGACCAGCTTGGAACCTCCTGAGATACCAGCGCTGTCCCCCGCCATGACGATGCGGCCTTGGTGAACCACGGCTGCGATGCACGTCACATGGACACCTCTTCTTGTTCTTCATTCAGGGCCAGAGGAAGGAGTGGCGCTGGCGCGAGAAGGGAGCCACCGGGCCGGAAGACCTGACCTACCTGCCCTGAAGGGACGCTGACCTGCGGGGTCGAAGGAGAGGTTGGCGCGCTCGGCCGCGATGAGCGTGCCCCGATTGGTATAGTTTTCACCCCATCATGCGCCCCCTCCACATCACCACCCCCGTGATCCCGCACGACGCGCTCTCGGCTGCGCTTGGCAAGGCCGTGCTCCTCAAGTTGGAGAGCCTGCAGCCCTCCGGTTCCTTCAAGCTGCGCGGCATCGGAAGGCTTTGTCAGCGGGCGGTGGAGGCCGGCGCGCGACAGTTCATCTGTCCCTCCGGTGGCAATGCCGGCTTCGCCGCGGCGGTTGCCGGGCGTGCTCTGGGCGTGCCCACCACCATCCTGGTCCCCCATTCGACACCGGAGTCGGTGCGTCGGCAGATTGCCGCACTCGACGCGGAGGTGGTGGTGCACGGCGCCGTCTGGGACGAGGCCAACGAGGAGGCCCTGCGCCGCTGTGGCCACGGGGAAGCCGTCTACGTGCCGCCGTTCGACCACCCGGACATCTGGGACGGCAACGCCACGCTGATTGATGAGGCGGTGACCCAGGTTGGGGATGGCTTCGACGTGGTGGTCTGCGCGGTAGGCGGTGGCGGGCTCATGTGCGGGGTGCTGGAGGGGCTTCACCGCAACAAGCTGGCGCACGTGCCGGTCATCGCCGTGGAGACCGAAGGTGCTGCGTCACTGCACGCCGCGGTGAATGCCGGCAAGCTCGTCACCCTGTCGGCGATTACATCCATCGCCACCACGCTTGGCGCCAAGCGCGTGGCACCTGCGGCCTTCGAATGGACGCGCCGCCACCGGGTCCACTGCGTGACGGTGCGCGATGCGCAGGCGCTCGATGCATGCCTGCGGTTCGCCGATGACCTGCGCATCCTCGTTGAACCCGCGTGTGGCGCCGCGCTCGCGGTTGCGTACCAGGGGCTCGACGTACTGACCCCCTATCGCCGGCCCCTCCTCGTGGTTTGCGGCGGGATTGCCGTGGACTTGGCGAAGCTCGTGGCATGGCGCGAGGAACAGGCTTCGCGCCGAGCAATCGCCAGGGATGTGCCGGCGGGTCCCTGAACTGGCTGGCGCGGAGCCCGGCAGTTGGGTCGGCCAGGCTGTTCCGAATCAGTCGGTCGCGGAGCCGGCTGAGAGCCTGTTGAAATGGAGCGAAGGGGCCGGTTCGTTGAACGAACAAGATGCCCGACCTCGCAATGCCCGAGCGCACGCCGTATCCGAGTGACCTGACGGACGAGCAGTGGGCCCACATCGAGCCGTTCGTTGGGCCCGTGGGAGGCGGCCCCAAGGAGCAGGTTCACCCGCGCCGCGAGGTGGTGAATGCCATCCTCTATGTGACGCGGACAGGCGTGCAATGGCGTTTTCTGCCGCACGACCTGCCCGACTGGCAAAGCGTCTACCACTACTTCCGGTTGTGGAAGAAGGACGGCACCTGGAAGCGCGTGCACGATGCGCTGCGTGGCAAGGTGCGCCAGGCACAGGGGCGTGAGCATGAGCCCACCGCTGGAATCATGGACAGCCAATCGGTGAAGGCGTCCGAGGAAGCGGACAGTCGAGGGTACGACGCGGGCAAGCAGGTGAAGGGCCGCAAGCGCCACCTGCTCGTGGACGTGCTGGGACTGGTGCTAGTGGCCTGGGTGACGACCGCCGACGTGCAAGACCGGGATGCCGCGGCGGGGGCGGTCCTGCCACGGGCCTCCGAGGAGTTTCCCTCGCTGAACAAGGTCTGGGCGGATGCGGGCTACCAGGGCCCCGTCGTGGCGGACGCCGCGAAGCAGGCTGGGATGGAGGTCGAGATTGTCCTGCGCGCCGAGGGGGACAAGGGCTTCGTCGTGCAGAAGCGTCGCTGGGTGGTGGAGCGCACCAACGCGTGGCTGACGCGCCAGCGGCGTCTGGCTCGCGACTACGAGCGTCACGAGCACTCGTCCGAGACCTTCATCCACATCGCGATGACCGGCCTCATGCTGCGCCGCCTCGCATAGCAGTCCAATTCAACAGGCTCTGATACTCACTTGCCCCCTTTTGCAACCCTCCTGGCCCCGAGTTGCTCAATCGAGCGGATCGTCATCCTTCAAAAGGAAGAAGTCGAAGGCTCCCGAGGCTGTCTGGCCCTCGAAGGCCCCCAACGTCTCCCCAGCCACGTAGACCCTTCCCAGAGCGTCGACGGCAATGCCCTCCGCATGTTCGTCATCCTGGGTCCCGAGCTGACGGACCAGTTGAGGCTCACCCTGGGGCGTGAGGTGCACCAGGACGATGTCCTGTCCTCCGCGCACCGCTCCCATGACACCCTGGGTGCTCCCCGCAAGCCAGGCCCCTCCAGCCCCATCAGAGACCAGCGCTCCCGGGTACTCGTCCAGCGCCGAGCCGAACTGCCACCAGCCAAGAGGTTGCCCGGTCATGGGAGCGAAGAGGGCCGCGAAGAAGTCGACGCCGCCCTGGGATGGCTGTCCACCTCCTGCGCCAGAAGCGCCTCCTGAGACGAGGATGCCCGCACTCGTTTCGATGACGCCCACGACTGAATCCGGCGCCGAGGAGCCCACCTGCCGCGACCACAGCAGCTGACCTGCCGCGTCGAACTTCACGAGGACGACGTCGGTGTCCCCCTGCGGGCCTCCGCTTCCCATGCTTCCTGAAGTCACCCCTGCCACGTAGACGTCTCCCGACGCACCGACGGTGACGGCCACAGCCTCATCGTATCCGGGAGTTCCAAGCTGCCGCGTCCACACCCGCGCTCCGCCCGCGTCCACCCTGGACACGAAGAAATCGCTTTCACCGTAGCCCGCGCTGACGTTGCCATCGAGGCTTCCATACGTCCCGCCCACCACGTAGACGCCGCCACCAGGCAGGGCCGCCACCCCACGCGCAAACTCGAACTCGGGTGAACCCAGCTGCCAGGCCCAGAGTCGCTGTCCCGCTGAATCGTATTTGACGACGAGGGCATCGAAGAGGCCCGCCGGGGCATGGCCGCCAAGGCTGCCGCTGGTGCCCCCAGCCACGTAGACACTGCCCGCGACATCTGCAGACAGCCCCCCGACCAGCTCATCGTCTGCGGAGCCAAACTGCCGCACCCAGCGAAGCCCCCCCGTCGCGTCATATGCCGTCAGGAACAGGTCCCCGCCGCCCAGATGCGAGTTTCCACCGAAGCTGCTGTAGGTCTCTCCCGCTGCATAGATGCCGCCCGCAGTCGCGACCGCGGACGATGCGTGGTCATCCAGTTCGGACCCCAGCTGACGCACCCATCCATCGGGAGTGCGCTGGCGGCCCCAACCGTAGCCCAGCGCGCACTGGCCCGCCGTCGTTGCCTCACAGCCGACCAGGTACTTCACCACGACCGCGTCCTTGTCCCCTGACGGAGGCGTCCCCAGCGCACCCTCGGTATAGCCCGCCAGATAGACGCCCCGTGTCGGATCCACCGCGACAGCCAGCCCCGCGTCACTCCTCCGCGCAGGGTCGGTGGAATTGACCGAGCCCAGCTGCCGACGCGTCCGCACGACGCCAGCCGCATCCAGCTTGAAGAGGACAAGGTCGTTGCTGCCCAACGGCGCGCCCGTCTCCAGGTCCGAGGTCAACGAGCCCGTCACATAGACGCTGCCCCCACCATCCGAGGTGACGCCGAACACCTGCTCCTCACCTGCCGTTCCGAGCTGGCGCGTCCACCGCCGGTTTCCCGCCGCGTCATACTTCACCACGACGATGTCGTAGTCCCCGAGCGAGCCATTGCCATCCAGTCCGCCGAGGGTGCGTCCCGCGACGTAGACCTCCACCTCGCCCGAGCTTCGACGCGAGGTGGCGACGCCCTGGGCCACATCCGTGGAGCCCGTTCCAAGCTGCCGCGTCCATTGCCGTTGACCCGCAGCGTCGTACTTCACCAGGAAGAGATCCGACGTGGTGGAGGAAGGACCTCCCGCGTTGGCATTCCCATCCAGTCCGCCAAACGTAAACCCCGTCACGTAGACACCGCCGTCCGCGCCGACGGCCACCGCCCGCCCCTGGTCGTTGCGGCTGGAGCCCACCATCCGCGACCACTGCCGGGCACCGGACGCGTCGTACTTCACCACGAAGGCATCCTGGCCCCCCGCCCAGGGCTGGCCCGCCATCGAAGCGGACGTATAGCCCGTCACATAGACGCTTCCATCGGGTGCCGTCACAACGCCTTGCGCGAAATCACCCGAGGCCGTCCCGAACTGCCGGACCCACTGCTGTCCACCCGCCGCGTCGTACTTCACGAGAAATGAATCCGTGCCTCCAGCGGAGACATTCCCAGGCAGCGCCGCGGTCGTATAGCCCGCCGCGTAGACCGCCACGGCATTTGGGTTCAAGTCATACGCCGCCACCCCGGTGACATAGTCGTTTGACGACGAACCGAACTGTCTTGTCCAATCAACGACACCGGTCGCGCGAAGCTTCGCCACGAAGGCGTCGGAACCTCCGGCGGATGGCCCTGCCTCAAGCTGTCCCTGGGTGTAGCCCGCGATGAACACGTTGCCGAACGACGCCGCCACCCCAGACACCTGATCGTACCGGTTCGTTCCCAACTGCCGACTCCATTCCGGAGGCGCCAGATGGTCAAACGATTGCGCGCCCGCTGGAAGTGCCGTGCCAACCAATGCCAACCCCAGGGTGAGTCGAAGCTTCATGCTTTTCATCATCTCATTCCTCCCCATCGTTCCGCGCTGCCCAATCCCTATGGACCACCCTGGCGCAGCTTCGACTCAGGGCCCGCGAAACCCCGGGCGCCGAATGACCAGCTCCATAGCAGGAAAACGAGCATGTCAGACCATCCCCGCATCATTGCTCCCGTCGCACGCAGACGTTTGATTTCCCCTTCAAGGGCACCGTCTTCTGCGTCCCCTGCGAGGGGGGCTGGGCCTTCCCGTTGCGCACCGGTCAGTCCGCGACACTACCCACATCGTTGCCCAGAGGAAGAACACCATGGAGAAGAGCATCAGTGTCCGGGGAAAGCGTCCGGGTGCCGCACCGCCCCCCGACTATGAGCGGGAGCTGGCGCCCTTGATGAAGTCCATTGACGAAGCCGTCGCGGGCATCCGCGACGAGCGGCAACGCCTGAGCGTCCGTCAGGCCGTGGGTGAAGCCGTCCACGGCGCCATCCAGCAGCTGTCCACCCAGCAGTCCCGGAGCAGGGCCAGCGCCCTGGCCACGCCCGCGTTGGAGTCCGGGGTCAATGCGCTCAAGCAGGTGCAGAACCTGGGTTTCGTGGAGTTCACCGCGGGACTCATCAATGGCACCTTCGAAGCCATCGTCGGCGCCACGATCAAGCAGATGAAGGCGTACTCGGAGCTGGTCGCGGATCTGGCCAAGACGCTGGCGGAGTTCCAGGCCGACCACGTGACCACCGCGCAGATCAACGCACACCTCGCGCAGCGCTACGGGGACGGTCTGGGCGGCACCAGTTGCCGCACGGCCTACACCTTCAAGGAGGTCCCAGCGGATGCCGAAACGGGGACGCCCGCGAAGACCGCCCATGCCAGCCTCCTGGAGGTCGTCAGCGCCCTCCTCGAGGAGACCAAGGGCAACAAGATCCCCCTCGTGTTCGCGACGCCGAACGAGATCTCCTCCTCCGCCACGTCCTTCACGGCGGCCCAGGTCGAACTCCTCCGCGCCGCCGTGGCGGAGATGCTGGCCATCAAGATGATCACCCATCTGCGCGCCATGGCTCGCGAGGGCATGGCGCGCATCGTGGTCTCCAACGGAGAGATCCTCTCGCGCCTGACCTTCACGGTCACCTCCACCGACGCGCAGACCGTGCAACGCACCCGCTACGACCAGAGCAACTTCAGTGCGAGCGTCAATGGCAGCGTGGGCTTCGGAAGCTGGTTCCGCACCAGTTTCGGTGCCGGCTACAGCAACCTCCAGGTGAGCTCCGTGAATGAGAGCACCTTCGACGCGGTGACGATGAACGCGGAGATCATCGGACAGGTGCGCATCCTGTTCCGGACCGAGTCCTTCGCATCCATCGTCAAGGACGACCCCATCAGCTGATTCCACACCGCGGGGCCGATGGCATGTCGCCGCCGGCCTCGCGGCCCTCTTTGCCTGTGCTTGCCCACTCCCATGGCTGACATAACCCTAGGCGATCTGCTCACCCTCATTTTCGATGACCTGGCCGAGTCCGTCGACCGGACCTCCCAGGAGGCCGGGCTCCGGCTCCAGGTCAAGGACGTGGACCTGAACGTCCCCGCCTTCCTGCGCCTTCGGGAAGCCGGCGCGGATCCGCAGCAGCAGCCCGCGCGGTTCGTCCTCACCCTGCCGAGCACCCGCGACTCCCCCGCGGTGAGCGGCATGGGCCGCGTTTCCATCACGTTGAGCGTCCAGTCCCTTGGCACGCTCCCACCCCCCTCAGAGGGACCATGAGCCAGCAAGACAATGTGGAGTGGCAGCTCGCGGACGTCATCGACGCCGTCTCCGCGGAGGTGGACCGGGCGGAGGACACGCTCCTGCTCAAGTCGTACTCGCGCAAGGTGACCTTCTCCATCAAGAAGATCTCCCTGGACGCGGAGGTGACGCTGCGGCGCGACCCGGATGGACGCCTCTTCTTCCGCGCGGTGGATCCGGACCAGACCAGCGACACCCTGCTGAAGCTGGACTTTGCCCAGGTCCTGGAGAGCCAGCTGGCGGGGCTGCGCCACCCGATGGAGGACACGACCACCAACGCGCCCCTGGCCACGCTTCCTGGCATCACCCTGGCGGAGATCCGGGCGCTCAACGCCATTGGCGTCTATTCCGTGGACGACCTGCTCCGCTACACCCGGACCACCTCCATGCTGGCGGAGGTCAGTCGCAAGACAGACATCCCCGAAACGCATCTGCGCGACTGGCGCGGCATGCCGTACTTCACGCTCGCCCGGCCCGCGCGAGGCACCCCTGGCACCACCGTGGTCCTGGAGGGTGGCAACCTGGGATTGGTGAAGCCCGAGGGCGTGGTGGTGATGTTCCATGGACGCGAGGCCCGGGTGCTCGAGTGGAGCCCTTCACGGGTGACGGTGGAGGCGCCCCTGGAGGCCCGCGGCGCCGGGCTCGTCTTCGCGGTGCTGGGCTCACAGCCCTCCAACGTGCTCGCCTGGGAGTCCACCGTCCCGGACCTGCTGGTCGAGGAGCTGCGCATCGGCACGGACGTGGTGATGGCGGACGAGCCCTTCGACATGGAGGCGCTGGTGGCCAACCCCGGCGCCCTCACGACGCCCTCGTTCGCGGTGCAATGGAGCGTGGACGGCGCTCCGCTGCCGGAGTTGCCCCATGGACCGCTGGAGCCCGGGCAGCGCTCGGCGGAGAGCAGCACCCGGCGTCAACTCCAGTTGAGCCAGGGCACGCACACGGTGCGCTTCATCGCGGATCCGCACGGCACCGTCCCGGGGCCCGACCGCGCCCGGCGGGCCTTCAGCCGCACGGTGCTGGTGCGGCCCCGGCAGGTGCTGGCCCTGGGGGACTTCCGCGTCCTGCAGCGCATGGACCCGCTGCGCGCCGGCCCCCTGGAGCCCTCCAGCGTCATGGGTCTGGTCTTCCGCGGACTGGGCCGGCGCGAAGGCCCCCAGGCGGAACACGTGCCGGACCTCGCCGAAGCCTGGAGTGCACCGGTGCCTGTAGACGTGGGTGGCACCCGTCGCTACTCCATCACCGTCACGCTGCGAGGGGACATCGCCTTCCACGACGGCTCGCCGGTGACGGCGGACGACGTGCGCTTCAGCTTCCTGCGCTTGCGCGAGGTGGAGTCCCTCTGGCGTCCGTGGGCGACGCGCGTGCTCGACATCACCCTGCTGGGGCGTCAGGTGACGTTCCTGGTGGACGCGCCGGATGCCCTGACACCGCTCCTTTCGGCGGGGATCGTCCCGCGTGCCGCCTACGAACCCAATCCGGAAGGTTTCGGTCTGCATCCCGTAGGCACCGGGCCCTTCCGGGTGGAGAGCCTGGGTTCAGGAGCGGTGGAGCTGCGCGCCTTCCGTGGCTACTTCCGAGGAGCCCCCCGGTTGGATCGCATCACCGTGGCCCAGGTTCCCGACCTCGACCGGCTGGGTGAACGGCTGGAGCAGCAGGAGTTCCTGACCGCGGTCCTGCCGTATGAACAAGCGTGGTTCGAGCGATTGAGGGACCTGGGCGAGTGGCAACTGACGCGCGTGGTGACTTCGCAAGGCGAGGAGTTGTTGCACGCACAGTCCCCCCTGCTGCTGGAGCGTCAGGTCCAGGCACGGGACCTGGGGGCGGGAGCGCACCTGTGGTACCTGCGCGACTGAGCACCGTCCGACGCCCGTAAGGGCATGGAGCCCCGAACACCAGGTTCGGGGCTCCATGGGGCTTGCTACAAGTGTTTCCGGGTCGCCACGAACTTCAGCATTCGTGGCGCTCCGGGACAGGCGTCACGGCTAGAGGCAGACGCTCGAGTCGTTGTCGTTAGTGTCGTTGTGGTTGGTGACGAAGCCGAACCCACAGGTTCCAGGCGCGTAGCACGCCATGGACGGAGCCACGTTGGCACCGCAGCCGTCGTTGTCCGTGTCCGGATAGAACGCGATCTGGGTTCCCTCATCCGTCTGGCTGTTGCAGTTGTCGTCAATCAGGTTGCAGACCTCGGTGGCTCCAGGGCTGATGCTCGCGTTGCTGTCGTTGCAGTCCGTCGGGATGAGGCTCGCCACGTAGTGGCCCCGAACAAGGACGTTGCCATTCGGGTCCTTCAGGTTGCTCGGGTTCGTGCACCAGCGCAGCTCGAAGGTCGTCCCGGCGTAGTTGTCTCCGTCCCCGTCGCCGTACCAGATGGGGGCGTTGGGGTCGTCGTTCAGGTCGCCGTTGCAGTTGTTGTCGATCTGCGGACCGCTCGACTCGCAGGTCTCCAGGGCATCCGGGCGGACCGAGGCGAGGGTGTCATCGCAATCCCCGGCCTTGTCGGAGTGCTTGAGCGGAGGAGTGCAGCTCAGCACGAACTTGTCCTTCAAGCCAAAGCCGTCCTCGTCCTCGTCCTCGTACCAGGTCCGCACGTTGATGGCGTCGTTCACGTTGGCATCGCAGTCGTTGTCGACCTGCGGAGCGTCCGGGGCTTCGCACACCTCCACGTTGGCGGGGCTCACATCACTCCGGCTGTCGTCGCAGTCGGTCGTGTTGCCTGCGTATCCCGTGGGCTTGAAGCAGGCCAACGTCGTAGCACCAGGCGTACCGAACCCGTCACCGTCCGCATCCTGGTACCAGGTCAGCTGCACGCCCTCGTCGGTGGTGCCGTCACAGTTGTTGTCGAGCAGGTCGCAGACCTCCGTGCCCGTCGGGCTCACTTCGTTCCTGCGATCATCACAGTCGCCCGTGGTCGACGTGTAACCGGCAGGCGGGGAACAGGCCTGGACGGTATAGGCGGGGTTCGTCGTCCCGAAGCCGTCGCCGTCCAGGTCCGCGTAGTAGGTGACCTTGACGCCATCGTCAGCGACGCCGTCGCAGTTGTCGTCCACGCCGTTGCACACCTCGGCGTGACCCGGAGCGACGTTGCCATTGGTATCGTTGCAGTCCTGGTTGTTCGAGACGTAGCCCGTGGGCGCGCTGCAGACGAGCTTGAAGGAGAGCGGCGTTCCGAAGCCATCGCCGTCGGAGTCCTGGTAGAAGGTGCTCTTCACGTCCTCGTCTTTTTCGAAGTCGCAGTTGTTGTCCAGCCCGTCACAAACCTCCGCGTTGCCAGGGAACATGTCTTTGTTCGAGTCATTGCAGTCATCGCTCGAGCTTGCGTAACCGGCGGGCTTGGAGCATGCCTTGGTGGACTTGGAGAGGCCTCCGTGTCCATCACCGTCGGAGTCCTGGAACCAGGTCGCCGTATCCACCGCGGTGCTGTCGTCGATGGTGCTGTTGCAGTCGTCATCCACGCCGTTGCAGAACTCAAGAGCGCCTGGATGCGTGGTGTTGCGGTTGTCATCGCAGTCGGTCTTGACGGCTGAATAGCCGGTGGGCCGCACACAGGCCTTGACGTTGCTGGCCGCGTCAACGCCGAATCCGTCCGAATCCGTGTCGACGTACCAGGTGGTATCCGGATTGATCGAAGCACTCGCATCGTTGCAGTCCGAGGAGTCCGCGAGGTAGCCCGCGGGCGCGGAGCAGGCCTGGACCGAACTCATCGGGTCTCCGAAGCCGTCACCATCCCCGTCGTGGTACCAGGTCGACTTCACCCCTTCGTCAACGCCATTGGTGCAGTTGTCGTCCACGCCGTTGCAGACCTCGGTCTGGAGAGGTGAGACCAAGGCGGTCGTGTCGTTGCAGTCCGTGTCGAGGGCGACATAACCGGCGGGCGGGCCGGAGCAGGCGCTGATGGGAGTTGCCCGGTTTCCGAACCCATCCGCATCGGCGTCCGCATACCAGAAGATCTCCGTGACGGAGGCCGCCAGGTCATCGCAGTCCTTGTCGTTGGCGACGTAGCCCGCGGGTTGCGTGCAGGCCTTGATCGGCTTGCTCGCATCGCCGAAGCCATCACCATCCGAATCCAGGTGCCACTCCTTGGGGCCCACGACCAGGGGGTTCCGATCGTTGCAGTCGTCCTTGTTGTTGGCGTATCCGACGGGCGCGGAGCCACACACAGCGACGACGAGCGGCGGATAGGGAGCGTCGGATCCGAAGCCATCCTGGTCAAGGTCCGCGTACCAGGTCGCATTGACATCCTGCTTCGTATCGCAGTTGTCGTCCAGACCGTTGCAGACTTCGATCGCGGACGGGTTCACGGTGGACCGGGTGTCGTCACAGTCCGAGTTGCTTTCGACGTAACCGGCGGGCGCGGAGCAGGCCTGGATGGAGTCGACAGGATCGCCGAAGGTGTCATCATCCAAGTCCTTGTAATATCTCGTCGTCACACCCTCATCGACGGAGCCCTCACAGTTGTTATCCTTGGTGTCGCAGACTTCCTCGGCACCTTCATACGTCGAAGGATCGTTGTCCGAGTAGATACCAAGGCATTCGAAGCCCAGTGCATCCTCAAGATTGATCGAGCCTGGGGGCGCAGAACAGGCAAGAACGGCAACGCTGTCGGGATCAATATGAAGATCATTGTCCTTATCCTGAACCCAGAGAACTGCGCCACCGAGTTCGGGATCTTGGGCGTCAATGAGTCCGTTGCAGTTGTCGTCTATTGCGTTGCAGACCTCCAAGGCAGCCGGATTGATGTTCCAATTGGAATCATCACAGTCATCGCTACTCGTCACCCAGTTGCCTGCAGTCGGGGCGAAATAGGAATCCTGCTCCTTATTGGCATCACCATGACCATCACCATCGGTATCTTCGTACCAGGTGTGGAGGGTCATCAAATAGACCGAGCCCTTACCCGCTCCCGCGCCAGGGGCTCCGATCACGAGGTCATCCCGGCCATCTCCGTCGACGTCGCCCGCGCTAGCGACAGCAGTACCAGCCCCGTCGCCCGCGGCCTCACCCGTGAACCAGTAGTAGTTGGAGAGTGGTTGGCTTCCAGTGAAAGGAGTGAGTCCACCGTGAATCAGATAGGCAGCTCCCGCGCCGAATGCCGCCCCGGGAGCGCCAATCAGAAAGTCAGTATAGCCATCACCATCCGCATCACCCACCCTGGCAACCGAGGTGCCGGACAGGTCACCCGGGCTGCCAACGAACTGGGGCGATGTCGCCAACGCCACGGTGCCTGTGGACCCACCGTATACAAGATAGGTCTTGCCTGGGAGTGAGCCACTGCCAGGGGCGCCCACCAGGACTTCCTCATCACCATCGCCGTCAATGTCGCCCAAGCGCGCGATGGAGGTACCCGCGAGTTCGTTCGCAGTGGTCCCGAGGAGCGTCAGGTTTGCATTCGTCAGCGACAGCGGGGTCGCGCTCGCCGGGAGGGGTCCGAAAAAGACGAAGACAGCTCCCGTTCCATTGTACTTCGGAGCCCCCACGAGGAGGTCGGCACGACCATCTCCATTGAGGTCCGCAGTCGAAAGGGATGTTCCGGCCTGGATCGGATTGCCTGCGGCTCCCACGATGGATGTCGTGGCATTCCCAAGACTGGAAGGAAGGCTCGCCAGGTTGAGGGGCCCCTGGATGACATAGATGGCGCCGCTTCCCGTGGAGCGATTGGGGGCACCAACGATGAGGTCGGCATCACCACCGCCGACAACATTGCCAAGGGCAACGGCAAATCCCGCTCCATCATTGGTCGCCTGCCCTGGAATGACCTTGGATGAAGAGAGCGAGACTGTCGTCGAAGGGAGAGTCGCGCCATCCAGGAGATAGGCGGCGCCGCGGTTCAGACTGTACCCGGGGGCACCAATGAGGAGGTCGCTGCGCGAATTGCCGGTGTAGTTTCCGAGGCTCAGACTGGCGCCGGCCCGGTAGGCGGAGACGCCCTCGATCTGTAACGACGCGGTCCGGATTTCCGCGTTGGTTTTTCCATGAAGGACATACACCTTGCTCACGAATGTGCCGCTGCTGGGACCCGGAGCGCCAACGACGATGTCGCTGAGCGAGTCTGCGTTCAGCAGACCGCTGGCCAGTGCGGCACCAGCCCGGCTTCCGTTGGCGCCGGTGAACTTCTGGTCGGAATGCACGTTTGACAGTGAATCGCTGCCCGTCAGCAGGCGGCTCTTGACGGACTGCAGTTCCGGTTCGGGAGCGGCGCCCTCTCCAGGTTTTTCACATGCCACGAGGAGCAGGGCGGGTAGCATCCCTGCAAAGCAATATTTCAGGATGTTCATCTGGACTCCAACGACGGGGGTTAGGGACTGCGTGGGAAGAGCGTGGTGCGTCAGAAGCAACGGGCTGCGAATCTCGCGAGCCCTCGCTGACTGCACGGCCTGGGGGCAAACCCCCGGCTAATCATTGTGAGCCCAAACTACGATTGGAAACGATCCCTCCGGCCAGAGGCGACACCGCCTCCCTGACGCGGAGTTCTTCTTCCGCGCGCCGCCCCCCTCCCGATTTCCTGTCAGCGTGCCGAGGTCACCGCGCCCGGAACGCACTCCGCAACGCCCTTACCGACTAATCTGTTTAAGCATGATCGCAATAACATTCACACCAGGACTCCGCCTGCTGTCAAGACATATCCAGTCAAGAAGGAAACACCTTCGACTGAGCAGGGTTTGTAGAAGACGGAGTGAGCCGGGTCGGTCTGCACCGGGGTCTGTCCTTGCCCAGCCATATGCGACCCAGGCCTTGCGTCTCATCCTGCAGTCGACAGGCATACAGGCCTGATGCACAGGAGCGGCAGCAAGTCAGGCGCGTCGTTTCGCACGACACGGATGGGTCGCGGCTCCGACTTCAAACAAACCACGCGTTGGAGGATGCCAGCCGCCACTCACCGGGACAGGCATCGACTGGAGCAGGGTTCGGAGCGCTTTGTCATCGTCGCCTACCGCGAGAAGGTGCCGCCCTCCGACGGGTGCCGCGCCTGCACGAAGAGCTTCGGGCGCACCCGGCAAGCCTGCCTGTACCACGCCATCGGCTATGCGGTGGCGGAGGTGGGTCTCTTGAACACCCGCCTCGCGTTGCTCACTCCCTACACCGACAGCAGCGGCTCGGAAGGAGGTGAACAGTGAAGCGCGCCGCTCCGAAGAAGGCGGCCGTACCCGCCGCGCCGTCCGCGCCCAGACCGCTGGGCGAGGTCCTCCGCGCGTCCCTCTCCTACGTCGCGAGCGGTGGCGGTGGTGGTGGGCTCGTCCTGGATGCCGCGGAGTGCCGTGACATCCTCAACGCGCTGGAGCACGCCGGGCAGACAGCGTCCGCTGCGCGGACGACTCCGGCCGCCATCGCGCAGGCGAACGAGGCAGACCGCCTCCGCCGGCAGTTCAACGACCTTCTCGCGCTGGTGTCCAAGCTGGCCGACACCTTCGGCGAGCGCAAAGCGGTCCCCGGCCAGGTGCTGGTGGGGCTCGACGTCCAGGCTCACGCGATTCGCGACGACGGCGGTGCCCCGTGAAGAGGCGCCGGCAGCCACTCCTCACCACCCCCGCCATGCGCAGGCAGGCCGTGGCCCACCTCCTGGCAACGACACCAGCGCGCCAGTTGGGTCTGCTGCGCAAGCGCCTTCACGACGAGGCGCAGCTCATGCAGTTGGGCGGTTGCGCCATCTGCTGGGCGAAGCGCTCCTTAGCGCAGGTGTACGCCGAGCGTGCCGACGTCCCCATGGG